>CAYMJJ010000038.1:0-20844 GCA_964390445.1 uncultured Anderseniella sp.
CTTCGACGCTCGCCTGCAGACCCGCCTCAACAACGCCACCACGCCAGTCAACAACAAGATCAACGTCCTCGATACGCGTTTCATCTGCGGTATGCACCGAACGCAGTATGACGGCTCTTCCATTGATGGCATGGATTTCCTGCGAGGGCAGCATCACCGCCCCACCCGCCAGGAAGCGCTTGTAGATTGGTGCGCGCACGGTTGGAGTGACCAGTTCACCAATGGCATATTCGGCTGTGACAAGCGTTATCCGGTTCCTGTCAAGCA
Organism: uncultured Anderseniella sp.; assembly: GCA_964390445.1. Taxonomy (GTDB): domain Bacteria; phylum Pseudomonadota; class Alphaproteobacteria; order Rhizobiales; family Aestuariivirgaceae; genus Anderseniella. The sequence continues at coordinate 268 of CAYMJJ010000038.1, forward strand.
ATGCATCGGCGGCAGATAGCGCAGCACGGCCCCCACCTTCATCATTTATCAGAATGTGCTGCCCAGCCGGATTATCGGCAATGACTTGCCACGGATCGACAACCGGGATTGAACCAGCACCCGTTCCCTTGGCGATCGGCGCTGCAGCTCGCGCTCCGGTGGCCAGGATCAGGGCATCTGCCTCCAGACTTGCGACGTCATCGGGAGTGAGCCGCTTGCCCGTGTGGATACGGACCTGAAGTTGAGTGAGCTGCGTACGATACCACGTCAGGGTCTTGCGGAACTCGCGTGTCATTGGCGCCTGCGCCCACAGGGCAAACTGTCCGCCGATATCGTCGTTGGCTTCGTAGAGTGTTACATGGTGACCACGCTCGGCAGCGACACGCGCAGCCTCCAGCCCGGCCGGGCCACCACCAATGACGGCAACGGTCTTTGGCGTATCCGTTCGCACGGCATCGCCCCAGGCGGCCTCTCGCCCGGTCAACGGATTGTGGATGCAACGGATTGGTTTCGAGGCCATCGCCTGAGCGATGCAAAGATTGGCTCCGACACAGGGTCGAATGTCCTGCGGGCGTCCCTCGACAAGTTTTTGAACAAGATCGGGATCCGAGATCTGGGCGCGGGTCATCCCGACCATATCCGCATCACCGCGTTCAATGATCGCGTTGGCCATTTCAGGATCTGTAATGCGCCCAGTCGTGAACACCGGCAGCGCAACACGCGACTTGATGCCTGCCGCCAGCAGAACGAACAATCCGTGCGGTGCCGGGGTCGGTGGCCAATGGTCCATGCGACCTGCACGCTCATAGTTGGTCCCGACTATGATGTTGAGATAATCAACCTGTCCGGTTTGGGCGATCAGCGCGGCAATGTCCTGCAGGTCCGATTGGGTCAACCCGCCAGCCACCCGCTCGTCGCCCGGCAGACGCACACCGAATATATGGTTGGGTCCCAGGCTATCGCGGATGGCTGCTATGGTGCGCAGCAAGAACCGCATGCGGTTTTCAACCGGGCCGCCATAATCGTCAGTGCGGGTGTTGGAATAGGGTGAAAGAAACGCAGCAGGCAAATAGCCAAACGCTGAAAGCAGTTCGACCCCGTCCAGGCCGCCCTGGCGCACACGGGCAGCGGCAGTTCCGTGAGCCTCGACGAGCTCGTCAATTTCGCTGATGGTCAGTTGTTTCGGTGTCTCGCGCGACAGGCGGGACATGATCGGTGATGGAGCGAGCAGCGGACGGCCCGCATCTGTGTCTGCAACGTTGGCCCCGGCATGGCCGAGTTGGACAAGGAAGCGGCCGTCTTGCTGGTGGATCGCATCGGCCAAGCGCTTGTAGCCTTCCAAGCAACCGTCGTCGCTGGCGTTCAGACCGCGGCCGGCACCCACTGCGCCGGTGCGGTGCACTGCAGTCGATCCTGATATCTGCAACCCTGCCCCGCCGCGCGCCTTGGCGACCTGGTATGCAATGTAGCCGTCGTTTACATGCCCGCCGGTCTCGATGCCCGGCACATGGGCCGTGATCAGCACCCGGTTTCGCAGGGTGAAGGGGCCGACATCAATTGCTGAAAGAAGGTGCTTGTAGCTTTCAGTCATCATGCTCTCCGAAACCGATGAGCCAAAATTGCATCCAGAGGTGACGGTGTCCAGCACCGGGTATCTGCGGGCAACAACAGCCGCATCCTCGGAACATGGTTGGCTCAGGACCCTAGGGAACCGGGGTTTCCGGCAGAACAGGTTTGCGCGCTGACGGCTTTGGCTTGATCAGCGCCAGGCCTGCCAGGATCAGCACCAGCGAAATGGTGATGGTCAGGGTCAGCGGTTCACCCAACAGCACGATGCCCCAAACGATCGCCGCCGGTGTGACGACGTAGGACACCTGCGCGCCGAACACCACGCCGCCGTGGTTGAGCATGTACAGCAGGCCCGAATATGCCAGCAGGTGCGACACTGTACTGAGCGCGATGGCACCCTCGGCCAGGTTGAAATCGAAAGGGACCAGCATCGGCGCGCCTGACACCGCCACCGCCGGCACCAGCATCGCCGCACCCGCCGTGGTCATGCCCCACAATGCCGTCAGTCCGTCAAGGCCGCCGGGTCGGTGCAATCCCACATAGACGTTTTCAAAGGCATAGCTCAGGGCGATGAGCAGCGTCAGGAAGGTCCAGAATAGTTCACCCTCCACCGGCACGTGCGCGCCGGGCAGCAGCATGATCATCATGGCTGCCAGCCCCAGCACAATGCCGGTGAAGCGCCTTGCCGAGGCTTTCTCCACCGCGATGGCAATCGACATCAGCAAGGTGATCATCGGGATCAGCGCATAGATGATGGCGCGATTGCCGGCCGGCATGTGGGCGGCCACCTGGAATGACAGGGCGTGGGGAAATGCCGTGCCGATGAAACCGGTGACGGCATAGAACTTCAGGTGGGCGGCATCCAGCACCAGCCGCTTGCGACGCATGGCGACTACGATGCTCAGCACAACTGCGCCGAGCAACGCCGAGGAAAAGGCCACGGTCAGCGGATGAAAGCCGGTGCTGATGGCAATGGTGGCAAGCGAAATGGTCAAGCCCCAGCTCACCCCGGTAAATGCGAGGATGGCGAGCAACAGCAGCAGTTTTGGCGATGCGACAGGCGTGTCGCTCATCATGATGGCCGGCGGGGCTTGCCCGGCTTGCCACCCTTGGGCGGGGCCTTCGCGCGATCATGCGACGGCTTCTGGCCGGACGGTGCAGGGCGCGGTTTCTGCCGGGGTGCCGGTTTTGGTTGCATCTTTTTCTTCGCAAGGATTTCAGCATAGGGCCAGTCTGCGCTGGTTCTTTCGCTGGCCCAGAAGCCTTCCAGCTCTTTCGACGGGTCAACCTTTGCTGCCGCTCCGGCGCTGAGGCAGATCAACGTGTGATGGGCGTTGAAGTCCGAGATGGTGAGCATCTGCATGGCGTCGTCGTGCGAATAGGCAGCGCGCGCCGGCACGTCCATCTCGATCAGCGCCTGGGCGGGGTTTTCGAAATCATCGACGCTGACCACGGCGGCGGCATCATCCATCTCGTTGCCGATCTCGACCTCGCTTGCACCGAGCTGGCGGTACATGCGGCCCACAGCGGGTTCGAGCAGCGGCGACAGATAGTCTTCCGTGGGCAGCAGCAGGTCATGGCGCTTGACCACCTCGCCCAGCCGGTAGGCGGCGCGACTATCGAGGAACTCGTCCTTGGCGCGGTTGAACAGCGAGTCGATGGCGCGCTGCACGTGGGCTGCGTCATTGAGCTGGGCCGACTGCGCCACCCAGGCCCAGGTGCGGGCCTTGGCAAACGACTTGAGCACCGAGTCATGGTTTGATGCGACACCGTCGGGGCCGGTTTCGCCCTGGCTGGCCATGTCATGGGCAGGATGGGTCTTGGGCACCCGGCGCAGGTCCAGATAGCCGTCGGCATTGGCCTTCAGCCCCGCCACCTGCATGAACGGATGCAGCGCCACATAGATGCGGGTAAAGCCGGGCCCTGCCCAGTCCCGGTAGGTTTTCTCCCATGACCACAAGTGCAGGCGTTGCGTGCCCATGCTGATTGAGGTTCCCGTTGATCAATGGTGCGGACGGCGGGACTCGAACCCGCATGACCCAAGGCCGAGGGATTTTAAGTCCCTTGCGTCTACCAGTTTCGCCACGTCCGCGTGAAGGCCGGGCAATGCCGGCCGGTGTTGTCGCGCGCGACCCTATAACAGTGAATTGCGCTCTTCCACCAGTCTTTGGGCGGCGGCGTAGTCAGCCTTGCCGGAACCCAGCACCGGAATGGCGTCGATCCGCAAGATGGCGCGCGGCACCCACAATTCCGGCACGCCCTCCTCACGGGCGTAGGCCAGCAAGCCGGCGCGTTCAGCTGTCGGGGAATCGGTTACCAGCACCAACTTTTCACCCTTGCGGCCATCCTCGACCGATACCGCAATATGGCTGTGATCAGGCCACAGCCCGGACGCCAGTGCCTCGATGGCGCCGAGCGACACCATTTCGCCGCCCAGCTTGGCGAAGCGCTTGGCGCGGCCCTTGATGGTGACGAACTTGTCCGCGTCGATCTTCACGATGTCGCCGGTGTCGTGCCAGCCGTCTTCGGGGGCCTCCAGCTTGCCGTTGCCGCCGGGCAGCAGGTATCCGGCCATGACGTTGCCACCGCGCACGCGCAACCGCCCACCCTCGTGGATGCCCTTGACCGGTATCAATTCGTACTCGATGCCGTGCAGCAACTGGCCAACGGTGCCGGGCCGGTTGGTCTCGGGCGTGTTGAGGGAAACCACCGGCGCGCACTCGGTCGCGCCATAGCCTTCGACCAGTTCGGTGCCATGCGGCTCCCAAAGCGCACGGGTTTCAGGTTTCACCCGCTCGGCACCGCACACGATCATCTTGACCGATTTCAGGTCCGCCGGGTCCGCGGCGCGGGCATAACCAGCGACGAAGGTATCAGTGCCGAACAGCAGGTCCGCGCCGGTTTCGCCAACCAGTTTTGGCACCTCGCGATAGTGCAGCGGGCTGGGATAGAGAACGGTGCGGATGCCATCGATGAGCGGCAACAGCAGCCCGCCTGTCAGGCCGAAACAGTGAAACACCGGCAGCGGGTTGAAGAACGTCTTGAACTGGCTGAGGTCGATGTGCTCGGCGATCTGGGCAATATTGGTGAGAATGTTGCGATGGGTCAGCACCACGCCCTTGGGCTCGCCTTCCGAGCCGGAGGTGAACAGGATGAACGCCGGATTGTCGGGCGATGAACACGCCTTTTGCGCAATCGACTTCGCCCTGAACCTGTCCCAGACGCCGCGCAACTTGGCCGCCGTTCCCAGCGATTTGCGAACATCTTCCAGGTAGAGGATCTCGACGTCCTGCGACAGCGCCTCAACCAGGTCTTCAAGCCCGCCCTTGCTGACGAACAGCCGCGAGGTGATGACCAGCTTGACGCTGGCCGTGCGGCAGGCCGAGCGCACGTTGCGGGGTCCAGCGGTAAAGTTGAGCATGGCAACAGTGCGGCCATGCCACAGCAGGCCGAATATGGTCACCGCAGCCGCATTGACGTTGGGCAGCAGCACGCCCACTGTTTCACCCGGCGCGGTGCGACCGGCAAACACCCGGCCCAGCACCTGCGCGCCCAGGATGATGCGGTCATAGGTAACCGGTTCGCGGTTCTGGTCTTCGAGGATCTCGGTCTTTGCGCCGCGCCGTTCAGCGGCCCGCAATAATGCCAGCGGCAACGTCATCAGCGGCAGTGTTTCATCGTAGTGCGGCATCAATGGTTGTTTCCCTCAAAGGCAGCGTGTGCCAGGCCCTTCGCCCCTAGCCGACAGCGCCGCCGCGGATCGGCGGTGCGAACTGAAGCGTCAGGTCCCAGGGCAGGTAGATCCAGGTATCCTGGCTGACTTCGGTGACAAATGTATCGACAAGCGGACGGCCCGACGGCTTGGCATAGATGGTGGCGAAGTGGGCGTTGGGCAACATCTCGCGCACCGCGCGCGCCGTCTTGCCGGTATCGACGAGGTCATCGACGATAAGCACGCCCTGCCCGCCGTTGGCGGCGATTTCGGACTTCACTTCCTTTAGCACCTGAAGGTCGCCCTGCTTGCCGTAGTCGTAGGAGGCGATACACACGGTGTCGATGATGCGCAGCCCGAGTTCGCGCGCCACGATGGCAGCAGGTACAAGCCCGCCGCGGGTGATGGCAACCACGGCGTGGAACGGGCCGTATTCGTCCAGCCGCCAGGTCAGCGCGCGCGCATCACGGTGGAACTGCTCCCACGACACCGGAAATGCCTTGTCGTAGCGCAGATCGACGTTACCACCTTCAACCATGAAACCTCCTTGCGGGAACCTGACCGGCTTGATCGCTTTTCATGCACGAAGCGTGCACTGCGCGCAATGCCGGGCTGCGCCATGTAAACTGGCATCGGCCGGCAATCTGGAATATGCACAGAATGACAACTGAGTGCAGTTCCCACCAAAAATTTGAGTCTTGCCATTGCCGGCAGGAAGGTCAGCAATGAGCCAACAGGCCAACAACAACACGACCGGCACACGGGTGCCTGTCTCTGCCGTACGCGGTGGCCTGCTGATGTCGGCGGCGATGCTGTGCTTCGTGCTCAACGACACCATCGCAAAGACGCTGGGCGGGTTGGTCAACGTCGGCGAGTTCATTGCCATTCGCGGCGCCTTCGCCAGCATCATCCTTGCCGTGATGGTGGTGTTGATGGGCAAGGCCCGCGATTTGCCAAAATCCTTTGCCCGGCCGGTGCTGGCGCGCTCCGTGTTTGACGTGATTTCGACGTTCCTGTTCATCATCGCGCTGTTTCACATGCCGCTGCCCAACATCACCGCGATCCTGCAGGCCGTACCGCTGGTGGTGACGCTGATGGCGATGGCGTTCCTGGGCGAGCCAGTCGGGTGGAAGCGGTTGAGCGCCATCCTTGCCGGGTTCGTTGGCGTGCTGATGATCGTCAAGCCGGGCGGCGACGGCTTCAACGTCTATACATTGCTGGCAATCGGTTGCGTCTTCACCGTCGCCTTGCGTGATCTGCTGACGCGCAAGCTGGACGGATCGACGCCGTCAATCATCGTCGCCTTCGCCAATGCGGTTTTCGTCATGCTGGGGGGTGTTGTGTGGATGGCGTTCGATGGTTTCGAGCCGGTCAGCCCGGAGCACCTGCTGCGCATCCTGCTGGGATCGGTGTTCCTGGTCGGCGGCTACCTGCTGACCGTCATGTCACTGCGCGATACAGAAGTCGCCCATACCGCACCGTTCCGCTACACGCTGATCGTCTATGCGCTGATCCTCGGCTACGTGGTGTTTGGCGACGTGCCCGACCTGCTGTCGATGCTCGGCATCGTGCTGATTGTAGGCTCCGGGCTGTTCACGCTGTACCGCGAGCAGCGGCTCAAGAAGCGCATCGGCTTCGGGCAGAGGCCGGTGCGCTGAGATGACAATCCGCATCGAACAGATCTACCGCTACCCGGTAAAGGGCATGCGCGCGCAAAGGCTCAACACGGCCACGCTGGCGACAGGCGGCGGGCTGGCAATGGACCGGGCCTACGCGTTCACCTCCGGCAACCTGCCCGCCCCGGCAGGCAATGCCGGCTGGTCACCGGCGCGGGGGTTCCTGCAGATGACCTACTATCCTCGGATGGCCGGCTTCAGCGCCAGTGTGAACGATGCCGATGGCGCGCTCCGCATCACCGCCCCGGACGGCCGCACGGTTGAAGCCGCAGCCGACGGCTCGGACGACAGCGCCATCAATGCCCTGATGAACCGGCATTTCAAGCCCGGCCCAGAGGGCGGCATCAGGTTGCACCGCATCCAGCAGCCGCCGGGCCACTGGGATTTCGATGATACCATGGTGTCGATCATCAACCTGGCCTCGGTTGAATGGCTGGAATGGGTCAGCGCAATGACGCTGCCGCCCTTGCGGTTTCGCGGCAACATCTATGTCAGCGGGTTGGAAGCCTGGGAAGAGTTTGCGCTCACCGGCAAGACGGTGCGCATCGGCAAGGCTCGGCTGAAGCTGCTCCGGCCGGCGATGCGGTGTGCGGCCACGTCGGCTGATCCATGGTCAGGCGACACCTCCATCGACGTGCCGGGCATGATGCATCAGTACCTGGGCCATGCCTTCTGCGGCCTTTATGCACGGGTGATCGAGCCGGGCGACATCTTCGAGGATGACCGACTGCGGCTGCAGGACGACGAGCCGTTCAACCCTGTCGCGCAGATGCCTTCCAATACGCCGGACCCTGCGCTGTGGCCACGCGAGGCAATCATGCGCCGTACCCCCAGCGGCCCCGTCCTGACACCTGCCGACCCTTCATGGCCGTTCCTGCCGGCCAATGCAGGCGCGCGGGTGATGGTGCATCCGGGTCTTGACCGCATGGGCGAGCCGCTGCGCACTGGCCTGAGCCAAACGGCCAGCACTGACGCCCTGCCCCTGCCGCGAAGCACGCTGGACGACCTTCCTGACGGCGCAAGGGTGGTGGTTTCCGGGCCGGTGCCACTGCGAACCGGCCAGGCATAGGTGTCAGACCAGCGGCAGGCGGATATACCGGCCGGGAGCGGCGGGGTTGGTGTACTTGTTCATGGCTCCGTGCTCCAGATAATGCTGGTGCAGATGCCTGAGCTTGTCCCGCGACAGCGTTACGCCAAGCCCCGGCCCTTCCGGCACCTGCACAACGTTGTTCTTCGGCCGGAACGGTCCTTCCTCGATCACGTCGAACGGCTGCATGCGCAGCAATGACTGGTTGGGTTTGGTGATCCAGCTCTGGCTTGCGCACAAGTGCATGTAGGCGGCGGTCGCCACGCCTGAGTCGCCCGAGTAGCACCAGAAGCCGATGCCGAACTGCTCGCATGCGCCGATGAACTTGAGCGTGCGGGTGAAGCCGCCGTGGCCGGCAATGTTGGTGACGATATTGTCTGGCACGCCAAGCGCCACGGACTTGGGCAGGTCGATATTGTGCGATGAGAACGCCAGCCGGGTATGCGGGCGCAGCCGGGCCATGTCCTCGTAGGTGCCCACCGGGTCTTCCCAGCAATCGATGCCGAGTTCCTCGAAGGCCGGTGCCATCATGCGGGCGGTGGCAACAGTGTAGGCGTGGTTGGAATCAGCCCGCAGCAAGGCGTCATCGCCAATCGCCTTGCGCACAAGCTTCGCCAGTTGGACGGCATCCTTCGGATCGGCGTCCGACACCTTGCCCTCGAACATGGTCGAGCCGTGCTCTTGCCTCATGTGGGAGCAGTAGTCCGCGACGGCCTCGGGGCTGGTCTCGCCACCCTTGCCGCCTTCCGCCTCCCGATAGGCAAAGTATTCGGTGAACGCGATATCCTTGCGAACTGCGCCGCCGAGGAGCTGGTAGACAGGTTGTCTCCACGCCTTGCCGCGCAAGTCCCAAAGCGCCATTTCCACCCCGCCCCAGATGGCGGTCAGCGCCAATTCCGACACCGATTGGACGCCGCGCGAGGACGGCAGGCAGACCAGTTCGCACCCGGTGATGTCCAGCGGATCGCGGCCCAGCAACGCGCCGGCAAAGCGGCCATTGATGACATCAGCCGCGGCGGCAGAAGGTGCTTCGCCGATACCGGTCAGGCCTTCGTCGGTCTCGATCTCGATAATGGTCTGGGTAAACCCCGGCAGTGCCCCGTAGGACCAGATGTAGGCCGCTTCGAGCGGCACGTTGATGGGGGTCGCGCGAACGGCAACAATTTTCATTTGCGTGGAATTCCGTTTGAACAGGGCCGGGCGAAGGTGGCAGGCTGGGGCAGTTAACGTCAACCGGTTTGAGGGACTGCCGCCAATGCCCCTGCTCAGCCTTGCCGAAATCGAGACCATCACCCGCGAGGCGCTGTCCGGTGCCGGTGCCGTTGGCATCCAGCTGGAACAAGGCACGTCAGCCATTGTCGAGGCCGAGGCTGACGGCATCCGCAACGTGGGTCTGGGCTACCTGCCGAGCTATTGCGAGCATCTGAAATGCGGAAAGATAAACGGCACGGCACAACCCGTTCACGAGCAGGTAGCAGCCAGCGCCATCGTCAGCGACGCCGGCCAGGGCTTCTCATTTGCCGCGTTTCACGAGGCGATGAACGACTTCCACGACCTTGCCCATGCGCAGGGAGTGGCAGCGCTTGCGATCCGCAACTCGACCTCTGCCGGTGTGCTCGGCTGGTTCGTGGAACGCACCGCAAATGCAGGGCTGATCGGGCTGTGCTTTGCCAATTCATCGGCATTGATGGCGCCCTATGGCGGCAAGCGCCGATTCTTCGGCACCAACCCGCTGGCCTTTGCCGTACCGCGTGGCAACGGTGAGCCGCCGCTGGTGGCCGACATGGCGACGTCGCAGGTCGCCTACGTGACGGTGAAGGACCACGCCGCGCAGGGCAAGGACATTCCGCTGGGCTGGGGTGTGGACAGGAACGGCAGGCCGACCACCAACCCGCATGACGTACTGGACGGTGGCGCCATGGCACCAGCCGGCGGCTACAAGGGAGCGTTGCTGGCGCTGCTGGTGGACGTGCTGGCGGGCGGGATTGCGGGTCCGAACTTTGCCTTCCAGGCATCGCCGTTCGGCAACACCGAAGGCGGGCCGCCCGACGTGGGCCAGTTCCTGCTGGCGATATCGCCACAAGCCTTTGGCGGTCCGGGGGCGCACGGGTTCGCGGACCGGCTTGAAGTGATGCTGTCGGCTCTGACGGAAGATGACGGCGTGCGCCTGCCGGGAGACTCGCGTCATGCCCACCGCAAGACCGCCGCAGCGAACGGTATCGAGGTGCCGCAGGATCTGATCGACCAGCTTGGGTCTTATGCCTGAAGTGCTGCAGCCAGTCTGATGCACGCCTCCTCGAGTTCGGCTTCATCGAACCCCGAGTATCCCATCAGCAGGCCATCGGCCTGTACTCCATGACAGAACGTCGAAACCGCCCGCAGCGAGACCCCTGCCGCGGCTGCCCTTGCTGCCACGTCACTGTCGCTCATGCGTCCTGCGAGGCTTGGCCCGAGTCGCGCGGTCAGGTGCATGCCGCCATCTTCAGGTTCCACCACCAGCAAGCCGTCCAGATGCCGCTGCACGGCGCAGACCAGGGCTTGCTGCCGCGAGGCATAGATCCGCCGCATGCGCCGGATGTGGGTGGCGAGCCTGCCTGACGCCATGAACTGTGCCAGCGCCGGCTGGGCAACCGCCGAGGTGAGCGTGCCGCGCGCGTTCAACACCTGCCTGAAGCGCGCGGTAAGCCCAGGCGGCAGGACCAGGTACCCCAGCCGCAAGGCCGGCGAGAACACCTTCGAAAACGACCCCATGTAGATCACCCTTGCGGCGTCATCGAGCCCCATCAGGGCTGGCAGCGGCGTGCCGCGATAGCGGTATTCGCTATCGAAGTCATCTTCGACCACGAACGCGTTGTGACGGCCGGCCCACGCCAGCAAGTCGAGCCGGCGGGCCAGGGGCATCGGGTAGCCGAGCGGAAAATGGCGCGAAGGCGTGACGATGGCGAGGTTGGCCGCAGGGAGTGCCGCCGGATCAAGGCCCTGCCTGTCGACCGGGCAGGCATGAACACAAGCCCCTGCCGAAGCCAGTATGTGGTGAAAAAGCGGATATCCCGGATCCTCCAGCACCACGTCACGTCCGCGGAGTTCCAGTGCTTCGATCAACAGCAGCACGGCATCTGCCCCGCCTGCCGTGACGAGAACGTCGGCAGGCTGGCAAGCAAGACCTCGCCATTCATTGAGATGCCGGGCAATTGCCTCACGCAGGGGGCCAAAACCGGCCGGGCTCAACTGGCCGGAGCCGTTCACCTCCTGCTCGCGCCAGCTCCTCTCCAGCAGTCTCGCCCACTCGGCGTGCGGAAACAGCCTGTGGTCGAGGGCGGCCGGTTGAAACGGGACTGCCGCGTGGTCACCCTCGTTCAACGTCACAAACTCGCTCGCCTGCTGGTTTGCGCCAGCTTTCAGCACCGTTTCAGGCAGGTCCGGAACCACGAACAATCCCTGCCCGTGCCTGCCCTCCGCATACCCTTCCGCGACCAGCTGATCCATCGAGGTTGTGACCGTTATGCGCGAGACGCCAAGATCGGCAGAAAGGGTCCGGCTGGCCGGCAGACGTTGCCCGGACGCGATGCGGCCCGACAGGATGAGGTCACGCAGCTGTACGGTAAGCTGGACGTGCAACGGCATGGCGCTGGTGCGGTCGAGGGTCACGGACGCAATGGCAGCGCCTGTAGTGGACTTATCAAAGCCTGTCATATTGGCTATTTCTCCATAGCCATATTTCACGTCATCTGGTTTGCGGTCAAACCCGTTTTGAGAGGAGTCAGCAGTGGCGAGGAAGACGAATGCCCCCAGTGAACGGACACGGTTGCGCCGGTTGAGCCAGCGCGGATCCTACGACGCAGCCTCAGTGCATGCTGTACTGGATGCCATGCCGTTGTGCCATGTGGGCTACGTCAATGACGGCGCGCCGGCAGTGACACCCACACTGCAGTGGCGCGAAGGTGACCACGTATACTGGCACGGCTCTTCCGCAAGCCGCTTTCTGCGCGCAGCCGTGGACACACCCGTGTGCCTGACGGTCACGATTTGGGACGGTGTGGTGATGGCGCGCTCCGGCTTTCATCACTCGGCCAACTACCGCTCCTGCATGGCGTTCGGCGCAGCTGAAATCGTCGATGATCCGGTACACAAGGAAGCCAGCCTGGAGGCCATGTTCACGCGCTGGTTTCCAGGCCGCTGGCCGGTGCTCAGGCCGATGACATCACAGGAGATCAAGGCAACCACCGTGCTGCGGCTGCCGCTCAATGAGGCATCCGTGAAAATCCGGACCGGTCCGCCGGTTGACGACGAGGAGGATTACGCGCTGCCGATCTGGGCAGGCGTGGTGCCATTCAGTATGGTGACTGGCACGCCGATTGACGATCCGCGCAACCTACAGGGCGTTACAGCGCCAGATCATGCAAGGAATTTCAGGGCGGGTTAAAGGAGGTTCACCTGATGCTCACCACCGAAATGAAATCGATCATCACCACGCATTCGTGCGGCTTCGTTGCGACCCTTGCACACGACGGCACGCCGGCGGTATCGCCCAAGGCAACGTTCGTGGTGGTCGATGACAGGACCATTGCCTGTGGCAACATTCGCTCACCCGGCACGGCGACGAACCTTCGCGCGAGCGCCGCCTGCGAGGTGTGTTTCCTCGACCCATTGGCGCGCAAGGCCGTGCGGGTGAAGGCGACGGGCAAGGTGATTGCCAGAGCTGCCGCCGGGCAAGATCTCGTGGCGAAGTTCGAAGCCGCATGGGCCGACTATCTGCCGCACATGACCTCATTCTTCGTGTTCGACGTGGCGAGCGCCGAACTGGTACTGTCGCCAGCCTATGATCACGGGCACAGCGAAGCCGAGCTGGTGGCAAGCAACAAGGCAAAGATGGCCGGGCTGTAACGGCCATTATCGAAAGATCACTTCATCATGGCGGTTTATTCTCGTGAGACGTCGCTGGAAACGCGCACGCCAGTGCTGCTTGACGCGATCTCTGCAATTCACCTGGCAGCACTTGTGACGCCCTCGGCAGGCGGAATGAAGGTGACGCACCTGCCCCTGGCCGTGCGCCATGGCGATGACGGCAAGGCCACGCTCGTGGGTCACTTTGCGCGTGCCAACGATCACTGGAAACTCCTTGAGCAGGCACAAGTGCCGAGCGTCGCCATCTTCCAGGGACCGCACGCCTACATCTCACCGGCCAACTACGCCACCAAGCAGGAAACCGGCAAGGTGGTGCCAACATGGGCTTACGTCATCGTCCATGCGCACGGAGTGGTGCGCACCAACCACGATCCCGGGTGGATGCTCGAGCTTGTCAACGACCTGACCGACCAGCACGAGGCGGGCGAGGCAACGCCGTGGAAGGTATCCGATGCGCCAGAGGATTATGTTTCAACCATGCTGCGCGGCATCGTGGGGCTGGAAATGGAAATCAGCCAGCTTGAGGGCGTGTGGAAGTTGAACCAGCATCGCAGCGAGGAGGACAAGGCGCTAACCGCTGAAAGGCTGTCCAGGTCCGGCAGCGAACGCGACCGTGAACTGGCAGCGGTGATGACGGACGCGCTCAGCCGGTCTTCCTGATCAGGCCCACCAAGAAGGCGGTGGACCAGCCAAACATCAGGAAACCGTTGGCTCCGATCATCGCTGACAGAAGCCGCCATTCGGCCGGCATGACAATGTCGCCGAACCCCAGTGTCGTGAAGCAGACCAGCGCAAAATAGAGCGCCGGTTCAAGGCCGGGCACGGCACCTGTCAGCATCATCACGAACGCCCAGAGCCAGACTTCGAGGGTCATGGTCGCCAGCACCATGAGCATGGTGATCAGGCTGAACACCGTCGGTGCCATGCGCTTGAAGCGGCGGTTGACCCACGCAAGCACCGGTTCATGGCGGCGGTTCATGAGGCCAAACATCTCGGCCTGTATGGCCACGGTCGCAATGATCACAGCGAAGCCGATTGCCAGTTGCTTGAGCAAGGCAACGTGTTCCATGATCAGCTTGCCAGTTCCCCGATGATCCGCACCCAGCTGCGAATGCCCTTGTGGAAGGACTGCAGGTTGTACTTCTCGTTTGGTGAATGAAGCGCGTCGTCCGGCAGGCCAAAGCCGACCAGGATCGACTTCATGCCGAGGATGTCCTCGAATGAGCGCACCACGGGGATCGAGCCACCACAGCCCATCAGCACTGCGGGCGTGTTCCACTCTTTCTCCAGGGCCTTCGCAGCCTTCCTGAGCCACGGGTTGTCCTCCGGGATCTCGATGCCCGGCGAGCCTTCGCCGCGCCCGTCCCAGCGAACCTTGCAGCCCTCAGGCAGGCGCTCTTCGATGAACGTCCGGAACGCCTTCAGCACGTGATCGGGGTCTTGCTGCCCCACCAGGCGCATGGACACTTTTGCGGTGGCCTCGGACGGGATGACCGTCTTGGTGCCCTTGCCCATGTAGCCGCCAAAGATGCCGTTGACTTCGAGCGTCGGGCGCGACCAGGTCATTTCCAGCACCGAACGTCCCTTCTCGCCTGATGGCGTCGTCAGTCCGATGTCGCCCAGGAACTTGCCCTCATCGAAGTTCAGCCCCTGCCACTGGGCGGCGGTAGCTTCCGGCAGTTCCGGCACGCCGTCATAAAAGCCAGGAATGGTGATGCGGCCATCGCCGTCACGCATCTGGGCAAGGATGGACACCAGCACGTGGATCGGGTTGTGCGCAGCACCGCCATAGAAACCCGAATGCAGGTCGATGCGCGGGCCGATGATGGTGACCTCCTCGTGGGCCAGTCCGCGCAACCTGGTGGAGATGGCCGGCGTGTCCGGGTCCCACATGCCGGTATCACACACGAGCGCCACGGCGCGGGACAGTTCCTGCCGGTTTGCCTCAAGGAACGGGTTCAGACTGGGGCTGCCGGACTCTTCCTCGCCTTCGCACAGCACGGTAACCGAAAACGGCAAACCGCCGGTTGTATTGATCCACGCGCGGCTGGCCTCTATGAAGGTCATAAGTTGGCCCTTGTCGTCATTGGCCCCGCGCGCATAGATGCGCTTGATACCGTCCTCGCCGACCACGAGCTCCGGCTCGAACGGCGGGGTATTCCATTTTTCCAGCGGATCGGCTGGCTGGACATCGTAGTGACCGTAGAACAGGACATGAGGGCTGCCCTCCGGGCCGGCATAATGCGCCACCACCATCGGGTGACCGGGCGTGTCGCGCAGGCTCGCGTCGAAGCCCAGCCCATTCAGGTCATCGACCAGCCATTGCCCGGCGCGGCGGCATTCGTCGCGGTAGGCAGGATCGGTCGAAATCGAGGGAATGCGCAACAGGTCAAACAGCCGGGCAAGGCTGTGGTCAAGATTGCCGTCGACGTGGTCGAGAATGGCAGTGAGATCGCTCATGGGCTGAAGCACTCCAAGGGGTCTGGCTGGAATCGGGATTGGACCGACAGTCTCACACCGGGTTCGCTGGCTGCAAGGGGTGAGACATGAGCGACACGCAGTTTCAGCTGGCCCGTGACAGCCTGCAGGCTGACTACGGCGAACACCGGCTGCACCGGCTGCAGCGGCATGGCTACCAGCGCTGGGTCCATCTCAAGAACCAGATCAACCTGTACTGGTTCTGGGAGCGGCGCTGGTTCTTCATCGCGCTGTTGCTGGCCTTCGCCTTCCTGCAGACCGGCCCCTACGAGGGGTTGTCGCGCGAGGGACAGATCGTCCTGACGATGTCAATGTTTGCCACCATCCTGTTCATCACCGAGCCGGTACCGCTGCCGACGGTGGCGTTGCTCATCGTGGTGGGACAGGTCGTGTTGCTGGGCATTGAATCCACCGAGGTGGCCAAGAGCCTGATGACGGATTCCGTCCTGTTCATCATGGGTGCACTGATGCTGGCGGTTGCGGTCGTCAAGCAGAAACTCGACCGGCGCATTGCCTGGGCAATCGTCAAGGTGACTGGCACCAGCACCTTGCGTATCAGCTTCGGCATCACGCTGACGTGCGGCGTGCTGGCCTCGTTCATCGGCGAGCACACGGTTGCCGCCATGATGCTGCCGGTCGGCATCACGCTCATATCGCTCACGTCGAACGATCCCAAGAAGGTCAAGAACCTCGCCGCGGTGCTGTTGCTGTCGATATCGTACGGCTGCGCCATTGCCGGTATCGGTACGCCATCCGGCGGTGCGCGCAACGCCATCATGATCGGCTACTGGCGCGACTTCTTCTTTGATCCCACCAACCCGGAGACGCGCCGCTTCCTGGTCGATTACGTGACCTGGATGATGTACGCATATCCGATCTTCCTGCTGCAACTGCCTGTTGTCACAGCCGTGCTGTTCTGGACCTTCAAGCCGGAGTACTCCGACCTGTCGCGCGCCGTCACCCGGTTGCGCACCCAGGTGACGCTCGACGGCCCGATCCGCCCGGCCCAGTGGATGGCGATCCTGCTGTTCATGCTGACAGTGGCGGGCTGGATCCTGTTTTCCGAGCAACTCGGCCTGGGCATCGTTGCGATTGCAGGGGCCATCGCCTTCCTGGTGGCCGGGCTGGTGCGCTGGGAGGATGTGAACTCCGGCGTCAACTGGGGCGTGGTGCTGCTTTATGCTGCCGCCATATCGCTTGGCGTGCAGATGAAAGACACCGGCGCTGCATCGTGGGTTGCGAGCAACTTCGTGGAAATGCTGCGCCCGATCGGCTTGGCGTCGGGTGCCGGGCTGGAGGTCGCCATCGCGCTTCTGACGACGTTCGTCACCAACACCATGACGGCAGGTGCCGCCATCGCCGTGCTTGGCCCCATCGTGCTGCAGACGGCCAGTGCCGGCGGGGCGGATCCGCTGATTGCCGGCTTCGTTGCAGCGATCTCGTCAGCCTTCGCCTACATCACGGCCGCCGCCCACCCGGCTTTCACCATCATCTATGCCTCGGGCTTCCTGACCGGTAAGGACTTCCTGAAGGCGGGCTGGCGCATGACGATCGCATCGCTGCTGGTGCTGATGGCTTGCGCATTTGCCTACTGGCCGCTGTTGCGGTAGGACCGGCACAGCCATGAAGATGTTTCGCAAAACCGTTGTCAGCGACCGCGTCGAACGCGCGGTACAGAAGACGCTTGCCAATGTCTATGCGCAGCGGCGCAAGCGGTTTCGCATCCTGGCGTGCATTGATGAAACCGAAGAGTCCTTCGACACGGTCCGGATGGCCGCCCGGCTGGCCAGGACGGACGAGTGCGACATCATCGTGCTGTTCGTGCGCTCCATCGACCAGGGGTTGTGGTCGGGCGGATTGCAGGTGCGCGTGGCCCGGCAGAACATGCTGGATTCGGGGCTGGAACTGCCCGGCCTGAACCGCTTGCGCCAGTCGCTCGACGTGCTGCGCGAAGAAGGCATTCCCGCCGAGGACTGGCCGCGCAAGGCCGGTCACCAGGATGCCTGGGGCGATCCGGTGGGCGACAACAAGGTCGAGTTCATTTCCGAAGAAGGCCGCTCGGTGGTGCTCAAGCTGAAGACCGCACCGGACCCGGCAGCCGGCATGCTGGACCAGTACGAGCTCGGGCCGTACAACCTTATCATCATGGGTGAGCCATCGCGCTGGCGCGGCGAGTTCCATTCTCTGTTCGATGCAGGCGTTGTGCAGCAGGTCACCGTCCACGCGCCGTGCTCGGTACTGGTGGTACGTCATCCGCTCGACAAGACAGGCTTCTTCATCTGCACGGACGGCACATCGCGATCCATGCAGGCGGTGCGCCGTGCGGCTGTACTGGCACACATGGCAGGCCAGCCGATCACCCTGTTTTCCGCCGCCCAGGACGAAGAAGGCCTGGGAGCCGCCGACGAGAACGTCAAGAACGCGCGCGCCCTGCTCAAGGCGATGGGGATCAAGGTCAAGGACATTGTTACCGCCTTCGGACCAGCCGCTGAAAAGATTGTTGAGCATGGTGCCGGTCACGGCATCATCGTGGTCTCCGATGAGGGCCGCTCAAGGCTGCAACGGATGATCCGCGGTTCCACCGCCGTCGACGTGGTGCGCAAGGCCACCACGTCCGTGCTGGACGTTCGATAACCTCTGACGAGACTACTGCAAGCGGCCACGAAAAAGCCGCCCACGAAGGGCGGCTCTTGCGTCATCGTACCAGGATCGATCAGGCAGTTGCCTTCATTGCGTCGAGATATTCCTCGACATGCTCGACGTTCTCAAACCGCATCCAGCCTTCGTCTGTTTCAGCCTCGACGGTACCGTCAGACAACAAGCGTGCCGGGCGGTCGCGGATGGTGCGTTCTTCCACCACGAACAGCGCATCTTCCGGAGCCAGGGTTTCAGCACCAACCTCGCTGCCGTCTTCGACACCCGCCTCGCCGGCAGCTTCACTGACCACGTCGTCAAACGCTGCATCAGGCTGCGCCTCGACATCGGGAGCAGACTCCTCGGCGAGCGTCACCAGGTCATCTTCGGCTGCCAGCGGTTCTTCCACCGCATCAACGGCATCGCTTGTGGTTTCCTCGGTGCTCGACACGGTGGCTTCCGCCTGGCCGGCGACCGACGCCGCTGCATCGCCTGCGGCCTCCTTTGCAGCAGATGTCACGTCCGCAGCGTCACTGGTTGCCTCGTCGAACATGGACGAAAGATCATCGCGGGTTTCGCTGGTCCAGGCGGCAGCCGACGAGGCGGCACCGGCCGTTGCGCTGGCGACATCATCCACACCACCCGAGAAGGTGCCGGATGTCTGCGCGGCGATGTCCGAAACGCTGGTGGCTGCATCGGATGCTGTATCGGCAACCGCGTCATAGGCCCTGCCCGCGCCAGTTGCCGTAGCGGCTCCGATTGCCCCTGCGCCTGCACCGGCTGCGGCAGCGGTTCTGGACACCGGCGACATGAAGTCGGGCAACTCATCGTCCATGTCGTCATGCCGGCGCGACGGCGCGCTGTCAGTGCCCAGCGATGGCCGCGACGCCATCGCCCCTGCAACGACACCAAGGCCAAGCAAAAGGCACCCGCCGGTAAACAGCGTGGCAGCCACATCATAGTTGAGTCCCACCGTGACAGTGCCGGGTGAGAACAGGTTCATCAGCCCGACGGCAAATCCTGCGGCCATCAGGATGATCGCCAGAATGAACAATAGCGTATTCATGTCAGTCTTACCCCTTTGTTGCACCACGGGTGCAGGCAACGCCCCTCTTGGCCTGGCCTGTCCGCTGGCTCCGGCATGGCGCCGGCTGGTCAGAATCCCTTTATGTCCGTGCCTCCTGCAAGCAACAAGACCGGGAATCAAAAACCACATTTCAGGTTAACCCTGACGGTGATGTCTTATCAAAGGATTAACCACACGCTCCAATCTGAATCACCTGCGTGAGGGCTTGCCTCAAACCGGCTGTCTTGGCGGCTCAACAGGATCAGCTGTGCCGTCACCATCAATAGTGCCGGCATCAGCCTGCTGGTCTTCCTTCGCGGTTGTGTGTGCTTCATCAGGGCCGGCCTCGGCCTGCACGTCAGCATCACCCTCGATTACCGGTATGTCATCCCCGGCGGCGCCGTCCTCATCGGCGTCAGTGCCGGCCGCCCTTTCGGCAAGTTCCTCCAGCTTGCTGTAGCCGCCCTGGGCGCTCCAGCTGGAAATCACCGTGCCGGCCTGCACCGCCTTGTCGGTATAGTCGAGATCGTAGTCGTTGAGGCCGTCGAGCACAGCCAGCGAGGGATTGGTGGTCCACAACTTGCGCAGGGCGCGCTTGCGCATGGTGTTGGGCACCCAGCCCTTCATGAAGATGGTGAAGTCGCTGTCGTAGGACAGGGCATCGACGTCAATCTGTTCCAGCTCTTCGATCCAGCGCTGGCGGGTCTCGTCGTCAGGCGGAGTGTCGCGCTGGTCCGGGTCGGCCAGCAACTTGCGCTGGCTGTCTTCCAGCGCCCTCGCCTCAGCCTCGGCTTCAAGCTCGAGCGCATCGCTTTCGCGGACCTGGGCCTTGCGTTGCGACCACCTCGACAGGAACCCGTCATTGTTCGCGCTCAATGCTTTTCTCCGTCACTCTTGCCCTCGGCCAGCAGGCGGGCCCGCAATTCAACAAGGCTTTCCTGGCCAAACAGGTGCTGCTCGTTGTCATGGCGCACGCGCTGGCGCTTTCTGAACGGCTCGTCCTTGTAGTGCAGCGCAACGAACGCCTCGAGCCATTCCTGCACATCGGCCGGCAAGGCCTGCTTGCCGATCAGGTAGTCATCACCGGACTGGTACTCTTCTACCTCGTAGGAACTCAGTGTAATGAGATGGGGTTCCCACGTCAGCCCCTCGGCGACAGATTCTTCGCGTTCGCGCGAGACCGAATAGATCGACGGCTGCGGCGACGTCAGGTTGTAGATGTAGGCTTCCACATCGGTGCGATGCAGGTCGATCCGCGAAGGCTCGCCCAGCCAGCGGGTCAGCAGATTACCGCGCTCGAGCAGGCGCGCAGGTCGGTGAATGTCAGCATCTGCCACGGGCATCAGCCCGCTCACTTTCCACTCCCAGTCGAGCCACGGATGGCTGGCTGCGTGGCGCTCGTAGACGAGGGAGAAATAAATGCTGGTCGCGTCGGTCAAAACCTTCTCCC
>CAYMJJ010000039.1:0-20131 GCA_964390445.1 uncultured Anderseniella sp.
TCGACAACGCCATTCCGCGTGCGTCGATGCCGCCGGAAGAGCTTGCGCCAACCAACGACAGCCAGACCCAGTGGCCGCAATGGGGGCTTTGGGGCATGACAGGTGGCCAGAGCGGAACCGAGCCGGACCTGGCATCGGTAAAGCAGCTGTTCGGACTGTGGCAACGCTGGCAGCAGACCACCGACGACGATGAACGCGAGGCCGTATGGCACGAAATGCTGTCGATTTACACCGACCAGGCATTTTCCATCGGCACCGTGAACTCGACGCTGCAGCCCATCGTGGTCAGCAATCGGCTGAAGAATGTTCCCGCAGAAGAAGTATTCAGTTTCCAGCCCGGAAGTTATTTTGGGGTGTTCATGATTGACACCTTCTGGCTGGATGACCAGGCTGAGGGAGAGTAGGACGATGCTGCGCTATATTGCCTGGCGGCTGACCATCATGGTGCCCACGCTGCTGATCATTTCGGCACTGGTGTTCACCATCATAGAGCTGCCGCCGGGAGACTACTTCGAAAGCTACGTTGCCGAACTGCAAGCGCAGGGTGAGTCGGTCAACCTTCAGCAGATCGAGGAACTGCGCCGCCAGTACGGCTTCGACAAGCCGCCGGTCGAACGCTATTTCCATTGGGTCTGGGGTATGCTGCAGGGCGACTTCGGCTACTCGTTCGAGTACGAGTTGCCGGTCACGGATGTTGTGGGCGACCGTCTGTGGCTGACCATCCTGGTCTCGTTCGTTACCATCATCTTCACCTGGATCATTGCCTTTCCGATCGGCGTCTACTCCGCAACGCACCAGTATTCCTGGGGTGACTACGGGTTGACCTTTTTCGGACTGCTGGGGCTGGCAACGCCAAACTTCCTGCTGGCGTTGATCTTCATGTACCTTGCCAACATCTGGTTCGGGCAGTCCATTGGCCACCTGATGGATGCGCAGTACTTCAACGAGCCGATGAGCTGGGCCAAGTTCCAGTCGATCATGAGCCACCTGGTGATACCAGTCATCATCATCGGCACGGCGGGCACGGCCGGCATGATACGCCGCATCCGCGCCAACCTGCTGGACGAATTGCAGAAACAGTACGTGACCACGGCGCGCGCCAAGGGCCTGCACCCATTCAAGTCGCTGGTGAAGTATCCGCTGCGCATGTCGATGAACTTCTTCATCTCGGACATCGGTTCGATCCTGCCGGCCATCATTTCAGGCGCCGAGATCACGGCCATCGTGTTGTCGCTGGAAACTACGGGGCCGCTGCTGATCCGGGCGCTGCAGTCGCAGGACATGTATCTCGCTGGCTCATTCCTGATGTTCCTGGCGTTCCTGTCGGTCATTGGCGTGCTCCTGTCGGACTTCGCGCTTGCAGCACTTGATCCGCGCATCCGCTTGCAGGGGACGCAGACCAAATGACGAAGCCCGCTTCACCACTTCCGGCGTCCGGCGCCAAGATGCATCACTATGTGTCGGACAAGCCGTTCGACGTGATGTCCATCGAGAACATCTCGAAGGAACAGGAAGAGGTATACCTCGCACCGCAATGGAAGCTGATGTGGTGGAAGTTCAAGCGCCACCGCCTTGCTGTCTGGTCAGGCGTGTTTCTGGCCGTGCTGTACGTGATGATCTTTTTCACCGAGTTCCTGGCGCCCTACAACATGCAGTCGCGCCATGTGGACCATATCTACTCTCCGCCACAGAAGGTGCGCCTGTTCCACGAAGGCGAGTTCATCGGGCCGTTCGTGTATCGCCAGCAGTACAAGCTGAACATGGATACGTTGAAGCGCGAGTATACCGATGATGTCACCCAGCCTGATCGGATACGGTTCTTCTGCCGCGGAGACACCTACTGGTGGTGGGGCCTCGTGGAGATGGACCGGCACCTGATCTGCCCTGCTGAAGGCGGGCACATGTTCCTGCTGGGCACCGACAGGTTGGGCCGGGACGTGCTTTCGCGCATGATTGCCGGCGCGCGCATCTCGCTGACAATCGGCCTTCTGGGCGTGTTGTTCAGCTTCGTGCTGGGCATCACCATTGGTGGCATAGCGGGGTATTATGGCGGCTGGATCGACATGGTCGTGCAGCGCGTGATCGAGGTGTTGCAGTCGCTGCCCTCGATACCGTTATGGCTTGCCCTTGCCGCCATCATGCCGGTGACGTGGAGTCCGTTGCTGGTCTACTTCGGCATTACCATGATCCTTGGCCTGCTCGACTGGACCGGGCTTGCGCGTGCAGTGCGTTCAAAGTTGTTTGCCCTGCGCGAGGAAGACTATGTCATGGCAGCCCAGCTGATGGGCGCGAGGCCGCGGCGCATCATCACGCTGCACCTGGTGCCCGGCTTCATGTCGCACCTGATCGCCACGGCAACGATAGCCATTCCGACGATGATCCTCGGCGAGACCGCGCTCAGTTTCCTTGGGCTTGGCCTGCGCCCGCCGATCACCTCGTGGGGCGTGCTGTTGATAGAGGCGCAGAACATCAACGTCGTGGCGCTCTATCCGTGGCTGTTGCTGCCTGTCGTGCCGGTGATCCTGGTGATCCTGGCGTTCAATTTCTTCGGGGACGGGTTGCGCGATGCTGCCGATCCGTACAAGTAATACTTTCGCGGCGGTGGCGCCGGTACGAGCAGGAGAAGCCCCATGAAGCGTCTCGGCAATGTTCACGTGCTGATGTACAGCCACGATACCTTTGGTCTCGGTCACCTGCGCCGCTGCCGGGCCATTGCCCATGCGCTGGTGGAAAACTTCAAGGGCGTGTCGATCCTGATAATTACCGGATCGCAGATTGCCGGCGCGTTCAACTTTTCGGCCCGGGTTGACTTCGTCAAGATCCCGTCGGTGATCAAACTCTACAACGGGCAGTACACCTCGATCGACGAGCACATCGACCTGACCGACACGATGCAGATGCGCCAGTCGATCATCCAGCACACGGCGGAAAGCTTCCAGCCCGACATCATGATCGTCGACAAGGAACCGCTGGGCTTGCGTGGCGAAATGCTGCCAACGCTCAAGTACCTTTCACAGCGCGGCTGCCGGCTGGTGCTTGGACTGCGCGACGTGATGGATGCGCCCGGCTTGCTGAAGCAGGAGTGGGCACCAGCCAACGTTCTGGGTCATATCGAGGAGCTGTATGATGACATCTGGGTATACGGGCCGAAAGGGTTCTGGGATCCGCTGACGGGGTTCGAGCTTGGCGACGCCTTGCGGTCAAGGATCAACTACCTGGGTTTCCTGCGCCGCAGCCGCGAAGGTACACCACCCAACATGCGCCGGCCGCAACCGCCCTACCTGCTGGCGACCAGTGGCGGTGGTGGGGATGGGGCGCGAATGATGTCGCAGATCGTCAACGCGTATGAGGCCCATCACGCGTCGCTCATGCCGGCCTTGCTGGTTCTGGGGCCGTTGATGCCCAGTGCAGAGCGTTCAGCCATATTCGAACGGGCCCAAAAGACCGGCAAGCTGGACGTGATCGAATTTGACAACAACATCGAATACCTGATCGAGGGTGCGGCCGCAGTCGTGGGCATGTGCGGGTACAACACGTTCTGTGAAATGCTGTCGTTCAACAAGCCATCGCTGATCGTTCCGCGGACGACACCGCGCGAAGAACAACTGATCCGGGCGACGCGGGCGTCAGAGCTAGGCCTGGTGGACATGCTGCTGCCCTCGCAAGCCGATGACGCCGACTTGCTGGCAAGACGGCTCCGGGACCTGCCGGGCAGGCCGAAGCCGGAAGCTGCCGGCGCGAACGCCATGTTGGGTGGGCTTGATTCAATCTGCCAGTACATGAGCAACTGGGCAGATGAGCGGCCTGCACCAAATCTCTATGCCATTGCAGGTGCCGTCTGACTCTGGCATGGCGAGCGGATGAACAAGACGACGGCATTCGTGCTGAAGGGTTATCCCCGCCTTTCGGAAACCTTCATTGCGCAGGAAATCCTTGGCCTTGAGCGCGCCGGGCTGCCGCTCGAGATCATCTCCTTGCGCGCGCCAACCGACAAGGAGCGCCATCCCGTCCACGACGAGATCAGGGCGCAAGTCACCTATCTGCCGGAGTACGTGCGCAATGAACCGCTGCGCTGCCTGAAGGCGTGGATACGGGCACGCAAGTTGCCGGGTTACGCGAAGGCCTGGCGGGCCTTCAGCGCTGACCACGAGCTTGACCGTACACCCAACCGGCGCAGGCGCTTTGTGCAGGCCATGGTGCTGGCCGCCGAGCGCGGGCCGGACCTTGCCAGGTTGCATGCGCATTTCATCCACACACCGGCCTCGGTGACCCGGTATGCGGCCATCATGCTGGGGCTGCCGTGGAGCTGTTCTGCCCATGCCAAGGACATCTGGACGAGTGAGCCGTGGGACCTTGCGCGGAAGCTGGCGGAGGCACGCTGGACGGTGACATGCACCCGGTCCGGCCACGAGCAGTTGGTCTCGCTGGCGGAACAGCCTCCACGCGTTCACCTGTCCTATCACGGACTGGACCTTGAGCGCTTTGCACCGTTTCCCGGCCGGCGCCACGTCAACGACGGCAGTGATGAAGCCGATCCGGTTCGCATCATCAGCGTTGGCCGGGCCGTGCCGAAGAAGGGATACGAGACGTTGCTGGCAGCACTGGCGAAACTGCCCGGCGACCTGCACTGGCGGTTCGATCATGTGGGCGGCGGTGAACTGCGCGGTGAGTTGATGCGAATGGCGGACGAGTTTGGCATCGGTTCAAAGGTGAACTGGTGCGGTCCGCAACCGCAGACATATGTGCTGGAGCTCTATCGCCACTCAGACATCTTCGTGCTGCCCAGCAAGGTGGCGGGAGATGGTGATCGTGACGGTCTGCCCAACGTGCTGGTCGAGGCGGCGAGCCAGCAACTGGCACTGGTCTCCACCACGCTGCCGAGCATCCGCGAGTTCATCACCAGCGATGTGCACGGCGTGCTGGTGGAAGCAGATGCACCTGATGATCTGGCGCTGGCACTGCAGCAACTCGCCTGCGATCCGGCACGGCGCACCCGGCTTGGCAAGGCTGCCGATGAGCGGGTGCGCGGGCACTTTGATCATGTAACCTCGATCAGGCAGTTGATGGGCCTGTTTGACGCCATGAAGGACTAAAACACCATGCGGGTCATGCTGTATGTGCAGCACTTGCTGGGTATAGGGCACCTGGTGCGGACCAGCCGGATCGCACAGGCCCTGCATGAGGCAGGGCACATGGTGTGCGTGGTCAGTGGCGGTGCGCCCGTGCAAGGCTTTCCGCCGCCGGGTATCGAGCTTGTGCAGTTGCCGCCGGTGCGCAGTCTCGACACGAGCTTCAGTGGCCTCGTGGATGGCGAAGGCAGGCCGCTGGACAGCGCATTCAAGCGGGCACGGCTGGCAGAAATCCTGAAGGCGGCAAGGCAGTTTGCGCCCGATTGCGTAGTGATCGAGGCTTATCCGTTTGCGCGCCGCCAGATGCGGTTTGAACTGGTGCCCTTGCTTGAGCACCTTCATGCTCAAGGCCAGCGACCGCTGATTGCTTCATCGGTGCGCGACATCCTGCAACCCAAGGGCGCCGACAAGGATGCCGCGACCGCCGCGACCGTGAACAGGTTTTTCGATCTCGTGCTGGTGCATGGTGATGAGCGCTTCTCGACCCTGGAAGAAACGTTCACCGCAGCCACTGCGCTTGGTGACAAGGTGGTACATACGGGCCTCGTAGCGCCCGTGCGCATGCCAGTACCGCCGGATGAGGCGTTCGACGTGATCGTATCTGCCGGGGGCGGCGCGGTGGGCGCTTCGCTGCTGGATGCGGCCGTTGCGGCACGGCCGATGACCGGCCTGGCCAGCCTCAAATGGTTGATCGTCACCGGCCCCAACCTGGATGACGCGGCAATGATGCGGCTTGCCGGAAACGCCGGCGGCGACGTGACCTTGCGCAGGTTCGAACCGGCGTTGGCGCAACTGTTCCAGCGGGCGAAAGTGTCGGTGTCGCAAGCCGGTTACAACACTGTGGCGGACGTGCTGCGGGCAGGGTGCGCCAGCGTACTGGTGCCGTTCGAGGGCGAGGGTGAACGCGAGCAACTGATGCGTGCCAGCCGCCTGGAACAGGCGGGTCACGCCGTGATGTTGCGTGAGGGCGATCTGTCTCCTGAAACGCTGGCGGACGCGATCAACCGGGCAGCCGTGCTTGAACGCCGGGACATTGGCCTGGGACTGGACGGAGCACGACGCAGCGTGAGCGTGCTGGAACGACGACTGGCACAGTTCAGACGCGGCCAATGAGCATGTAGCGGGTGTATTTCGGCAGCTTCAGCGATCCTGCGTAATTGAGCTCCTTCAAACCCGCCTGCCGGGCGAATTCATCGACGCTGTGCACACAGTTGATGTGCGTCGGCTCGGCAAAATAGTTGTTGGATTGCAGCATGACGCGGCAGCCTGCAGGCAGCAGTTTGAGCCATCCCGGCAGGTCGGCAATGTGCTCGCAACTGGTGTTGATCACCAGGTCCGGGGCGTCCGGGCTCGAGTAGTCCAGGTCGTACATGTCGGCGGTGCTGGCGTTGAAGCGGCCTTCGCCGGCGATCGACCGGTTGAGCAGGCAGGCCACTTCGCCAACCGTGGGGTCGATGTCGAAGCTGGTGACGCGGCCAATGGAAAACCGCGTGTCATCGAGCAGCATGGCCGGCAGGACGCCGAGCCACCCTCCCATGATCCAGATATTGGCAAACGTGCAATCGGTGTGGGTGGCGAGCATGTCACGGGCCCACTGCTTCGAGGCGATCTGCTTGTGGTTGAATGCGACGTCAAACGGCGCCGCAGGATAGGCCGCAATCGTTCTTGCCAAGGCGGTGATGAGGTTGGATCCGGTGAAGCGCGCGATGCCGCGCACAAGATCAAATGTGTAATCCTTGTCGATGGTCATTCCTGACACCTTGGCCTTGCTCGCTTTGCTCTGTTGAACCAGTCGTGATATGCGTCAATCATTGCGGTTATGCTAGTCAATTCAATGGCGACTATGTAAGCATACGGAGAATTGATGGAGCCGAACGCGATCATGCAGGCCAGCGCCGCAAATGCCGCTCCAGACGGCATGCCGCACCTCGGAGGAGCCGCGGCAACCTTGCGCCAGAGGATGGCCGCGCATTTCGTCGATGGCCTTTCCCATGTGGTCGAGATCGGCGGGCACGTGAGCCCGGTATCGCGCTACCTCACCCGTGTGCCGCAAAGCTTCACCTGCATAGATCCAAAGGCGCAGGCGCTGGACGAGTCCAGCCTGAACGGGCAGCCGTGCCGGGTACGCCACATCGCGCGCAAGTTTCAGGATGTCGAACTGGAGCTCGATCCTGGCAGCTATGGGTTGGTGTTCGTCGGCTATTCGCTCAAACCTCACGGCGCACGCGATCCCCTCGGCAAGCCGCTGTTCGATCTGATCGGGCGCTCGGCAATCACGGTTATCGAGTACGCGCTGAAGCTTGACCGGGCTGCCTCACAGGTGGGGCCAATCCTGGAGCAGGCAGGTTTGACTGTTGTTGCCAGTGTTGATTTCACACTGGCCGACGGCATTGTCGAGCAGTACGGTTTCGAGCAGCGTCGGCTGATCGTGCTGCGGCCAGAAGGGCAACCGGGCAGATGAGTGAACCCAGTATCCTCAAGTTCACGTGGAAGCACTCGCGCAAGGCGCAAGCGTTCATCCTTTTCATCGTGCTTGCGTCGATGCCGACCTACTTCATGTCGCTGGACCTGCCGAAGCAGATCGTCAACGGGCCAATTCTCGGGCAGGGTTTCGAGCAACCCGGCGCCACCCAGAAGCTGCTGCCGTTGTCTTACACCTGGGATGGCACCAGTCATGTCCTGTTCGAGGGCTTTGACCTTGAACGCATGCAGATGCTTTTTGCCCTGGCAGGACTGTTCCTGTCGTTGATCATCATCAACGGCCTGTTCAAGTTCTACATCAATACCTACAAGGGCCGGCTTGGCGAGCGCATGTTGCGGCGCATCCGCTTTGACCTTGTCGACAAGCTGTTGCGGTTTCCGACGCGCCATTTCCGGCGGGTGAAGTCGTCCGAGATTGCCAGCATGGTCAAGGACGAGGTGGAGCCGATCGGCGGCTTCATGGGCGATGCCTTCGTGCAACCGATGTTTCTGGGCGGGCAAGCGCTGACGGCCATGATCTTCATCATGGTGCAGAACGTGTGGCTTGGCATGATCGCCCTGTCGATGATCGGGGTGCAGTTCGTGCTGATACCGAGGCTGCGCCGGCACCTGATCCGGCTGGGCAAGTTGCGCCAGATCACTGCCCGG
This sequence comes from uncultured Anderseniella sp., assembly GCA_964390445.1. Taxonomy (GTDB): domain Bacteria; phylum Pseudomonadota; class Alphaproteobacteria; order Rhizobiales; family Aestuariivirgaceae; genus Anderseniella. The sequence continues at coordinate 8,259 of CAYMJJ010000039.1, forward strand.
CAGTTGGCGGGCAGGGTCGGTGAAATCGTCGAAGGCATCAACCATGTCCACGTCAATGATACGTCGCATTACGAACGGGCCGACATCTCGTCGCGGCTCGCACGCATCTTCTACATCCGGTACGAGCTGTTCCAGCGCAAGTTCTTCACCAAGTTCCTGAACAACCTGCTGGCCCAGTTCACGCCGTTTCTGTTCTACGTGGTGGGCGGCTACTTTGCGCTGCAGGGCAAGATCGACGTTGGCCAGCTGGTGGCTGTCATCGCCGCCTACAAGGATCTGCCGTCACCGATCAAGGAACTGATCGACTGGGATCAGCAGCGGCTTGATGTGCAGGTCAAGTTCGCCCAGGTGGTCGAGCAGTTCGATGTTGAAAACATGCTTGAACCGCACCAGCAGCAGTTGCCCGGTGAGCCGGTAGAGCCGCTGCCGTTTCCGGTTGAACTCAACAATATCGTGGTCACCGACGATGCCGGCAACACCATTGTCAATCGGGTCCGCATGACGGTGCCGCAAGATGCGCGCATTGCAGTCGTGGGTCAGGCCAACTCGGGTGCCGATATCGCGATCGACACCATGGTACGCCTGCATGTGCCCGAGTCAGGGCAGGTAACCTACGGTGGCAAGGACATGTTCGAGTTTAACGAGAGCCAGATCGGCCGCCGCATAGGGTACGCCTCCAGCGATATATTCCTGGCGCAGGCCACATTGCGCGACAGCCTGCTCTATGCGCTCAAGCACCACCCCCAGGCCGAGAGAATGCTTGAAGGAGCCGCCGCCGACGACCGGCAGCGCTTCATCGACGAGGCCCGCCTGACAGACAACTGCGACCTCGACTTCGATGCCGATTGGCTCAATTTCGGTCATCACATTGCCGAAGTTGACAGGCCCGCTGCGGTTTACCGCCATCTCATCGACGTGCTGAAGGCTTGTGCGTTGCATGACGACGTGTTCAACCTCGGGCTGCGCGGCAGGGTTGACCACGAGCAGGACGCTGCTCTGGCCGGAAATATTCTCAAGGCCCGCCTTGCCCTGCGTGAGCAGATGGTGACTGGCGAGATCAGCAATTACGTCGAACTGTTTGATCCCGAATCCTATGCCAACGAGGCAACGATTGGTGAGAACCTGCTGTTTGGCACGCCCGTTGGCGAAACGTTCCGCGGCTCAAACCTCGCCCACAATGACCACTTGCGCAGCATTCTGGCAGAGGTTGATCTGGAGGGCACGCTGACGTCCAAAGGTCTCGAGATGGCCGAGACCACCATGGGCCTGTTCGCCGACCTGCCGCCGGACCATGAGTTGTTTGACCAGCTCACGTTCATGGACGGCGACCGGTTTCCACGGTACCAGGCCATCTTGCGCAAGGTGAAGCAGACAGGCGTCGCGTCGCTCGATGCCGGTGAGCGGTTGGCGCTTATAGAACTGGTGTTCGACTACATCGAACCGCAGCACCGCATGGGGCTTGTGGACGACGAGCTGAAAGAGAAGATCCTGCAGGGACGGCGGTTGTTCAAGCAGAAGCTGCCCGAAGAGTTGCAAGCTGCAATCAGCTTCCATGATCCTGAAACCTACAACGTGGCCGCGTCGGTGCAGGACAACCTGCTGATGGGCCGTGTGCGCCACGGCGTGGCCCGCGCCGGCCAGCGGGTCAATGATGCGGTGGCGGCGCTGCTGCGCGACATGGAGTTGATGGACGACGTGCTGGGCATTGGCCTGGAATTTGATGTCGGGTCGGGCGGGCGGCGGCTCAGCGTGGTCCAGAGGCAGAAAGTCGGGCTTGCCCGGGCCTTGCTGAAGCAGCCGGACCTGCTGGTGCTGAACAAGCCGGTGACCTCGCTCGACGCGCGTCAGCAGGCGGGTGTCATCGAGGCCGTGCTCAAGCTGGTAAATGCGCAGGACAAGCCGCCGGCCGTCGTCTGGGTGTTGTCAACGGCTGGGCTGGCATCATATTTCGACACGGTTTATGTGTTTGAAAGTGGCAGGATTGTAGAGCACGGTCCGCGCGACGATCTGCTTGGCAGCAATGGCGCGCTGGCGCGGCTCGTGAAAGTTTGATCTGGCAAAGCCATGAGTACCGGGGAAGGAAGTACCAGTCATGTTGCTGAAGGATGAAGTGGCGCTTTTGGGTCGTGTATCACTGTTTGCAGGGTTGCAGCCGAGCCAGTTGAAGTTGCTGGCGTTCACATCGAAACGCCTGACGTTCATGCCGGGCGACATGCTGTTCAACCAGAATGACCCGGGCGACGCTGCCTATGTGGTGCTTGACGGAAAGGCCGAAGTGGTTTTGAAGAGCGGCGACTCCGACGTCGTTGTGGCAACCCTCGAGAAGAACGAGATCATTGGCGAGATCGCCATCCTGTGCGACGTGCCGCGCACCGCCAGCGTGCGCGCGGGCACAAGGCTGGAGACCTTGTGCATCGAGAAGGAGCACATGCTGAAGCTGATCCACGAGTTTCCCAGCATGGCGACCGCGCTGATGAAGGTGCTGGCGGAACGTGTGGCGTCAACCAGCGCGTCGCTGTCTTCATGCCGGGCTGAACTGGAGCAACTGCGCGGTGAGCAGGGCCGCAGCGCCTGACGGCGCCGCATTTGGCTCGCCAACCTGTAAGCGCCTGGCGGAGCCCGGTAGCCCGATCTTGCTGTGCAAAAACGATTGCATGTTCACGAGTTGGTGAACGTCAGGTTGCGAAACATTACAGCGAAGTAATTGAAAGGGTGAGACAATCCGCCACTCTTGCACCAGTTGTTCACGCGCCAGTGACGTTAATTCACGCTTAATTCAATGGGGGTTGATGGGGCCGGCATGCAACCTACGGGCACCGTTGATCGGCAGATGCTGCAACGGTGAATTCAACCCCGTGAGGAGACCTCTACCATGAAGATGACCGTGAAATCAGGCGCTACCCTGGCCGCCGCCGCAGCTGCCCTTGTCATGGCTTCTGCCGCTTCCATTCCTGCAGCCCACGCTTCGGATGCCAAGGGTCACTGCGTTGGCGCCAACGCATGCAAGGGCAACAGCGCTTGCAAGACCGCAAGCAGCGCCTGCAAGGGCCAGAACGAATGCAAGGGCAAGGGCTTCGTCGAGATGACCGAAGCCGAGTGCGTCAAGATCGAAGGCGCGAAGTTCGAAAAGACCTCGTAATTTCGACGCTTCCAATAGCGATCCGGCGGCGCAACCAGCGCTGCCGGATTTTGCGTGTCTGGTGTATGTTCTGACACGAAAGGATGCCGGACCGATGAGCAATCACCCCTACCTTGGTTTTGGTCTTGGACTGCGTGCGCAGCACTACCGCGATATCCTGGATGGCAATCCAGCGGTGGACTGGTTCGAGGTTATCTCTGAAAACTACATGGTAGATGGCGGTCAGCCGCTGGTCATGCTGGAGCGAGTTCGCGAGCGTTATCCAATCGTGATGCATGGCGTGTCGATGTCGATCGCCTCGACTGCCGAACCCGACATGGACTACCTCAGGCAGTTGCGGGCACTGGCTGACCGGTTCGAGCCGAAGTGGGTGTCCGATCACCTGTGCTGGACCGGTGTGCACGGGGTCAACCTGCATGATCTGCTGCCGATCCCGTATACGAGCGAAGCGCTTGAGCATGTCGGCTCGCGTATCCATCTGGTGCAGGACGTGCTGGCGCGCCCGCTGGTGATCGAGAACGTGTCGACCTACGTGCAGTTTGCCGAGTCCGAGATGCCGGAGTGGGAGTTTCTTGCCCAGCTCAGCCGCCGCACCGGATGCAGCCTGCTGTTCGACGTGAACAACGTGCATGTGAGTGCGTTCAATCATGGCTACGACGCAATGGAGTTCCTCAACGGAATTCCGGCGGACAAGGTGGTGCAGTTTCACCTGGCCGGGCACTCGGACCTTGAAACCCACAAGATTGACACCCACGACCAGCCGGTGCCGGAAGAGGTGTGGGCGTTGTATGGTGCCGCGCTGAAGCGGTTCGGGCCGGTGTCGGCAATGATCGAGCGCGACGACAACATTCCGCCGCTGGATGAACTGATGCCGGAGGTGGAGCGGGCGCGCTCCATTGCCATTGACGTGCTTGGCCGCGCCACTGCGCTGCCGGATCACAGCAAGGCGCAGGCAGCCGAATGAGCGGGCGGTTTGCCGAACTTCAGGACATGATGCAGCGCGCGATCCTGTCGGGCGACATGGCTGTGCTGGAAACGCTCGGGCCGGGCGCACGCGAAGACAAGCGTGTGCTGCTGGACGTTTATCGCGGTGGCTATGAGCTGCGGCTGATCGAGATTATCGGCAATGATCACCCGGTGCTGCTGGCGTATCTCGGCGAGAAGAATTTCAAAGGTCTTGCGCGCACTTACGTGCGCGACCACCCGTCGACCAATCGCAATGCGCGCTGGGTGTCCCAAGGGCTAGCCGACTTTGCCGCGACAGCTCAGCCGTGGGCAGACCATGTGGAGATGGGCGAGATCGCCTGGCTGGAGCGCGCGCTCGGCAATGCGTTTGACTGTACTGACGAGCCTGCAATCGGGCTGGAGGCGCTGGCCACCATTGCGCCGGAAGACTGGGCCGGGTTGACGCTAAGGTTTCATGCCTCGCTGTCGCGGGCCGATTTCGCGACCAATGCCGGGGACGTTTGGACCGCACTGAAGGACGGCGGCGAGGAGCATCCGCCGGTGATCATCCTGGACGAGCCGCAACCGGTGGTGGTGTGGCGCCAGCAGCTGACGCCCACCTGGCGGGCGATGGCGGCAGAAGAGGCAATGATGCTGGACGCGGCGCGCGAAGGCGTGCCGTTCGGTGTACTGTGCGAGATGGTGGCGACGTTTGCCGAGCCGGATACGGCGGCGGTGCGTGCCGCAGGCTACCTGCAAGGCTGGATCATGGGCGGCTTGCTGGCCGGAGCGGCTGCCGGTTGACGGCTTGAACCCGGACCGGTTTGGCTGTCTATTCTACAGCCTGCTGAACCTGCCGGAGACTGACCGATGAGCCAAACCGCCCCTGTAAACACCGAAGCCCGCGACGCATTCTACCAGGCGATCGAGCCTGAAGGCATGCGGGCGCTGTGGTCGGTGATGGGCGCGATCATTACCCCGGAACCGAAGAGCGGTTGCCAGCCGGTGATGTGGAAATATGACACCGTGCGCGCACGGTTGATCGAGGCGGCAGGCCTGATCACCGCCAAGGAAGCCGAGCGCCGGGTGCTGATCCTTGAAAATCCCGGCCTCAAGGGTACGTCGAAGTGCACCACATCGCTCTATTGCGGAGTGCAACTGGTCATGCCGGGCGAGGTGGCCCCGGCACACAGGCATACACAGTCGGCGCTGCGGTTTGTGCTGGAAGCCTCGGGCGGGCACACCGCAGTGGGTGGAGAGCGTACGACGATGCACTTCGGCGATTTTGTCATCACGCCCAACTGGGAATGGCACGACCACGGCAACACGTCGGACGATCCGGTACTGTGGCTCGACGGGCTCGACATTCCGCTGGTACAATTCCTCGATGCCTCGTTTGCCGAAGGTTTTGGCGATGACGAGCAGCCGATCACCAAGCCTGAAGGCGATGCCCACGCCCGCTATGGCGCCAACATGCTGCCGCTGGGGTACGAGAAGGTCGCGGCCACGTCGCCGATCTTCAACTACCCATATGAGCGCTCGCGCGAGGCGCTGGAGCAGATGCGCAAGCTGGAAGAGTGGGACCCATGCCACGGCCTCAAGATGCGTTACATCAACCCGGTGGACGGTGGCTGGGCCATGCCGACCATCGGTGCCTGCCTGCAGCTTCTGCCGAAGGGATTCAAGAGCGCGCCATACCGCTCAACTGATGCGACGGTGTTCACCGGTGTCGAGGGCAGGGGGCGGTCGACGGTTGACGGCCAGACGTTTGAGTGGGGTCCGCGCGACGTGTTCGTGGTGCCGTCGTGGAAGGAAGTCGTGCACGAGGCGAGCGAAGATGCCGTGCTGTTCAGCTATTCCGACCGGCCGGTGCAGGAAAAATGCGGGCTGTTCCGCGAGCGGCGCGGCAACGGGTGAACAGGATCGAGGGCGGTACATAGTGGAGACATTCTATCATGCCGGTCGACAGCTTGACTGTACTGCTAGGAACGACGAAAGGCGCCTTCCTCGTATCGGGTAGCCACCAGCGAAGCGGCTGGAAGGTCAAAGGACCATTCTGCGATGGCTGGCCGATCAATCATGTCGTCGGGGATCCCGCGACAGGCATGATCTGGGCTGGCGGTGGCGGTGACTGGCATGGTGCAGGGATCTGGCGGTCCGGCGACGGAGGCGAAAGCTGGCAAGTCAGCAAGTTGACCAAGGGCACCGTGGACGAGTGGGCGGCAAATGATCCCGACGTTGCCAAGATGCTGGGATGGACACCGCAGCCTGTGCCCTTCGGCGACAGCTTTTCACAGATTTGGTCGCTGGGTTATGCGCACGGAGAGTTGTATGCCGGTACCAAACCTGCCCGATTGCTCAAGAGCAGTGACGGCGGGCAAACGTGGGCATTGGTCGAGGGGTTGAGCAATCATCCCTCGGTTGATAGCTGGAACGGCGGTGCTGCGGGGCTGGTGCTGCACACGATCGTTGCCGACCCTGCAGACCAGTCGAAAATGTGGATCGGCATTTCAGCCGCCGGGGTGTTCGCCACCGAGGATGGCGGCAAGACGTGGGACCGGCGCAACCGGCTGTCGAACGCGGCTGCCTGCGGCCATCACGATCACCCGGCCGCTCCTCGCGATGGCGAAACCGGCTACTGCGTTCACAACATGATGCGCGCGCCTGGTGCAGTTGACCGGCTGTACCAGCAAAACCATCATGGCGTCTGGCGCAGTGATGACGGCGGGCGAAGCTGGGACGACATCACACCTGGGCTGCCCTCCACATTCGGGTTTCCGATCAGTGTGCATCCGCGTGATGCTGACACGGCGTGGACCTTGCCCCTCAATGGAGACTCGTCCGGGCGCTTCCCGCCCGATGCAGCAGCAGCGGTATGGCGTACCCGCGACGGTGGTCAGACGTGGGCTGCGCAGCGGCAGGGCTTGCCGCAGGAGGCGTGCTTCTTCACCGTGCTGCGCCAGGCCATGGCCCGCGATGACCGCGACCCGGCAGGGGTATATTTTGGCACCAACAGCGGATCTGTCTTTGCCAGTTTCGATGAAGGGGATAACTGGCAGGAGATCGCCCGGCACCTGCCGACAATTCTTTCGGTTGAGGTCACGGAAACCAGCAAGGCCTAAACCAGTTTCCGCTTCAGCTTCTCCAGCATGTCAAGGCACTGGTCGAGTTGGTCGATCTCGACATACTCGTCCGGCTTATGGGCCTGCTCGATGGAGCCGGGGCCGCACACGACCGTCGGGATGCCGATCTCCTGGAACAGCCCGGCCTCGGTGCCGAAACACACCACGTCGGTGGTGTTCGCGCCGGTGAGTTCTGCGACCAGCTTCAGCGCCTCGCTGTCTGGCATGGGTTCAAGGCCGACGACCTCGCCGATGATGTGGGTGACGATATCTGCCTGCGGGTGCACGGCGCGCATGGCGGGGAGCAGTTCGTCCTCGACGTAGGCACGCAGGTTGTCCTTCACGAAGGTGGCGTCGGAGTGCTGAACGGGGCGCATTTCCCAGTCGACGACGCAAGTGTCGGCGATGACGTTGTGGGCGATGCCACCGTCGATGCGGCCGATCTGCAGGGTCGTGTAAGGCGGGTCGAAGGGCGAGGAAGCCGGGCAGCGGGCCACGAGTTCGGGACGCAGCGACAGCAGCCGCGAGACATATCGCACTGCATACTCCACCGCGCTGACGCCCGCGTCCGGCACCGAGCCGTGCCCGGCGAGACCCGAGAACTCGGTAGTGTACTCGTGGCAGCCCTTGTGGCCCTCGATGATGCGCATCAAGGTGGGTTCGCCGATGATGCACGCAGCAGGCTTCATGCCGATGTGCTTGAGTTCCTCCATCAGGGCGCGTGCGCCGAGGCAGCCGGTTTCCTCGTCGTGGGTGAAGCAGAAATGCACCGGGCGGGCGAGGTCGAGGGCCGCATAGTCCTCGGCCATGGCGAGGCTTGCCGCGATGAAGCCTTTCATGTCGCAGGTGCCGCGGCCGAAGTACCTGCCGTCGCGCTCCTGCATGACAAATGGATCCGACGTCCAGTCCTGGTTGAGTACCGGTACGACATCCGAATGGCCCGACAGAACGATGCCACCGTCGCGCTTTGGCCCCAGCGTGGCAAACAGGTTGGCTTTCTCGCCGGTGCCATCGATGCTGATCTGGACTTCGGCCCCCAGCGAGTCCAGCCGGTCGGCTGCGAACCGGATCAGGTCGATGTTGCTGTCGGTCGAGATGGTGGGGAACGAGATCAGCCGGTTGAGAAGTCCGGTGGTGGAGTCGAGTTGCGGATGGGCCATGGCTGCAGGTGCTCGTGCAATCGGAGTTGTCTGGAAGTGGCGGACATGACAGCATGTTTGCAACGCGTGTCAAACACCGATCTGAAGCGAGGCAGCCATGGACAACGTTGATTTCAAGTACCTCTTCACAAGCGCCGAGGGCCGCATTTCGCGCAAGCAGTGGTGGATCGGCGTGGGCATCCTGTTTCTCGTGTCGCTGATCAGTACGATCCTGTTCGGCAGTGACGGGGCCTTTTCATTCGTCATCAGCATACTGATGCTGCTGGCTGGCATCATGCTACACATCAAGCGGTGCCATGACCGCGACAAGTCGGGCTGGTGGTGCCTGCTTCTGGTCATACCGGTGGTCGGGTTCATCTGGGCCGTTATCGATCTCGGCATCCTGCCGGGGACAGAAGGGGCCAACCAGTACGGCCCCGATCCCGTTCGCGCCTGACAGCAGTTGGTTGGCAATGGATTTGACACTCATGCGTTTTGAGGATTAATATAACAAACGTTCATTAAATTACGAGGCAACCTGATGGCGCGAACAGCTGGCAGCGTGGGCAGTGAAACAGCGGACAGGGTGCGCGATGAGGCACTCAAGCTGTTTGCCGCGCGCGGCTATGCGGCGGTCTCGATGCGCGAGATTGCAGCTGCCGTGGGTGTTCATGCACCAGCCCTGTACAACCATTTTGCCAACAAGCAGTCGTTGCTGGCTGATCTGATGCTGTCGCACATGGACGGCCTGCTGAATGCGTGGGATGAGCAGGCGGTGGCGCATGAGGCACCTGCGCAGGCGCTGGAGCGGTTTGCGCGGTTTCATATCCGCTACCATGCCGGGCGGGCAGATGCTGTGTTCATCTCCTACATGGAGTTGCGCAACCTCGAACCGGACAATTTCCTCAAGGTAGAAAAGTTGCGCCATACCTATGAGGACATTCTCAAGTCGATGCTCGACAAGGGCGTGGCGCTCGGCGTGATGAAGGTGCCGGACACGCGCGTGGCGGCAATGGCAATCATTGCGATGCTGACCGGCGTCAACACCTGGTTCCGCTCACGGGGCCGGCTCAACCTGTCGGAAATCGAAGGAATTTACACAGCAATGGTTTTGCGAGCAGCAGGCGCAGCGCAGCGGGAGGACCTATGTTCAGCAGCGGAATGAATTTCGGCCTTGGCGAGGACATCGATGCGCTGCGTGACACGGTGCAAAGATGGGCGCAGGAGCAGGTGGCCCCGCAAGCTGCCGACATCGACCGCAACAACGACATGCCGCGAGACCTGTGGACCCAGATGGGCGAGCTGGGGTTGCTTGGCATGACAGCGGACCCGGACTTTGGCGGCACTGGCATGGGTTACCTGGCGCACACGGTCGCAATGGAAGAGGTAAGCCGGGCGTCTGCCTCGGTGGGGCTGAGCTATGGGGCTCACTCCAACCTGTGCGTCAACCAGATCAACCGTTGGGGCAACGACGAGCAGAAGGCGAAATACCTGCCAAAGCTGTGCTCGGGCGAGCATGTCGGCTCGCTGGCCATGTCGGAGCCGGGCTCGGGGTCGGACGTGGTGTCGATGAAGCTGCGCGCCGAGAAGCGCAATGACCGTTACGTGCTCAACGGCAACAAGATGTGGATCACCAACGGGCCGGATGCGGACACGCTGGTGGTCTATGCCAAGACCATCCCTGAGGCGGGGCCGAAGGGCATCACCGCATTCCTGATCGAGCGAGGCATGAAGGGCTTCTCCACGGCCCAGAAGCTCGACAAGCTGGGCATGCGCGGGTCCAACACTTGCGAGCTGGTGTTCGAGGACTGCGAGGTTCCCTACGAAAACGTGCTGGGCGAGGAGGGCAAGGGCGTGAAGATCCTGATGTCCGGCCTCGACTATGAGCGCGTGGTGCTGTCGGGCGGGCCGATTGGCATCATGGCGGCGTGCCTGGACGTGGTGGTGCCGTATGTGCACGAGCGAAAGCAGTTCGGCCAGCCGATCGGCGAGTTCCAGCTGATGCAGGGCAAGCTGGCTGACATGTACACCACGCTCAACGCCTGCCGCGCCTACGTCTATGCCGTGGCGGCCTCCTGCGACCGGGGCGAGACAACGCGCAAGGATGCGGCGGGGTGCATACTCTATTCCGCCGAGAAGGCTACCTGGTGCGCGCTAGAGGCCATCCAGGCGCTGGGTGGCAACGGCTACATCAACGAGTATCCGACCGGCCGGCTGCTGCGCGATGCCAAGCTGTACGAGATCGGCGCCGGCACCAGCGAGATCCGCCGCATGCTGATCGGGCGCGAGATGTTTCAGGAAACTGCCTGACGCACGGGCCGTTGTACCGGGACGGCATTGCAGAATGGAGGTTTGGCATGACGCTGAACAAGAGACAGCAGCAGCTTTGCGATGACAGTCCAGGCGGATTTGAGGGCTTGCGCGCGATCATCTTCAATACGTCGCTGAAGCCGAACCCGGACGACAGTCACACCCAGCTGTTGCTGAACGTGGTGGGCGACATCATGGAGCGCAATGGTATCGAGGTGGATCACGTACATGTGGCTGCGCGCGACCTTGCGCCGGGATTCCAACCGGACATGCGCGAGCATGGCGCTAACAGCGACGATTGGCCTGATGTGTGGAGGATTGTCGATGCCGCCCATATCATCGTCATTGGCACGCCGTTATGGCTGGGCGAGGAGAGTTCGCTGTGCCGCAGGCTGATCGAACGGCTGTATGCAATGAGCGGGATGCTGAACAACAAGGGTCAGAGCATCTTCTACAACAAGGTCGGTGGCACGGTGATTACGGGAAACGAGGACGGCGCGAAACACGCTGCCATGACAACCGGTTTTGCGCTCAATCACCTCGGCTGCACCATTCCGCCGCAGGCAGATTGCGGATGGATCGGCGAGGCAGGACCCGGCCCATCCTATGGAGACAGGATGGACGATGGCTCACGCGCGGGATTCGACAACGAGTTCACCCAGCGCAACACCACCATCATGACCTGGAACCTGATGCACATGGCGCGGATGCTGCGGGACGCTGGCGGCATATCCAATCATGGCAACAACCGCGAGGCATGGTCGGCGGGATGCCGGTTTGACTACGAAAACCCAGAGCACCGTTCATGAGCATTCTCAAGCCATCCGCGCCGGTGCGTGGCGAGACGTTCGATGCCAACCGCAAGGCCATGCTGGAGGCGCTGGGCGTGGTCGATGATGCGGTCAAGGCCGCACTGGACGGCGGTGGCGAAACCGCGCGCGAGCGCCACGTCAGCCGCGGCAAGATCCTGCCGCGCGAACGGGTGGCGCGGTTGCTCGACCCGGGTTCGCCGTTTCTTGAGGTCGGCGCAACCGCCGCGCACGGTCTGTACGGTGGTGATGCGCCGTGCGCCGGCATCATTGCCGGGGTGGGCCGCGTACAGGGCCGCGAGGTGATGATCGTCGCCAACGACGCCACGGTGAAGGGCGGCACTTACTACCCGATGTCGGTGAAGAAGCACCTCAGGGCACAGGAGATCGCCGCCGCCAACCGGTTGCC
>CAYMJJ010000040.1:0-19996 GCA_964390445.1 uncultured Anderseniella sp.
AGATCAAGAGGCGTGGAGGAGCGTCAGCTCCGACAGGGAAACAACAAATGACCAAATGGGATTTCTGGATCGATCGCGGCGGCACGTTTACCGACCTTGTGGCGCGCAAGCCTGACGGCGCGCTGCAGGCGCACAAGCTGCTGTCTGAGAATCCGCAAAGCTACAAGGACGCCGCCATTCACGGCATCCGCGAGTTGATGGGCGTGCGGCCTGACGAGCGCATTCCGGCCGAACAGATCAACACCGTCAAGATGGGCACCACCGTCGCCACCAACGCCCTGCTGGAGCGCAAGGGCGACCGTACCTTGCTGCTGACCACGCGCGGGTTCCGCGATGCGCTGGAGATCGGCTACCAGGCACGCCCCGACATCTTTGCCCTCAACATCATCAAGCCGGAACTGCTGTACGAACGCGTCGAGGAAGTGAACGAGCGAGTACTGGCCGACGGCACGGTGGAACAGCCGTTCGACGAGGCCGGTGCGCGAGCCGCGCTTCAGGCCGCTTACGAGGCCGGCATCCGCGCCGTGGCCATCGTGTTCATGCACGGCTACCGCTACACCGACCATGAAGCTGCCGCCGGTGCGCTGGCGCGCGAAGTTGGCTTCACGCAAGTCTCGGTCAGCCATGACGTGTCGCCGCTGATGAAGCTCGTGGGGCGTGGCGACACGACCGTGGTCGACGCCTACCTCTCGCCCATCCTGCGCCGTTACGTCGAACAGGTAGCGAGCGAACTGGGCACCGAAGGCACTGACTGCCGGCTCATGTTCATGCAGTCGTCGGGCGGGCTGACCGCAGCAGAATTGTTCCAGGGCAAGGACGCCATCCTGTCCGGCCCCGCAGGCGGCGTGGTCGGCATGGTCGAGACAGGCCGCATGGCCGGCTTTGAAAAGCTGATCGGCTTCGACATGGGCGGCACCTCAACCGACGTTGCCCACTTCGACGGCGAGTTCGAACGCGCCTTCGAAACCGAGGTTGCGGGCGTGCGCATGCGCGCACCGATGATGCGCATTCACACTGTCGCAGCCGGCGGCGGATCAATCCTGCATTATGACGGCTCTCGCTTCCGCGTCGGCCCGGACTCGGCTGGCGCCAACCCTGGTCCCGCCTGCTATCGCCAGGGCGGACCGCTGGCCGTGTCGGATGCCAACGTGATGCTCGGCAAGCTGAACCCAGAGTACTTTCCGAAGGTGTTCGGCCCCAATGGCGACGAGCCGCTCGACGCCGATGCCGTGCGCAAAAAGTTCGCCGCACTGGCAGACGATATCGGTGACGGCAAGTCTGCCGAAGACGTGGCCGAAGGCTTCATCCGCATTGCGGTCGAGAACATGGCCAACGCCATCAAGAAGATTTCCGTGCAGCGCGGTTATGACGTGCAGGGCTATGCACTCAACTGCTTCGGCGGCGCGGGCGCGCAGCACGCCTGCCTGATTGCCGACACGCTGGGCATGAAGACGGTCTACATCCACCCGTTCGCGGGCGTGCTGTCCGCTTATGGCATGGGCCTTGCCGACATCCGCGCCCACCGCCAGATGGCAGTGGAGGAAACCCTCGGCGAAGACATTGAATCATACCTCCAGGACATCGCCGCAAGCCTTTCAAAGGACTCGATAAATGAACTGGGCGACCAGGGAATCTGCCCGCCCGCCGTGGTGACTCAACCGCGTGCATTGCTGCGCTACAAGGGCACCGACTCCGCACTGGAAATTGACCTCGGCACCGCAGAAAAGATGCGCGAGAGCTTCGAGACCACCCACAAGGCACAGTTCGGCTTCACCTCGCCCGGCACCGACATCATCGTCGAGGCCGTCACGGTTGAATCCGTCGGCGGCGGCTCGGACGCGACAGAACCTGAACACCCCCTGACCAGCGGCAGCGCCTCACCCGTCTCCGCCACCCGGATCTACAATGGCGGCGAATGGCACGAAACACCGTTGTATGATCGCGCCACGCTGAAGCCCGGCATGTCCGTCTCGGGCCCTGCCCTCATCATCGAGGCGCACAACACCACCGTCATCGAACCCGGCTGGCAGGCCGGCATCTCCAGGCTCGACCACATGGTGCTGACGCGCGCGGTCGCTGCAAAGCGCGAGTTCGCGATCGGCACCACGGCTGATCCGGTCATGCTGGAGGTGTTCAACAACCTGTTCATGTCGATCGCCGAGCAGATGGGCGTGACGCTGGAAAAGACCGCCTACTCGGTCAACATCAAGGAGCGGCTCGACTTCTCCTGCGCGGTGTTCAACGCCGATGGACAACTGGTCGCCAACGCCCCGCATATGCCGGTGCACCTGGGGTCGATGGACAAGTCGGTCGAGACAATTATCGCCAACAACCCGGTGATGCACCCCGGCGACGTGTTCATGCTGAACGCGCCCTACAATGGCGGCACCCACCTGCCCGACATCACCGTTGTCACGCCGGTTTTCGATGCGGACGGCGAGACAATCCTGTTCTACACCGCCAGCCGCGGCCACCACGCCGACGTGGGCGGCATGGCGCCGGGGTCGATGACGCCGCTGGCCACCACCATCCACGAGGAAGGCGTGGTCATCGACAACTTCAAGATGGTCGACAAGGGCACTTTCCTCGAGCAGGAAACCCTCGCGCTGCTGACCTCCGGCGAGTATCCCTGCCGGAACCCGGCCCAGAACATCGCCGACCTGAAGGCGCAGGTTGCCGCCAACGAAAAGGGCGTGCAGGAACTGCGCAAGATGGTGCGCCAGTTCGGTCTCGACGTGGTGCAGGCCTACATGAACCACGTCCAGGACAACGCCAAGGAAAGCGTGCGCCGGGTCATCGGCGCGCTGCACGACTGCGAGTATGATTATGAGATGGACGCCGGCCAGCATATCCGCGTGAAGATCACAGTGGACCGCGAAAGCCGCTCTGCAACGGTGGACTTCACCGGCACGTCCGAACAGCAGCCCAACAACTTCAACGCACCACGCCCGGTCACCAACGCCGCCGTGCTGTACGTGTTCCGCTGCATGGTGGCCGACAACATCCCGATGAACGCCGGCTGCCTCAAGCCGATCACCATCATCACGCCGCCGCGTACCATGCTGTCGCCGGAGTATCCGGCTGCCGTCGTAGCCGGCAATGTCGAGGTCAGCCAGGCCGTCACGAGCTGCCTGTTCGGTGCGCTCAAGGCGGTAGCTGCGAGCCAGTCCACCATGAACAACTTCAACTTTGGCAACGCCAGGTACCAGTATTACGAAACGATCTGTTCCGGTACCGGGGCAGGCCCCGGCTACGACGGCACGCCGGCAGTGCACTCTCACATGACCAACACCCGCCTGACCGACCCGGAAATTTTGGAATTCCGCTATCCGGTGGTGCTGGAGGACTTCCACATCAGGCGCAACGCCGGCGGGCATGGCAAGTGGTCCGGCGGCGGCGGCATCAGGCGCACCGTGCGCTTCCTGGAACAGATGGATGTGTCACTGCTGACCGGCCACCGGCGCGTGCCGCCGTTCGGCCTCGAAGGAGGCGAACCGGGCGAAGTTGGTGAAAACTGGTGCCGCCGCGCCGACGGCACAATGGAACGGTTGAAGGCCTGCGACCAGACGGTCGTGCGGCCCGGCGACGCCATCATCATCCAGACGCCGACGGGCGGGGGGTATGGCAAGGCGTGACCCGCTGTTACTTCGCCAACAGCCCGGCGTCCTTCAACGCGGGCAGATAGGTCCGGCTGACCGGCAGCCGGGCACCGGACGTCGTGGCGACAACCACCTTGCCGTCCTGGCGTTCAACGGTGCCGACCGCATCGAAAGCCACCCAGTGCGAACGGTGGATTTGCAGCCCCGCCCCTTCCCCTGCCTCGGCAATGGCATCGGCCAGCCGCAGCAGCACCAGTTCGCTGCCCCTGTCGGTGACCACATCCACATAGTGATCCTGCATCGTAAGGTGCTGCAAGACCCCACGCTTTTGCGGCGGCAGTCGCAACATCAGCCGGTTGGCTGCGGCTGGCTGGGCCACTGCTGCTTCAGGCTGCGACGACGACTTGAAAAAGAAATAGGCGACCAGTCCGACGATGATGGCGACCGGCAGTGCCTCGAGCATCTGCCACAACACGGACTGCAAGCTGAAAACACTGCCGAGAAACAGCGTCTTCACCAGCGACACCGCGATGCCGATGAAAGGCGTTGCCAGGCAACAGCCCATAACGGTTTGCACCAGGCCGATGGGCTGGCCCTTGCCGTGCCATGCATTCACCAGCGCGATACCAGCCAGCGCAATCATCCAGGTTGCAGCATGAACCGTCAGCCAGAACCCGAGCCGTTCGGCAAAACCGAGCAGGTCATAGGTGCCGAATGGACCGGTAAAGACGAACAGCGCCACGACCACCGAAAACGCAATCCATAGCCGGTGATCCGTCACAAGCGACCGCATTTCACGAAGCGCCAGATGCACGACCTGCTGTTTCACGAAACTTCCAGCCCTCTTTACGCAATCGCTCTCCTGCCGAGGCACACGCCGCAGCTATCCATTGGGTCAACGGATATCACCCTAACTGAAGGAATGGCGGATGAACTTCAACCCATTGTTAGAGGCCAGCGCAGCGATACAGATTCACGTCGCAGCGGTCGCCGTGGCCGTTGGCCTGTCGGTGTTCATGGTGGCCCGGCCAAAGGGCACGTCAGCGCACCGGTTGGCAGGACGCGGCTGGGCGGCGATGTTGGCGACCATTTGCATCTCGTCGTTCTGGATCACCGGCACGAACCCCGGTCACTACACGTGGATTCACTTGTTGTCAGCGGGCACGCTGGTTGGCCTGGTCTATGCCGTCTGGCAGGTCCGGCGTGGCAATGTCCGGGCGCACAAGTACGCCATGTTGTCGATCATGTTCGGCGCGTTGGCGGGTGCCGGTGCCTTCACGCTGCTGCCGGGACGGCTTATGGGACAGGTGTTCTTCGGCTAGAGACGCACTGTTCAGAACGTCAGCGGCGGTGGCTTGCGCCGCAAGCCTGACAGTGCGTTGAAACCGATCGCGGCCAGAAGGATCGTGCCGCCGATCAGTGTTGCCGTCTTGGCGGTCTCGCCGAGGAAATACCACACCCAGATCGGGGCCAGCACCACCTCGGTCATGGCCAGCAGCGCCAGTTCGGCGCCCGGCACAACACGCGAGCCGAACGTGTACAGCACCATGCCCAGCCCCAGTGCGACGAAACCGAGAAGCAGCGCGATGGCAATTTCCTTCATGGGCAGCGCAAAGCCCTGCCCCGTGCCCCACAGCACGATGCCGGACAGTTCCAGCGCGAACAGCCCGCCAAGGAAGATCACCGGCAGCATGTCGCCGGCCTTGCCCCAGCGCAGCGCCACCGTGAACAGCGCAAACCCGAACGCCGACGCCAGCGCGACCGCATCGCCGATCCAGTTGCCGGTGGTAAAACTGTCGGCAACCATGAAGCCAATGGCGCCAAGCCCGATCAGCATGGCCACCCACGTGGCCTTGCGCACGGTCTCGCCCAGCAGCAGGAAGCTCAGCAATGCGGCCATGAACGGCGCGGTGGCAAACAGGAACGCGGCATTGGCCACGCTGGTCAGCTGGATCGCACCGATACCGCCGGCATAAGCCAGCACCAGCGCCACCCCGCCCAGCACGCCGGGCACGCCAGCATCGAGGATGAGCTTGAACGGCCGCCCGCCGGAGCGCCACGCCATCAGCACGAACACCATCGGCAACATGCCGAGCGAGCGGTAGAACAGGATCTGCCACACGGTGCCGCTTTCGATCAGCCGGATGCCGATCGGGATCGTCGACCAGCACACCCCGGCGAACGCAACCATCATCAGCCCGGCCGGATAGCTCAGGGGAACAGGGCGCGAAGGCTCACGGTAGGTAGCACGGGTCGTCATCGCCGGACTGTGGCCAGCATCGGCCACGCCGTCTAGCGTGTCTGCGACATGGGCGTGCGTCGGTTATCGCATGGCTACCTGCAGTAAGTGCCGTTGCCCGAACGGCCATGGCGGCCTAGGTCGAAGTGAAAATGGTTCTGGTGGTGCCGGTCGGCATCCGGGCCAAGCACGGTGGTGAAGGTGCCGCACGACTTGCCGTGCACCTGCTTGAGGAAACTGCTGTCCTTGCCCCATGAACGCCAACCGTCCTCGACCTCGACAGTCCGGCCGGACGCCAGCGTGAACGCGGAAATATCGAGTGCATTGCCGAAACTGTGTTCGGAAATCTTGACACCACGCTGGTTGTTGCGGCCCCGGCAGGCATAGGACGCGGCAACCCGCACCTCCACCACGGGCTCGCCATAGATCGATTGCGCAGCAGGCTGCACCACATTGTCCAGCCAGTCCCGCGTTGCGCCCACCATCTGGCATTCAAGCTTTGCAGGCCGCGAAAAGCCGACACCGTTTACCGCCGTGACCTGCCAGCCATTGCGAATGCCGCAGGCACCGTTGCCATCTACTGCCCCCAGTGAGGACGCCTCTGCGATCAAGCGCGGATCGATTCGGCACTGGCCATCCGGTGCCTTGACGCCCGCGGTCTTGAAATCGGTGTTCAGTTGCGATCCGCTCGAGCACGCGGCAACACTTGCCACCAGCAGCGCCAGCGCGGCATACGCGGCACAGCGTCTGTGGAGTCCGGTCACGATCATCCCCCGATGGTGTTGATTGCAAGAATGGCCAAAATAGGCCAGCGTGGTTAACACCAGTTCACCAACTCATCGAAAGCACCATTACCTTGTACAAGATGCACACCAGCGTCAGCACCGGCGGGTTCGCGGCAGAAGCCATGTTGGAGGCTGGCTCTGCGCCATGGCAGCGTGTCGTGCTCAATACCCGCGAGAACGAGCACCGGACCCCGGCCTATCTCGCCATCAACCCGGCCGGACAGGTTCCCGCGCTTCAATTGCCGGATGGCCAGGTCATCACCGAGTCTGCAGCAATCTGTATCTATCTGGGCGACGCCCACCCTGAAACCGGGCTCGCCCCCGCCCTCGCCAGCCCTGCACGCGGTGCGTACCTGCGCTGGATGCTGTACCTGTCGAGCACCGTCTATTCGGCCGATTTGCGATGCTATTACTCTGCCCGCTACACCACTGACCCGGCTGGTGCCGATGCAGTCAAGGCATGTGCCCTGGACGAGATGGACCGGGCTTTCGCACTCATGGACGACGCCCTCGATGGCCACGACTGGCTGGCCGGCGACTCCATGACAGCAGCAGACATCTACCTGCTGATGCTGACGGCCTGGCACCCCGCGCGTGACGAACTGACACGGCGTTGCAAGCGCCTGTCAGCCGTGTGCGAGAAGGTCAAGCAGGCCGATTTCGTGCAACGGGCCAACGACTTTCACAAACTGTGGTAGCCGCCGGCCTGGCCGCTACCATGTGCCCTTGGTGAATTCACCGCGCAACTTCTCGCGGTCACGCGCTGGTGCCAGTGCGATGGTGCGATCACGCATGTAGTTCAGCACGGCAGACCGGCCTTGCCCTGCAGGAAGCTCTTCAAACGCAATTGGCCGGCCAATGTTGACGTTCAGCTGCGTTCCCATGCGCCGCGCCGTCTCGTGGAACATGAGTGACAGCCTGACCGTGTAGCTCAGGTGCGAGGCAATCTGGAAGGCGCGCGAGTTCTGGCCTTCGAACCAGATCGGCACCACGGTTGCCTTCGACATCATCACCGACTTGGCCGTAAACGGTGCCCACGGCAACTCCAGCGCAGGGCCTTTCAACGGTTTCATGGCAGCCGACACGCCGCCACCGGGAAAGATGCCGATGGAGCCGTTCTGCCTGAGGATGTGCTGCACGGCGAGGCGCGAGTTGATCGTCGTCTGGCGGGCTTCCTCAGTGGGTGCAAAATCGATCGACAGAAGGTTGTTGCAAGCCGCCGGGACCTGGCACAACACCGAGTTGGCCAGCACCTTCACATCGGGTCGCGCCTTCATGGCCAGCCACGCCAGGGTTATGCCGTCCAGCACGCCGTAGGGGTGATTGGCGATGAACACCACCGGCTTGTCGCGCGGCACGAGGTCCAGCATTGATGCATCGAATCGCACATCCAGCTTCAGCAGGCGCACGGCGGCGTCGAAGAAGGTTTCACCTTCGCGCGGCTGGCGTTCGTTCTGAAGGTACAACCGGCGCAGCTTGGGCTGACCACCAATCAGTTCGAGCGCGCGGATGACCGCTTTCTGCCGCTTTGAAACAACCTGTGTGGAATAACTGAAGGCAATCGGCTTGGCCGGGGCAGGAACCGGAACCGCAGCCGGAGAACTGGTCTCGGGGGCAAACGCTGTGTCTGACATGGCAGGAAACCGCCTCATGATCGTTCGTTGCTGCGGGCCTGATTCCAGTCCGCTGGAGACGTTTTTGATGCGATCTGATTGCAGTTTGATGACGCAGGTGACCGGCAGGGTCAGGGCTTGGTGACAACCCAGAATGCAACTGACAATCCTTCCCTGACCAGGTGTGCAGGCGGTGCAAGCTGTTCGTGCTGCACAACCCTGCCGCCTGCCGCCTGCGCCCAGGATGTCATGTCGTAGTGCGCGATGCCCAGCCTGCGGTGGTGAAACTGCTCGCGCAGGAACTCGAGGTCGTGAGGCCCAAAGTCCGCAACCACGAGCCGCCCTTCCGGTTTGAGAATGCGCACTGCTTCTGCAATGGCGCGCGCCGGATCATCAAGAAAATGCAGCACCTGGTGCAACAGCACCACGTCGGCAAGATCATCCTCGATGGCGAGGTTGCATATGTCGCCCTGCCTCACTTGTACCTTGTCGAGGTTGGCCTTGCCGAGATTGGCGCGCGCGAAACTCAGCATCTCGCGCGACAGGTCGATGCCGACGGCTTCCTTCGCCTGCGCCCCGAACAGTTCCAGCATCCGCCCCGTACCTGCGCCCAGATCGACGAGTTGTCCGATCGGTCCGCCGCCCACCAGCCGCGCGATCACCGCTTCGGACTTTTCCTCCTCGACGTGGTAGGCGCGGATGGCATTCCAGTTCGGCGCGTTCTCGGCGAAATAGGCGAGCGCCTCGGCCTGCCGCTGCGCCTTTACCTGTGCCACCCGCTCCAGGTCGCGCAGCAGGCGCGGGTCTTGCGGCTCCAGAAAGTCGCTCAGGGTGCGCGCCAGTTCGGCGTTTGCACTGCCGGACTGCAACCGGAACAGCATCCACGCACCCTCGCGATAACGCTGGATCAGGCCTGCTTCCACCATCAGCTTGAGGTGGCGGCTGACCCGGGGCTGGCTCTGGCCGAGGATGGTTGTCAGCTCTGACACGTTGAATTCACCGCGCGACAGGATGAACAGGAGCCGCAGCCGGGTTTCCTCACCCGCCGCCCGCAAGCCCGCCAACAGTTCGTCCAGCATCGCCATGCCTGGCCAGGTTCCTCAAGCTGAATTTATTGCTCGACCAGCATTGCCATATCCCCCGCGCGTCATTCCGGCAAGGGCCGGCACGTGACCATTCTTGACGAAAGCCCCAAAACACCTTTAGCTAGGCGCAACTGATTTGCCGCCGGATGACCGGCGGTGCCCGGTGTGATCCGGCCTCGTATTCCGCGCAAGGAACAACTCCGCATGGACCGTCGTTCGTTCATAGTATCAGCAGTATTTGCTGGCCTCGCTGGCACGAGCGCCATGTCCACCCCAACTCTGGCAGCAGCCGATCATCCGGCCGCGAAGTTCACTCGCAAGGTGGCCGATGACCTGATCCGTGCCCAGATGGCTGGCACCATTCCCCGCTTCACCGCCGTCATTCGCCGCCACGCCGACATCCCCGGCATCTCGATGTATACCCTGGGAAATTACAGCTCACGCCTGCCGAGTTCCAAGCGGACACAGTACTTCAACGGCATGACGGCGTTCATCGCCCGTTACTTCGCCATCCAGACCACCAAGTATCGTGTCCTGCAGGCCCAGATTGTTGATGCCACCAAGGGCAACGGCGACGAGGTCATCGTCAATACGCTCGCCACGCTTGAAGACGGCAAGAAGTATCGCGTTCAGTTTGCCGTGCGGCCCGATGGCAAGTCCTACAAGGTCATTGACGTGAAGGTTGGCGTGCCCATCCTCGGCATGGTGTCGCTGACCCAGTTCCTGCGCGGCGATGTACAGACATTTCTCGCCAAGAAGGGCGGAGATGTTGATGCGCTGATTGCAGCGCTCAACCGCTAGGACGGCCTGGCAAACGCCTTGCGGGCATTGCGGAAGTCTTCCGACAACCACACCACCATTTGCTGGTCCTTGTCATAGGCGCTGAGCGCAAAGTCCTGCCCGTGTGCGGCAGCATCGATCTGGCGCTTTACCATGCGCACGGCCATGCCGGGATAGGACGCAATCCGCCTTGCCATCGACATCGCCTGATCCAGCGCGTTGCCCGGTTCGGCAAGTTCGTCTGCAAACCCGAGCGCAACAGCCTGTTCGCCTGACCACTCCTCACCGGCCAGCAGCACTCGCCGGGTAGCCTGCACACCAACCAGCGCCACGAGGCGCGGCACTGCATGCCAGCCCATGTTGTGCGCCACCTGCACTTCAGGCGCGGCAAACCGGGCCGCTCGCGATGCAACCCGGAAGTCCGCCGCAGCGGCAAGCGCCAGGCCCCCGCCCATGCACGCCCCTTCAACAGCACAGATGACCGGCACCTCGATCGCCGTCCACGCTCGCGCCAGCCGCGGGCCCCGTTCGCTGTAGTGGCGCAACTCGGTCAGCGGCACCGCAGGCAGCCGGTCAAAGAATGGATCTGCCAGATCCATGCCGGCAGAAAAAATCCTGTCCGTCCCCGTCAACACCACGGCATCAAGGCTGGTGTCATCGGTGAACGACAGTGCTGCGTCTGCCAGTTCATCCATGATGGCAAACGACATGGCATTGGCGCGCCCGTTCCGGTCATAGCGCACTACCGCGATGCCACCGTCGCGTTCAATGCTCACACTCTTGCTCATGTTGTCTCCTGCCCTGTAGCATAATGCTCTTCGCAATCCGCACAAGCCAAGGACCGAACACCACCGATGTCAAGCCGCGCCGTCAACCGCCGCCGGGCATTTGCCGCCAGCATCAGCTTTTTGCTTGCTGCACCGGCAGTGTCGTTCGCGGCAAGCCGTTCAGATCCTGCTGCTGAACAGTTGGCCGCCGCGGCCGGCAATGCCTTTCTTGACATCACCCGCCAGCAAAGCGCCAGCCGCGAGCAATTCGCCACCCTGCTTGAAAAATACGTCGCCGTCCGGAAGCTGGCACTGTTCGCGCTTGGCAAGTACCGCCGCAAGCTGGCGACAGCGCAACTGGACGAGTACGTCGCACTGGTCAAAGCCATGCTGCTGAACGCCCTGACACGCTATGGCCACAAGCTGCGCGGCAGGCAATTCATCGTTACCGGTTCCCGCGACCAACTGGTGGCCGGGTACATCGAACACGACATTGATCGCGCCACTGGCATCGAACTTCGCATTGCCGATGGACGGGTGGCCGATGTGCAGGTTGGCGGCATATGGCTGGCCTTGATGCTGCGCGAGCAGTTCAATCGCATCATTGATGGCGCAGGCGGTGATGTGTCAGCACTGCTGCAACACCTGGCCCGCGAGGCAACCTCGTGAGCTACGCTGCCCGCGATGGAGAAGTGATCGCCAGCCTCGATCCCGCAGAAGCTGCCGGGGATGCCCATCTGGTGTTCATCGGCCGCGTCCGGTCACCCTGGACCAGCCGCGCCGATTGCCCCAAGAACCTCCGCCGGGCACGTGAGCGCCAGCCCGAAGGCTGCCGGCTGGAGATCGATGCGCCGTGGCGGCCGGGCCTTGCCGGGCTTGAAGCCGGACAATGGGTCCACATGCTCTACTGGATGAACCAGGCGCGGCGTGATCTGGTGGTGCAGTCACCTCGTCATCGGGAGACCCCTACCGGCGTTTTCGCCCTGCGCTCGCCGGTCCGGCCAAATCCGGTGGCGCTGGCACTGGTCCGCATCACCTCACTGGATGCCGCCGCCGGCATCATCGGCATTGATGCAACCGATGCGATTGATGGTACGCCACTGCTCGATTTGAAGCCGCACCTGCCCGGAATTGATCTGCCGCCGGGTTGAAATCAGACCAAACCAGCCGATTCGGCGTGCTTGAACACCCCTTGTCGATGTGACATACCAATTTGGGTGCAAGGGTGCTGAGGGTGTAATGGCGGAGCTCGAAATTGCCGGACCAGCGGATCATGCGGGTGTCGTCATCTGTCGCATGGCCTGTCTGGAAAAAGGCGTACCGCACGTCTATCGCGAAGCCTCATCGGCTGATTGGGACCACGCTGCTGGTGGTCCACCCTGGCTGCGCCATGGCAAGGTGCGCCTTTTCGGCGTGCGCGGCATCACCACTTACATCGATCGCAGGTTCAACGGTCGCGAACTGATGCCCAAGGATCCTATCAGGGCCGCCGAGGTGGAGCAGTGGACCTGGGCCATCCTGCAGCGGCTTGATCATTTACTGTCCGATTCCGCTGTTGGCACAGCCCAGAAAAAATCCACGGCGCATCAGTGCCTGACCGCCCTGAACGACGCAATCGGGTCCGGATACTGGGTTGTCGGTCGCGGCTTCACACTGGCAGACATGACGTTGCTGCCGGCAATCGACAAGCTTTGCAGCAGCATAAGCCACGACGAGGTGCGCCTGCGCTATCCTGCCATCAGTTGCTGGTACTCCAAGCACACCTCCCGCAAATCGTGGAAATCGCTGAGCTCAAAAGCCAACGGGACCATTGATGGTTGAATTCGCGTTGGCGTGCCTTTTCTTGCTGATCACGCCTGGTCCCGGCGTCCTCAGTGTGGCCGGTGTTGGCTCCGGCTACGGTTTTCGCGCCGGCTTCAGTTACCTTTGGGGGCTTTGCGCCGGCAACTTTCTGGTGGGCGTTGCGGTTGCCACGGGGCTTGCCGCCATCATTCTTTCCGTTCCCGTGGTGCGGGTCACACTGCTCGTCGCGTCCGTTGCCTACCTGACATGGCTTGCCGCAAAGATCGCGCTGTCCGGCAGCCGTGTGGCCTTTGCAGCACCTGCAAACGCGCCGCGGTTTCGTGATGGCATCCTGCTCCAGGCGATCAATCCGAAAGCCTACGCCGTCAACACGGCGCTGTTCACCGGTTTTGCCTTCTTGCCCGCCAGTTATGCCGGCGAAGTCATGATGAAGTTCATCATTCTCAATGCCTTGTGGATCCCTATCCACTTCCTGTGGCTTGGAGCAGGGGTCAGGATCAAACAACTCGACTTGCCCGTCACCACACAGCGCGCGATCAACATGGGTATGGCTGCAGCTATGCTGCTGGTGGTCGGCATCGCACTCCATGCCGAGTTCGGCCAGGGTTAACGGTTCGTTAACGCGCGTTAATCAATTTCCCTTACCATCCTAACGCGATACCAACATGCCCTGGCCTAGTGTGACCGGAATGTAGACCCGGTTACATCCAGGAAGGTTTGGGAGATGCTACCCAACGGCCCAACGACAACTCACGGCCAGGCAGAGGCCGGGCAGACTTCGTCCGTGCTGAAGTACCTGTATCTCCTCGTGCCGGTTTGCGTCGTGCTTGCAGTCATCATCATCAACTGGATCGGCATGCAACACGTCGAGCAGTCGCGGCAAGCCAAGCAGCTCGAACTCCAACTGATCAGCCGGCAAATGCTGGTGCTGGTGACCGAAGCCGGCAGTGCCTCTGAAGCAACTGAAACAAGCCGCCGGCACCTGCTTGAGACCATTGCGATGCGGGCCGACGTGACTTGTGCGGTGCTTTCCCGCGATGGCGTGGATGTTACTGCGGTGGGCGGCGCGAACGAGTGCGCAACCGCAGCAGCGAGCGGGTCGCCAATGGTGCAGTCCGGTTCTGATAACGTCGGGTTGCGCATTTATTACTCCACTGCGGAACTTGACATGGCTTACCAGGCATTCCTGCGCATCGCGCTGGTCGCGCTGTTGCTCGGTCTGTCGATCGCCATTGTGTTCAACGGCCTGTCCAACCAGATTTTCGTCCAGCGTGAAATGCTGATGCGCAAGCGCGCCGAACTGAAGGCCCGGCTTGCCGCAGAGGAACGCGCTCGCAAGGCTTGTACCGCCAGTGAGAACAAGGGTGCCTTCCTGGCCACATTGAGCCACGAAATACGCACCCCGCTGAACGGCATCATCGGCATGTCCGGCATCCTCAGTGAAACGCTGGCTGACGAGACCAAGCGCAGCTATGCAGAGATGATCTCGGCCTCCGGCAAAACGCTGCTCGCGATGCTGAACGACACCCTTGACCTGTCCAAGATTGAAGCTGGGCGTTTCGAGATCAACAACCAGCCCTGCCGGCTGCGCGATACCATGCGTGAATCGATCAGGCTGTTCGAAGGCCGCGCAGCAGAAAAGTCGATCCAGTTGATCCATTCCATAGATGACACCATGCCAGAAATGGTGATGACCGATGCCATCCGCATCCGGCAGGTGATCAGCAACCTGATTTCCAACGCAGTCAAGTTTACCGACAACGGCTGCGTGTTCATTTCTGCATCGGCAACCCCGGCCAGCGATGGTTCGGCCCGCCATGCCGTTACCGTCATGGTCAGCGACACCGGCCCCGGTGTGGAGCCGGCGATGATGGAACATATCTTCGAGCGCTTCAGCCAGACCACCACCCGCAACCGCCAGCACGAAGGCACGGGCCTCGGACTGTCGATCAGCCGCGAACTGGCCCGCCTGATGGGCGGCGACATCACCGTGTCCAGCGTCTATGGTGAAGGCAGCACATTTACCGTGACATTCATGCTGGATGCCTGTGAACCCGGCACCGTTTATGCGGCCCCGGCCACCCTTGTGGCACCCGTCGAAACGCTTCCGGTCCTGGTGGTCAGCGAAGATGAGTCGTTGTCGCGGCAGACGAAAACGCACCTCAACAAGCGCGGCTATGAGACGATCTCCGCCGCCGACATGACGAGCGCAAGCCTGGCCATCGGCGAACGTTCACCACTGGTCATGGTTTTGCACCTGGTAGACAACTGCAAGGATACGGAGACTGCAGCAAGATTGATCCAGTCTGCATCGGCGCGCAATTGCCAGGTCATCCTGCTGGCCAGCCAGCCCGGCAACGTCCCGCATGATCTGACGGTTCTGGTGGACCGGGTGGTCGTCAAGCCGCAAGACAACTGGGAGCCGCTGTTGTCGGCCATCGCTCACGCATCGATGGGCCTGGACTGGTCAGACCATCCCGGCTGCTGAGCCCGTCATTGCTGGTCTACTCGCCAAGTCCAAGGGCGGTGTGCACGCCAGCCTTCGGCATGGTGGCGGGGTTTCGAGCTTGCCAGCCATCGCTGTCCACCAGCGCCAGGAAAGCTGCAACGGACTGGTTGAACAACTCTGGCTCTTCCAGGTTCAGCGCATGGCCGGTCGCCGGAAACACCATGAGCCGTGAAGACGGCATGACCTGCTTCAGCCAGACATTGACATGCAGGCACGAGGTATCTTCATCGCCCACCATCAGCAAGACCGGCACGCTTGTCGCCGCCAGCGTGTCTGCCTGATCGCGCAGTGATGGCCGGCCCACCTGCACACCGCGCAACATGTGAGCCGCAGCGTGCGCCGGATGTTCTGCCAGATGCGCGACACTTTCAAGCCACGCGGCTTCATTCTTGTCCTTGAGCTGAACGCGGGTTGGACCCTTGCACATCGCTTCAGCCGGGATGGCGCCTTGCTTTTCCATCATGGCCGCCAGCGCCAGCGCTTCAGCGACGAAGCCCTCGCGCGCTTGCAGTGTATCGGAGGACCCCGATCCACCCGCCGCCGCCGTTGCCGACAACACCCGCTGCGAATGAAACTGCGCCAGTTGCAGCGCCGTGAAGGCGCCCATCGACAGGCCTACCACGTGGGCGGCCTCCACGCCTGCGTCATCCAGCACGGCCAGGGCATCGGCATTCATCAGGTCTTGGCGATATGCCGCCGGATCATCGGGACAGCCGGACGGCGGATAGCCACGCCCCGCGACGCAAAGGCAGCGATAACGGTCCTTCAATGCCGCCACCTGCCCGGTCCATGAGCGATGATCACCAGCATATTCATGCAGGAACAAGATGGTCAGGCCGTCGCCGCCACTGTCCTCGTAGTGCAGTTCCACGTCACCGCTTGTTGCTACAGGCATCGCGCGCCCCAATCGTGCGGGGCGTTGTCAGTCGGCTCCATGGCCAAACTTCTCCAGTGCGTTGTCTGCTGCACGAACCGCCGCCTCGAACCGCTCTTCGTGAGACTTCATGCGCCGCTTGGGTTCCTTGAAGAACGCTGTCTGCTTCACGATCCAGATCACCGTCTGGTTGAGCATCCGGCCCCAAAGCCGCATCGGCCGGTTGAAGTCGAAGATCAGGATGACGCGTTCTTCGTCTGTATTGTTCCACACATGATGCCTGTAGGTATCATCGAACACAAACGCCTTGCCCTGCTCCCAGACACACACCTCGTCGCCGACCGTCATTGTGCAATTCTCGCGGTCTTTCGGTACGATCAATCCGAGATGGGTGCGCAGGATGCCCGTGGTCACGCCCTTGTGCGGCGGAATCTTGTAGCCGGGCGCCAGGATCGAGAACCATGCCGTCTGCATCTCGGGCACCTTGGCCAGCAGCCCGGCGGTGACAGGCGCGCGCGAGCAGTTGCCGTTGAGGCGCTCTCCGAAACCGTACAGCATGAAGGTGCGCCAGTTGTTGCCCTTGGATATGCTGGCCTGGTCCGGCGACACCTCGTGAAACAATGGCACCGCCTCGCGATGTTTCAGGATGCCGTTGACCTCGGCGAGGATGGTTTCCCAGTTGTCTTCGAAGTCCTTCAGGAACGGGAAGTGCGATCGGTCCGGCAGCGGTGCCGTGCCGACCCGTGACTGCGCATAGAATGCCCGGGCCAGCAGGCGGAGCAGCATTTCACCGTAGTGGAAGACCAGTGAGTTGCCCTTCCAGCGCAGCCAGGGACCCCAGCGCACATACTGTCCTTTGGAATTGTGGGGCACGGGTCCAGCCTCCGCTCATCGCGCAACTGTTCCCATACAAACAAAACAGCCGAAGTGCAGTCAAGCCGCCAGATGCAGGCAGGCGCGTGCCCAGGCACCCACCCGCAAAGCCGGCTTATCGCGCGAACTGCTTGTACTTGATACGCTTGGGCATGACTGAATCCTCGCCCAGCCGGCGCTTCTTGTCGTCCTCGTAGTCCTGGAAGTTGCCTTCGAACCACTCCACGTGGCTGTCGCCCTCGAACGCCAGGATGTGCGTCGCCAGCCGGTCAAGGAACATTCGATCGTGGCTGATGACTACCGCGCACCCTGCATAGCTTTCCAGCGCTTCTTCAAGGGCTGCCAGCGTTTCGGTGTCGAGGTCGTTGGTCGGCTCATCGAGCAGCAGAACGTTCGAGCCCTTCTTGAGCATCTTTGCAAGGTGCACGCGGTTGCGTTGCCCGCCCGACAGCGAGCCCACCTTCTGCTGTTGGTCGCCTCCCTTGAAGTTGAATGCCGAGCAATAGGCGCGGGAGTTCTGTTCGCGCTTGCCCAGGTAGATTATGTCGTTGCCTTCGGAGATCTCCTCCCACACCGTCTTGTTCGGGTCCAGCGCATCGCGGCTCTGGTCCACATAGCCAAGCTCCACCGTCTCGCCGATGCGGATGCTGCCGCCGTCAGGCTGCTCCTGGCCGGTGATCATGCGAAACAGCGTGGTCTTGCCCGCGCCGTTCGCCCCGATGATGCCGACGATGCCACCAGGCGGCAGCTTGAACGACAACTCGTCGATCAGCAGCCGGTTGCCATAGCCCTTGCGCAGGTTCTCCGCCTCGATCACCACGTCGCCGAGGCGCTCACCTGGCGGAATGACGATCTGCGCATTGGTTGACTTGAGCCGGTTCTCATTGGCCTTGATCAGTTCGTCATAGGCCTTGATACGTGCCTTCGACTTGGCCTGCCGCGCCTTGGGGCTGGCGGCAATCCACTCCTGCTCGGCTTCCAGCGCCTTCTGGCGGGCCTGGTCCTCGCGCTGCTCCTGGGCATAACGCTTGGCCTTCTGGCCAAGGTAGGCTGAATAATTGCCCTCGTAAGGGATGCCCCGGCCCCGGTCGAGCTCAAGGATCCAGCCAGTCACATTGTCGAGGAAATAGCGGTCATGGGTGATGATCAGGATGGCACCCGGGTATTCGCGCAGGTGGTGCTCCAGCCAGTTGACACTTTCCGCATCAAGATGGTTGGTCGGTTCATCGAGCAGCAGCAGGTCGGGTTTGCGCAGCAACAACTGGGTCAGCGCCACCCGGCGGCGTTCACCGCCCGACAACTTGGACACATCCGCATCACCCGGCGGGCAGCGCAGCGCATCCATCGCCTGCTGAACCTGACTGTCCAGGTCCCACAGGTTCTGTGCATCGATCTGGTCCTGCAGCCGGGTCATTTCGTCGGCAGTCTCGTCGGAGTAGTTCATCGCCAGCTCGTTGTAGCGGTCGAGGATGGCCTGCTTGGCCGCCACGCCCTCCATGACGTTGCCCATCACGTCCTTGCTTTCGTCGAGCTTCGGTTCCTGCGGCAGGTATCCGCTGGTCGCGCCGTCGGCCAGCCACGCCTCGCCGTTGAACTCCTTGTCCAGCCCGGCCATGATGCGCAGCAGCGTCGACTTGCCCGCGCCGTTGGGGCCGAGCACGCCGATCTTGGCGTCCGGGTAGAAGCTCAGGTGAACATTGTCGAGCACTTTCTTGCCGCCGGAATACGACTTCGAAAGCCCGCTCATGTGATAGATGAATTGCCGCGCCATAAGGCTCGTGCCTTTCTCGATTGGTATGAATTGAAACTGTTGGCGCGGGTTCTAGCCGATGGAGGCAAAAGGCGCAATCTTGCGCTTGCCTGAAATGAAAAACGGCCCAAGTGCAAGGCTGCATCCGGACCGTCAATCAGTTTGCGCTGTGAGCGCCGTCAGGCCTTGCCCGGCCAGCCATTGGCCGAAGCGTTGTTCTCTGCCGACTTCTTGGCCTTGTAACCTTCAGTAGCCCGGCCAACCTGCTTGCCATTGGAGGCAAACTGCCGCCAGCGGTGTTCGCCCTTCTTGTCCTTGTAGAACTCCCACTTGTCGCCCGCCTTGCTGCCGCGATTGGCATTGGACTGGCAGTCCCGCTTTTCCTTGTACCCTTCAGAAGACGCACCGATGATTTCACCATTCTTGTGTGTCTTGCGCCAACGCCACTCACCTTTTTTGTCCTGATAGTATTCAGTCTTCACGTCGGCCATGGCCGTCTACTCCCGCGGATGGTTGTCGCAACGCAAAGATGAGGGCGATTCGCCGAACAGAGTCACGCCAGAACTGTCGATTCAAGGTGCATGGAACAGGCATTTCAACGGGAATCGGCAAGATTCAGCAATTTCCTGCCCGCAAACAGCATGGCCGAACCGGCAATGCCGGGCAACAAAAGCCAGACCGGCTGAGGCAAGCCATCAGGCCAACCGGTGCCCGTCAGCGCAGACCAGACTGCCCATCCGCCCACCAGCAGCAAGCCGCACAATGCACACGATCCCGCGATGACCAGAACAATGGCAAGGACGCGCATCATCTCGCAGCAACCGCTGTGCCGTTCTCGCCCTGCAAGTCATGTACGACAAGCATGTGGAAGATTTCCTTCAGCGCCGTGTACATCAGGAATACCCCGCCCAGCAGCACGATCAAGACATGACCGCTGACGTCGGCATGAACGAATGGCAAATCGATCTTGAACAGCGAAGACTGGAACGCCGAGATCATCTGCAACACGACGAACAGCAGCACGATGCGCAAGCCGATGGCCAGTACGATGCCCACCTGGCGCACGTACTTCTGCTTGTCCTCTTCAACCCGCTTCGCCTCGATCGAGATATAAAGCAGGTTGTCGAAGCCAAGCACTGTTTCTAGCGCCGTCAGCACCATCAGGGTAAACAGGTTTTCCACGGTCAGAAGCTCGGCCACCATGAATGTCCTTCGTGCTGAAGCCCGCATTCAGGCCTGCATGAGCCGCGATCCTGAACGCTGCGGCCTATTGATTCCCAACTGGATCGACAATCCCGCCCGGGCATCCGGGTTCCGTC
>CAYMJJ010000041.1:0-19741 GCA_964390445.1 uncultured Anderseniella sp.
CCGATCCAAGCCAGATCATCCAGACCAGGGGATGGTAATAGGCCCGCACCGTACGCCCGGTATTGCCCGCCCTGTCACCCAGCACCACGTACACATCGCCATCGAGGTAAGGCTTGATGCCAACTTCGGTGGTGGGCTGGTTGGACGGCTTGAAGATGCGCTTCTCGGACCAGATCTGCGCCGGTGCACCGGAGCCGGAGGACACCTCGAAGTTACCCCGTTCAGCCGAATAATTGGGGCCGTTGAAAGGTACTTCACCCTTGAAAGTGATCGATCTTCCACCGATCTCCATCGCCTCGCCGGGCTTGAGCACGGTGACGGTTTCCTGCTTCCAGAAGCTGATGCCCACCACGCCTATGACCATGACGCCAACACCGGCGTGCGCCAGCATCATGCCCCATGCAGCACCGGGCAGACCCCTCAACCGGGCCCATGCGACAGGCAGTTCCACCTTCCCGAACTTTGTCTTTGAAACAAAATCCTGCACGGCAGCCGCGATCATCCACGCGCCAACCGCTGCAACCAGGGGCGCAAGCCAGGGGCCACGCCATTGCCAGGCCGCAGCGATGATGCCGACGGCCACGGCAACCGCAGCAGCGGCCCACAGGCGCTGGGTGGCAGCCCACATGTCCGCCCGCTTCCACGACAGCAGCGGACCAAGAGGCACCAGCAGCAAGAGCGGCATGATGATCGGACCGAAGGTCAGGTTGAAATACGGCGGGCCGACAGAGATCTTCTCGCCGGTCACCGCTTCAAGTGCCAGCGGATAAAGGGTGCCGATGAACACGGCCGCGCAAGCCGTGGTCAGCAACAGGTTGTTGACGACCAGTGCGCCCTCGCGGCTGATCGGCGAGAACAATCCGCCGGACTTGATCATGGGCGCGCGCCATGCATACAGCGCCAGCGCACCACCAATGAACACGCACAGGATGCCGAGAATGAATGCGCCACGATCCGGGTCGACGGCAAATGAATGGACCGACGTCAACACCCCCGAGCGCACCAGGAAGGTGCCGAGCAGCGACAGTGAGAATGCGAGGATGGCAAGCAGGATCGTCCACACCTTCAAGGCGTTGCGCTTTTCAACGACGATGGCCGAATGCAGCAAGGCTGTCGCGATAAGCCACGGCATGAACGAGGCGTTTTCCACCGGGTCCCAGAACCACCAGCCGCCCCAGCCCAGTTCGTAATAGGCCCACCAGGAGCCCAGCATGATGCCGGCGGTCAGGAACATCCAGGCAGCCAGCGTCCACGGGCGCACCCAGCGTGCCCAGGCGGCGTCGACCTTGCCTTCCAGCAGCGCCGCCACGGCAAACGAGAACGAAATCGACAGGCCCACGTAACCGGCATACAGCAACGGCGGATGGATGGCGAGCGCGGGGTCCTGCAGGATCGGGTTCAGGCCCCTGCCTTCGATCGGTGCCGGGTCCAGCCGGTTGAACGGGTTGGACGTCATCAGGATGAACAGCAGGAACGCCACCGAGATGGAGCCCTGCACGGCCAGCACGCGCGCCTTGAGGCTTGGCGGCAGGTTGCCACCGAACACCGCCACCGCGGAACCGAACGCGGCAAGGATGAGAACCCAAAGCACCATCGACCCTTCATGATTTCCCCACACGCCGGAGATCAGGTAGATCAGCGGCTTGTCCGAATGGGAGTTCATGTAAACGTTCTCGACCGAGAAGTCGGATACGACGTAGGACTGCGTAAGGCAGACAAAAGAGATTGCAATCAGCGCGACCTGCAACATTGCAGCAACAGGGCCCACGGCCATCAGCCGCTGGTCACCGCGCCATGCGCCATACATCGGCACCGTTGACTGGTAGAGGGCGGTGGCAAAAGCCAGGATCAGGGCGAATTGTCCGATTTCGGGTATCATTGCGTTGTACTCCCTGACGGCATTGCCTGGCCGTCCTTCCAGACGCCCTTGGCCTTCAATGCGTCTGCAACTTCGCGCGGCATGTAATTTTCATCGTGCTTGGCCAGCACAGTATCAGCCTTGAAGCTGCCATCGGTTTGCAGCACGCCTTCAGCGATGACGCCCTGGCCCTCACGAAACAGGTCGGGCAGGATGCCGACATAAGCGACCGGGATCTGCATCGAGGTATCGGTGACGGTGAAACTGACTTCCTTGCCCTGACCGCGAATGACCGAGCCATCTGCCACCAGCCCGCCCAGCCGCATGCGGGTGCCGGGGTTGACGTTCTTCGCCGTGACGTCGGAGGGCGTATAGAAGAAGGTGATGGTGTCGGACAGCGCATATAGCACTAGGCCTGCAGCAACGCCCAGGATCGTCAGTCCCGACGCGACCAGCACGCCACGCTTTTTCTTTTTTGTCAGACCCATCCGTGTTCCCGCCTTCCGGCTAGTGTCAAAGTCCCAATGCCTTGCCTGTCTCGTCCAGGGCAGCCTTGGCGCGTTCATCAGCGCTGAAGGCCGCCTTGGCGCGGTTCAGCGCATCAGCGGCCTTGTCCTTCTCACCCAGCACCATACGCGCCCTGATGAGACGGAGCCAGCCATCAAGATCGGTGCCGTCTTCGGCCAGGCGCTGGTCAAGTCCTTCGACCATGCCGCGGATCATGGTGGTACGTTCAGATTGCGACATTTGCTGGCCGGCCTGCATCTGCTCGGCGCTGAGCGCGGGGGCGCTGGGCAGTTGCGGCAAAACCGACGGCGTTTCGCCTGACAGTTTTGCCAGTTCACGTTCAACCACCGGTCGCCACGGAGCGTCCACCGGACCTTCGACGAGCATCGACTGCCACCGGGTGCGCGCCTCGGCGGCATTGCCTTCCTGGCTCTTGGCAAGCGCCAGGAAGAAGCGTGCCTTCATGTTGGCAGCATCGACATCAGTCGCGGCTTCAAAAATCTTTACAGCGTCGGCATCAACCAGGCCCTCGCGCGCCACCACCATGGTCTCACCAAGATCGGCCAGCACTTCGGCGTTTGGCCCGGCAAGGCGAAGCACCTGGCGGTAAGCGTTGGCAGCTTCAGCGTGGCGGCCCATGCGAGAATAGATCGGCCCCAGGACCGACCAGCCCTTGGCATCGGAGGGGTCGGTCTCGAGGTGTTTCTCGACCTGACGCACCATTGCCACCATGTCCTGGTTGGCGGCAGCCGTCTGGAGGCGGGCATCGAGCGGCTGGGCGGGCAGTTCGGGCCGGCCAACGTTCATGTAGATGACCAGCGTGATTGCAGGGATCGCCGCAATGGTGCTGAACCAGAGCCAGGCCGGTGTGGAGGCGCCTGTGCTTGCCTCGGCTGCAGATTTCTCGTCGCGAGCCGACAGGATACGGCGGGACACCTCGTTGCGGGCCGCGTCTGCTTCAACCTGGCCGATGATACCCGCAGCCACATCGCGGTCCAGTTCGGCCAGTTGATCCTTGTATACGACGAGATCAAAATCCGCCCGGTCTGCTGACGAGGCAGATTTGCGGGCGTACAACGGCGCCACGAGAACGATGATGACCAGCGCCGTCAGAACGGCAAAGACGATCCAGAGCAACATGTCGTCCACTTAACAAACCGGGGGTTGCGAATTCAACTCAACATTTTGAAAGGTTATGCAGTCCATGACCGGTGCGATGCCAGCGCAGCGGTGTCGCAGTTATCAGGGTGAGCGTCGCAATCGATTGGTGCCAGGCGTTCGGGTTTGATAGATTGACCCCGGTCTAACGGCTTCAACATCAGGTGAGGCCGGCCAGGAAAATGCGACTCATGAAACGCTATTCGATATTCTCGTTGGCGCGCAACGCGCTCAACTATCACAAGGATTGGGAGCGCGTCTGGCGCAGCCCCGAACCGAAAGCCGAGTACGACGTGGTCATCGTCGGCGCGGGCGGGCACGGGCTGGCTACGGCGTATTACCTCGCCAAGGAGCACAACATCACCAACATGGCGGTGATCGAGAAGGGCTGGCTGGGCGGCGGCAACACGGGCCGCAACACCACCATCATCCGCTCGAACTATCTGCAGGATCCCTCGATCGCGATCTACGAACTGGCCAGGTCGCTCTACGAAACGCTGTCGCAGGAGTTGAACTACAATCTGATGTTCTCACCCCGCGGCGTGCTGATGCTGTGCCAGACCGAGCACGAGTACCGCGCGTTCCAGCGCACCGCCCACGCCAACCGGCTGGCGGGTCTCGATTGCCGCATGATCGATGCCACGGAAGTGAAGAAGATCGTCCCGATCATCAATGACTCGCCCGACGCACGCTACCCGATCCTCGGCGCCTACTACCAGCCGCGGGGCGGCACCGGCCGCCATGATGCGCTGGCCTGGGGCTATGCCCGTGCCATCGACTCGATGGGCGTAGATGTAATCCAGAACTGTGAAGTCACGGGCATGATCCGCGAGGGCGGAAACATTGCCGGTGTGCGCACCTCGAAGGGCACCATCAAGGCGAAGAAGGTTGCCGTGGTCACGTCAGGCCATACATCGATGCTGATGGAAATGGCCGGCGTGCGCATGCCGATCGAAAGCCTTTGCCTGCAGGCGCTGGTGTCGGAGCCGATCAAGCCGGTCATCGACTGCGTTGTGATGGCCAACACTGTGCACGGCTACATGAGCCAGTCCGACAAGGGCGAACTGGTGATCGGCGGCGGCACGGACGCCTACAACAATTACTCGCAGCGCGGGTCCTTCCCGGCCATCGAGCACACCGTATCGGCCCTGGTCGAGACATTCCCGATCATTTCGCGGCTGAGGATGCTGCGCCAGTGGGGCGGTATCGTCGACATGACGGGCGACCGTTCTCCGATCATCGGCTTGACGCCGGTCAATGGGCTTTACGTCAACTGCGGCTGGGGCACCGGCGGCTGGAAGTCTATTCCCGGCTCGGGCTTCGTGTTTGCCGACACCATTGCCAATGACCGGCCGCATCCGATTGCCGAGCCGTTCGGCCTCGACCGGTTCCGGCAGGGCCGCTTCATCGATGAAAGCGTGGCTGCGGCCGTGGCGCATTAGGGGAACGAGAGATGCTTATTGTTCACTGCCCCGTGTGCGGGGTTGAAGGCGACGAAACGGATTTCCATTATGGTGGTCAGGCGCATATACGCCGCCCGGCCAGCCATGATCCGCACACCATCACCGATGATGAACAGCGCGACTACCTGTTCATGCGATTCAATCCGAAGGGCCTGCATTTCGAGCGCTGGCGCTGCGATCGCGGCTGCGGCAAGTGGTTCCATGCCGCGCGCGATACCGTCAACCTCGAGTTCAAGGGCTACTACGGCATCACCGAACTGCCGCCCAAGGAACTGCAGGACCAGGCGACCGGATGGTGGGCCGAGTTCTTCAGGTCAGTGACGGCACCCGCTGAAAAAACACCTGTCCGCAAGGCGGCAAAAGCAGCCAGCAATTCTGCCAAGGGGGCAGCAAAGTCATGAGTGGCAGGCCATACAGATTGCCGGAAAGTGCCGCACCAGGCACCCGCATCGACCGTACCAAGCCTGTCTCGTTCAGTTTTGACGGCAAGACCGTACGCGGCTTTGCCGGCGATACGGTTGCCTCGGCTGTTGCCGCGTCAGGGCGCACAGTGTTCGGCCGCAGCTTCAAGTATCACCGCCCGCGCGGCGTGATCGGGCTGGGTTCGGAAGAAATGAACGCGCTGATCGGCGTTGGCGACGGCGGCAGGGTCGAGCCCAACCTGCGTGCCACCCAGGTCGAGCTGTACAACGGCCTCAAGGCCACCAGCCAGAACCGCTGGCCGAGCCTCGATTTCGATATTGGCATCATCAACAACTACCTGTCGCGGCTGTTTCCGGGCGGGTTCTACTACAAGACGTTCATGTGGCCGCGCTCATTCTGGGAAACCGTCTACGAGCCGTTCATCCGCAAGGCTGCAGGACTTGGCGAAGCCGCTCGCGACCGCGACCCCGACACTTACGAGCAGATGCACGTTCACGTGGATGTGCTGGTGGTGGGCGGTGGCGGGGCCGGCATTGCCGCTGCCGAAGCCGCCGCCGCAAGCGGTGCGCGCGTGCTGCTGGCCGATGAAAACCCGGTGCTGGGAGGCGTTGCCGACATTGCTGGTGGCACAATCGACGGCATGGCGCAAAGCGCGTGGGTCGACCAGAAGACGCGTGCGTTCGCACAAGCCGGCAACGTGCATGTGCTGACCCGCACCACCGTGGTCGGCCATTACGAAGACAACTATCTGCTGGCCGCCGAGCGAGTTGCCGATCATGACCCGTCGCTGATGGCATCGGGCGCACCGCGGCAGCGGCTGTGGAAGATCCGCGCCAGCCAGGTGATCGTGGCTTCAGGCGCGCTCGAACGTCCGATCGCCTTCGCCAACAACGACCGGCCAGGCATCATGATGGCGTCTGCCGCACGGGCTCTGGTCGCGCGGTACGGCGTTGCACCAGGCATGAGCGGCGTCATTTTCACCAACAATGACGATGCTTACCTGACCGCGCTGAAACTGCACCATGCCGGCGTCGGCGTAGCCCGCATCATCGACGTGCGCCAACAGGCATCCTCGGCACTGGCCGAGCAAGCTCGCGCAGCCGGCCTGAGGGTTCAGACAGGCGCTGCAATCGCCGGCGTTGAAACCAGCGCAGGCGGCAAACAGATCAACGCCGTCAAGATTGCGCCATATGCGCCGGGCCGCGGCCGGGTGGTCAACGAAGAGCGTGTTGCTTGCGATTTCGTGGCGGTGTCGGGCGGTTTCAACCCGGTCGTACACCTGTGGTGCCACAATGGCGGCAAGCTGCGCTTTGATGATGCAATCCAGAGCTTCAGGCCGGACCGCCACAACGATGCCATCCACGTGGCAGGCGCGGCCAACGGCACGTTCGACCTGGCTGGCTGCCTTGAGGAAGGCTATGCCGCCGGCGAAAAGGCTGCTGTTGCGGCCGGCCGCAAGGCGGGCAATTTGACGAAAGCCTCGGCAAGCGGCGGCGAGACCGGCACCGTGCAAGCGATCTGGTTTGCCCCCGCCACCGGCAAGTACAATGAAGGCAACAAGCACTTCATTGACTTCCAAAACGACGTGACCGCCGCCGACCTCGAACTCGCCCAGCGCGAAGGCTACGAGTCGGTCGAGCACACCAAGCGCTACACCACGCTGGGCATGGCGACGGACCAGGGCAAGACCTCGAACATCAACGGCCTTGGCGTGATTTCCGATGCCACCGGCAAGCGGATCCCTGAAATCGGCACGACCACGTTCCGTCCGCCCTACACGCCCTACTCGTTCGGTTCGATTGCCGGCACCAAGACGGGCGAACTGTTCCTGCCCGTCCGCCGCACCCCGGTTTATGAATGGCACGTCAGCAAGAGTGCTGCCTGGGAACCGGTCGGGCAATGGCGCCGCGCCTACTGCTATCCGCGCAATGGCGAAAACAAGAAAGACGCGATCAACCGGGAAATTCTTGCCGTGCGCAACAAGGTCGGCCTGCTCGACGCCTCGACCCTCGGCAAGATCGAGATCAAGGGTCCGGACGCGGGCAAGTTCCTCGACCTCGTCTACACCAACGTCTTCTCGACGCTGAAGCCCGGCAAATGCCGCTACGGGCTGATGATGAACGAGATGGGCTTCCTGATGGACGACGGCGTGACCGTGCGGCTGGGCGAAGACCATTTCCTCATGCACACCACGTCCGGCGGGGCAGACCGCATCGCGCAATGGCTGGAAGAATGGCTGCAGACCGAGTGGACCAACCTCAAGGTGTTCGTGACGCCGGTCACCGAACAGTGGGCGCAGTTTGCGATTGCCGGGCCAAAGGCGCGCAAGGTGCTGCAATCGCTCGACAGCGACATCGACTTTTCGGCTGAAGCGTTCGAGTTCATGTCGTATCGCGAGGGCACATTCGCAGGCTTTCCGGTACGGGTGTTCCGGATCAGCTTCTCGGGCGAACTGTCCTACGAAATCGCCACACCGTCCAACTTTGGCCGTGGCCTGTGGGACGCGCTGATGCAAGCGGGTGCCTCTGAAGGCATCGAGCCTTACGGCACCGAGGCCCTGCACGTGCTGCGCGCCGAGAAGGGCTTCATCGTAATTGGCGACGAGACCGACGGCACCGTGACGCCCTATGATGTGAACATGGGCTGGGCAGTCTCCAAGAAGAAGGATGACTTCATCGGCAAGCGGTCGCTGAGCCAGTCGTTCCTGGCATCGGAAGGCCGCAAACAGCTTGTAGGCCTGCAGACCATCGATCCTGCCGCCGTGTTGCCGGATGGTGCCTATGCCGTGGCGGAGGTCAAGCCGCAGCCGCCGATGAAGACGATCGGCCAGGTCACGTCGAGCTACTGGAGCCCGACGCTGGAGCGTTCGATCGCCATGGCCCTGATTGAAGGCGGCCTGTCGAAAATGGGCGAGACCGTCTCGTTCCCGCTGGAAGGCGGCAAGGTGGTGGAGGCAAGGATCGTGTCTCCGGTGTTCCTCGATCCGGAAGGGAAGCGTCAGGATGTCTGAACCGCAATTCAACAGCGCGCTGTCGCACATGACCGGCCGCGATGGCACCGGCAACCTCAGCATATCCATGCGCGAGATCTCAGATCGCGGCATGATAGATTTGCGCGGCGAGGCTTCCTCGACAAAGTTCAAGCAGGCGGTAAAATCCGTGCTGGGTGCCGACCTGCCGGTGAAGCCACGCACCAGCGTCAGCAATGGCGACGTGACGGTGTTCTGGCTTTCGGTTGACCAGTGGTTGCTGACCTGCCCACGCGGCACAGAAAGCTCTCTTCTCGGGAAGTTGACCAACGCTCTGGGTGGTCTTCACTCGCTGGCCGTGGACGTTTCCGACATGCGTTGCATCATCCGTCTCGAAGGCAGCAACGTGCGCGAAGTGCTGATGAAGGGCACCTCGATCGACTTCACCGCACCCGAGTGCAAGCCCGGCATGGTGCGCCGGCTGGTGTTTGCCGAAATCGCAGCGCTTGCCCACATCGTGGCGGCAGAGCCGGACACTGTAGACCTCTACATGTTCAGGTCGTTTGCGGACTACACTTGGAAGTGGCTCGAGGCGACTGCCCGGCCCGGCGCGGTCATCGGGCTGTTTTCCAAGGCCGGGTGATCTTTCGGAGATATCCAGAATAAACAACGCCCGGAACTGTCAGGTCCCGGGCGTGTTGCTGTTCCCGATTGGCAAATACGTTTACCGCGGCATCGACCCCAGCCAGTCGAACAGCTTGTCGAAGCCGCCGAACGGATACATGTGCGGGCCTGCGATCTTCAGCTCGGGCTGGTGCGCATGCAGGTCTGCCAGGCTGTTCATGAACTTGTCAGGCGTCGAAACGCTCAGCAACTTGGTAACGTTGAGCGCTTGCTTGCGGATGAAGCGGGCCGAATTGCCGACACCGCAAACGGCAGCATACTTGGCCAACGTCTTGATGGAGGCAGGCCCCGGAATGCCGATCCACGCCGGCAGGTCCACACCCGCCGCGCGCAGGTCTGCCGCCCACTTCGCCACTGGCTCGGCTTCGAACAGGAACTGGGTGGAGATGAAGCCGTCTATGCCGTTCTCGCGGATGTAGGTCTGCTTGTCCCTGAGAGCGCTCATCAGCATGGCCTCGCCGTGGACCCTGGTGATGTCCGCATTGCCTTCCGGATGGCCGGCCACACCGAGCAGTTTGGCACCATTGGCCTGGAACACGCCCGTTTCCATCAGCTGCAAGGCGCAGTGATAGGTGCCGATGGGTTCCGGGGCGCCGCCACCCAGCACAAGGTACGAAGTCGCACCACCTGCCCTGGCCAGTTTTTCGATACGGCGCTTGAGATCGTCCTGGTCAATCACGAACCTTGCAGGCACGTGGGGCACCGGTTCAAGCCCGGCTGCGCAGATGGCTGCGACGGCGCTGTACTGGTCTTCCAGATGGCTGGGATCGACCAGCGCAACGAAAACGCGAGTGCCCGGCGCGACGTGCTGCCTGATCAATTCCAGCTTTTCCGACTGACGCGGGGTAATCTCCAGCGTCATGTTGGACATGAATGAAGACATCGGCGTATCCGTCGTCATGCCTGCTCCAGCGACTGTTTCAACAATACCCATTGACGTGCTCTCCATAACTCGATAGCGCAGAACCATGCGCCATTTGCGACGTCGGGAACGTACATTTTGCGACAGCGCAGAGACAGTTGCGACTCCGCTCCGGTTTCCGCGCTCGCGAGGCAATGATTCCGCCGGCCGCAACGCAAGCGATCACCCAAAACCTGTCTGCCCGGCCAAAGGATGCTGCTTCTGAATGTTCGGTGAGAAACCAAGAGATCTTCCAATGCGCCTGGCGCTGGTGCTCATTCCAGAGTTCACCCTGCTGCCGGTCACGTCTGTCATCGATCCCATCCGGCTGGCCAACCGCCAATCCGAGAAGAGCCTGTATGTGTGGACGACCCACTCGTCCGATGGCTCGCCGGTCACAGCATCGAACGGGATCACG
Source organism: uncultured Anderseniella sp. (assembly GCA_964390445.1). Taxonomy (GTDB): domain Bacteria; phylum Pseudomonadota; class Alphaproteobacteria; order Rhizobiales; family Aestuariivirgaceae; genus Anderseniella. The sequence goes on from CAYMJJ010000041.1 coordinate 10,381, forward strand.
CTGGTGCCGGATGGTGATCTGGAGTCGATCCCCGAGCATGCCACGATCATCGTGTGCGGGGGAACGAATGTCCACAAGTATGCCGACAAGGCGCTATTCAACTGGCTGCGCAAGACAGCGCGCAGGGGCAACGACATTGGTGCCATCTGCACCGGTGCGCAGTTGCTGGCGATGTCCGGCCTGCTCGATGGCTATACCTGCACGATCCACTGGGAGAACCAGCCAGGCTTCATCGAGGAGTTTCCCGAGATCCACGTCACAAGCAGCCTGTTCGAAATCGACCGTGACCGCTTTACCGGGGCCGGCGGCACCTCTGCTCTCGACATGATCCTGGCGCTCATTTCAGCGCAGCATGGCGTGGCGCTGGCGACAGCCGTGGCAGAGAATATCCTTCATTCCCCCATCCGCCAGCCCGGTGAGCACCAACGCATGTCGCTCCCGGCGCGCATCGGCGCGCGCCACCCGAAGATGGTGGAGATCATTGAACAGATGGAGCTTCATCTTGAAGAGCCGCTGTCGCCCAGCGTGCTGGCGCAGCAGGCAGGGCTGTCCACACGCCAGCTCGAACGGCTGTTCCGGCGCTATCTCGACCGCTCTCCAAAACGCTATTACCTCGAACTGCGCCTCAAGAAGGCTCGGTCTTTGCTGCTGCAAACCAACATGTCGGTGATCAACGTGGCACTGGCGTGCGGGTTTTCATCACCGTCGCACTTTTCGAAGTGCTACCGCGCCTACTATGCACGCACACCCTACCGCGAACGGGGTCTGCCCAACGCAGCCGAAACCATCGAGTAAGGGCTGGTCAGTCGCTGCGATAAATTGCCGGAAGGGTAAGCGTGACCTTCAGACCGCCGAGGTGACTGTCGCCCAGCGTTAGCTTGCCGCCATACATTGCTGCCGTCTCGCTGACAATGTTCAGGCCCAGCCCCGAACCCGGCTTGGTCTCATCCAGCCGCTTGCCGCGCTGCAGGGCAATGTCGGCACCACCTTCGGGCAGGCCGCATCCATTGTCCTCGACGGTGATGTCGAGCCAATCGCTGCGCGCATCCACCGGCGACAGCGACCGGCCAACCGACACGGCAATACGGCCTCCATTCCATTTGAACGCATTATCCAGCAGATTGCCGACGATCTCCTCCAGGTCCTGCCGCTCACCGCGAAATCGCACTGAGACATCGTAGGACTCGTCAACAGCGATAGTCATGTCCGCGTGAATACGCTTGAGCGTCCTGACAATCGCCTTGGTCACGTCGGCCGGGTCACTGACCGAACCTATCGTGTTGGCGCGAGCGGCACGCCGTGCCCGGTCCAGGTACATGGACACCTGGTCGCGCATCACGGCAGCCTGCTGCGTGACCTTCCTTCCAAGCGGCCCGCCATGAATCCCCGCCTCGTTGGTCAATACGCTCAAAGGCGTCTTGAGGGCATGGGCCAGGTTGCCGACCTGGGTTCGCGCCCGCTCGATGATCTCGGTGTTCGATTCTAGCAACAGGTTCAGTTCGCTGCTGACGATCTCGACTTCCCTTGGATAGTCGCCCGAGATCTTTTCCTGCTTGCCCTCGCGGATCTGGCTGAGTTCGTGTTGAAGCTGGGTGAGCGGCCTGAGGCCGAATCGCACCTGGATCACGATGGCGGCGACAAGTCCTGCCCCCAGCAAGCTGAGCACCGCGATCAGGGCATTGTTGAAGGCCGACACCTCGCTCCGGAGTTCGTCAAAGTTGCCGGATACCAGGAACGAGTATTGCTCCTCGCTGCCAAACAGGTTGAACCGCTGTTCGATCACCCGCAGCCGGTTGCCGGTGTTGTCGTCCAGGTAGCCCTCCAGCCGCGCGCCAGGCTGGCGGCCCGCGACGTCGAACTGGTTGATCGGCAAGCGCTGGTCCAGCAGCGATGGCGAGACCAGTTGTTTGCCGGGGTCAGCCAGTGACGAAATCTGCCAGTACCAGCCATTGAGCGGAAGATCGAAGCGCGTGTCGGCCAGCGACCGGTTCAGCGACAACTTGTTGTCGTTCAGCTCGACAGAAGCGAGCAGCCCGTCGAGCACCGCCTGCAGGCGGGCATCGAGGCTGCGTTCAACGGCTGCCGAAAACAGTGTGGACAGCAGCAGCCCGGCAGCCACCAGCAAGACCACACTGACGGCAGTTGCGGCGGCAACCAGCCGGAACGCAAGTGAATTACGCCTGATCATCCGGTTCCGTCAGGCAGTAGCCAAGGCCTCGCACCGTCTTCAGCACGTCGATGCCGAGCTTCTTGCGCAGCCGACCGACGAACACTTCGATGGTGTTCGAGTCGCGATCGAAATCCTGATCGTAAAGATGCTCGACCAACTCGGTGCGGGAAATCACCTTGCCCTTGTGATGCATCATGTAGCTGAGCAGGCGGAACTCCAGCGAGGTCAGCTTCACGGGATTGCCCGACACGCTGACCCTGGCGCCTGCGGTATCCACCACAAGCTCGCCGCACTGCATCTCTGCAGAGGCATTGCCACTGGCCCGGCGCAACAGCGCACGCACCCGTGCCAGCACTTCTTCCATGTGAAAAGGCTTGGCCACATAATCATCGGCGCCCGCATCGAACCCTGCGACCTTGTCGCTCCAGCGATCCCGGGCCGTGAGGATGAGTACCGGCATTGCGCGTCCCTCGCGCCGCCAGGCTTCAAGCACACTCACGCCATCCATCACAGGCAGGCCCAGATCCAGGATTACCGCGTCATAGGGTTCGGTATCACCCAGAAAGTGACCGTCTTCGCCATCGGTGGCACTATCCACCGCATAGCCGGCATCACCCAGTGCACCGACAAGTTGCCGGTTCAGATCGGGATCATCTTCCACAACCAGAATGCGCACTGTTGCCCCTCCGCCCTGTTTACCCTCAGCAAGATACGCCGCCTGAGGCGCTGACGTTGCACCACTTCACCGCACCGCCAACTCGCACCTTTACGCGGAAGCCGCCACCTGACGGCTGAACCGCTAGCACTTGTCCACCAGTCTGCCTGGCCACTGCGGCCGCAGCAGAGCTGGCGCTACCCGCCGCAACGGCAGGCAACAATCCCACGATGGACGAGACCATCGCTACAGCCAACAATTTTTTGAACGAGTTCATGTTACTACACAACTTCCCCGGTTACTTCCGATGCACCATGCAATAACGCACATGAACAGCCCATGAATGGAGTTTTCTGGCCGCCGGATGGCTCACTTGTTGAAGTTGCGGCGCCTGCCAGCTGGCTGCTTCCTGTCTTCATCGGCCTGCGGTGGCCTGGCTGAGATGCCGGCGCGGACCAGCTTTTCCACGGTACGCCCACCGATGTAGCCGCCAACGCCCAGCATCAGCAAGGTCCATAACCCGTCCGGAAACTGGTGCCAGCGCGGCTCGAAGCCGTCAAGCTTGCCGAACATCGCCTCAAACATCGGCAACAGCAACCCGTACACCGCCAGCATCAGCATGATGAGGTACATCAGCATGGGTCGCCAGCTGCGCGTCAGCCAGCTTTCGGACCTCAATTCGATGGTGAGCAGTTCCCGCTGCAGTTCGGCAAGCCTGTCATCAGACTGCAAGAGCCTGATGTCGATCTCGGACTTCAGGCGTTCCTTGAGTGATGCGTCAGGGATCAGCTTGTCGATGATCGAGAACAACGGCCCCTTGATAAACGACAAGATCACGGGAATGAGTGCCAGCATCGGTCAAACTCCGTCCAGCCGCGACTTGAGATAGCGTTCGCGCAAGATCCAGCCAGTCGCAAGCACGATTACAAGCACGGCCATCAGCAAGGCCGGCTTGCCGCCAGCGTAACCGGCCACGTCTTTGAGGAAGGCGCCGGCGGCTGAAAACAGGCCCGCCAGTGCCGACAGGATCGCCGCCCACCCGGTCGTGCTTTCACGCAGCGGCTTGCCCTCGAGCGGTCTCGGCGTTTCCGTTGAAGTGGCAGGAGATTGAGTTGGCGATGCCGACATGAACAAGGCAGCCTCGGCTGCCCGGCGCCTGACCAGGCCCGGCAACCGGCGACCGCCCGCCTTGACCCATAATGCCAGCCGTCTCGGCACGGCAGCGAAGTCCCGGGCGTTGACAGCCCTCAGCACGGAAGATCGGGCCAGGCCGCCCAGCCCCACGTTATAGGCGAAGCTGACCAGCGCCGAAAACTGCGCGTCTGTCAGGTCGGTCGTCACCAGCTTGCGCACACCTGCAGCAAACTTGTTGACGTCCTGGCGCAATATTTCGCGGCCCTGTGCAATCGTGATGTGCATGCCTTCGTAGACGTGTGGGTCACCGGCAGCCGATGTGTGACCGTAACCGATTGTCCAGATACCAACCGGGTCACGGTAAGCGCGGGCACGAAAACCCTCGAACTCCATGATCAGGCGCAAGCCCTCGTCCGTCATCCGCATGGCAATGTCCGTTCTCTGTTTCAGCAATTGAGATTGATGGCTGGTCAGCCTCGCAGCACGACCGGCCAGAGCTTGGCAATCAGCGCGCCTAAGCCTGATGACGCAGCAACCACCAGACCAAGTGCAATCCATCCGCCGCGCACGGTGTGCAGCAACTGGCGTATCTCGCGTAGGTCAGTCGCTATCATGGACACGTCAGCCTCAAGGGCCGCGAGTCTGCTTTCCAGCCGGCCCATGTCCCGTTCCAGCGTGTTCATGACAGACCTATGCAGAAATTGCCGTGCGATTCGGTCGCGGCAACGTACGTGGCACCCAGGTCATCGGCAGGCAACGGACCGTAGGGCTGGTGACTGCGCAACACGATTATGGCACGCATGTTGCCTGCCAGCAGTTTTGCGCCAAAGGCGGGCTGGGCTATGAAGTTCCAGAGCTGACCCAGCAGCCTTATATTTGCGTCATTGTTGGCCACATCGAGGATGTACCACCCTGCCGGCACCAGGTGAGGCCCCACGCTTGCAACGTGCGTGTTTGCGACGTCTGCCACCACCTCACCGGTTTCAAACAGCAGTTCGCGAAAACTCCATCCAGCCTGCCTGTCCCAGCGGCGCAGACCAATGCGCAGCCTCGCACCTGGCGCGCCTGCCTCCTTCACCACGTAGTTGACCTTCGATACGGTCATGTCGTGGGGGAAATAGAACGGAACCTTGTATCGCCAGCCGTCCGAAATCATGCTGACCGAGGAATTGGCAAATCCTGAAAAGCCCGCAGGCATCAGCATCGGCTCCTCAACATGCGCCTGGTCGATCTGGGCAGTCAGGTTGTTGTGCCGGGTGTCGGCAGGCACCGAATGAACCCGGCCGGTATCAGGTTCGATTTCCAGCGAATCTACCCAGTTGCTTCCGTCAGCGCTCACCTTGATACGGAAGCGGTCATCACCGGCAATGCCCATCTCGGCGCGGCCGGCGAAGTTGCTCTGGAACAACAGCGATGCAGTATCTGCAGCGCCTGCCCGGTTGATCTTCAGGCGGTGATCGCTTCCCTCGTGGTTGAGCAATGTGTTGGCCGCACTCACCGAGAGCCGGTTGTCCGTGTCTGCCGTGGCGTTCACCCCGACCACCGGCACATTCTGCAGGGTCGAGATGCCCCCGCCTCCCGATACAGCGTCAATCCAGCCGGTACCGTCATGCACCTTCAGCGCAGCCTCGGACTGCAGCCAGCACCGCCAACCGACACGAGGCGCATGGAACACCCATCCACCGCCCTGGAATGACGCAACTTCATTATCATGTCCGGCAAAGTCGCCGATTGCGCCATCAGCACAAATATAGCGATCACCTTCGGCCGGTTGTGCCGGCGGCTGTGCAGCGACAGCAATTGCCGAAAGCTGAACCAGGGCATCGAGGTGCTCCAGCGCTTCATTGTGGGTGACATGCTTCTGCGCCTGGGCAGCAGAAAGCATCGGCAGCGAAAGGTTGGCAGTCGAGGTCATGTGAACGTCACCGTGGTTGCGGAGCCGCGGCCATAGACCGGGCTCACTTGGTGGATCCTGAAGTGAAGGTCGGGCGGCAAGCTTGTGCCAAAGTCAGCCGTCAGCTCGGCACCCGGGTAAGTCAGAAGGGGCGATGCGGTTTCGAATGTCCGGACCACTTCACCATCTGCAAAAACGTCGACCTGGTACAGCTCGACGTCTTCGCCAAGCGGCACCTCCAGCACGTCCCAGCTGTCGCCGCCGATCCGGGTTCGCCTGATCCAGCTGACTTCGATGCTGCCACCAACCATCCGAGCGCGCGCATGAACCGGCGAATAGGGCCGCAAGCCTCGTCCCGAAAAGACCAGCGAGATATCCTGCAACAACGGATCAGCCGCATCGAGTGAGGCCGCGCCAACACGCAGGTCAAACTGCCGTCCGATGTTTCCAGCCGATGGCGACAACTGACGCACCGAGTTGTCCAGCAACACGAAGGCACTGCCCGCAGGCGCTCCTGCAGCCGTTTCCGCATCGGTGCCTGCCTGTGCCCTGAGCAAGCCTGATATCTCCCAGGTTAGCGGCTCCACCAGCACCGCATGGCGGTATTGAATAAGTTCACGTTCGCCCGGCACATTGCCAACCACAGCGGTATTTGCTCCAGCAAGCACATCAACATCAGCGGCAGACTCCAGCGCCCCGGTCGAAAGCCGCACGCGGATGCGCGATCCCCTGTCCCAGCACGGCCGGTCAAGCGGCGGCAAGTCGTCCAGCGTCGTTCCCAGTACCGCCGCCGAGGTGAGCACCGTGTCGGTTGTGAAACTGGCCTCACCCTGCAGCCGGTGTACGGCAACCTGTCCCGGCCACGGCCGTGCCGCAGCAGCCACCCAGGGTGCATAGGGGTCTTCATTCCCCGTCACCAGCGGCAGGTCCAGTACGGCAGCAATGACGCGGCCTGCCGGCGCAGGCTGATCGATCGACGCTGCCCGGGTCCTGCCCGCCGGGGCATGGCCTGCTTCAGGGTCATGCAACACCGCTGTCACCTGGCGCGCAAGCTGGTCGCGCACTTCAGTGACCCTCCAGTCGCGGTCATGGCCACCGGTGGTCAGCCGGATGATGTCGCCCGGCTCCACCGCCAGCCGGGACGGCGGCAGCGAGAATGTCGCAGCCTCGCGCGAAGACCAGGCCGACCTCAACAGCGTGGTGACGCGCGCATGCGCTTCACCGAAATTGAGTACACCGGGAAACTCAACCACCGACTGGCTGCGCGACGAAGTGCCTATCCGTCTCGCGTCCACGACAGCCGGACGATAATCGATTGACGCATCGGCAAAACGTAGCGCGAGTGCCGCAGGCAACTCGGTTTCCTGGGCGCGGCGCAGTTCGAAAGCCGGGTCACCGTCGCGGGCCAATGCCAGGTCTTCAGCCGCAATCGACAATCCGTGATCGCCATTGCGCCGGGAAAAGACAAACGCGTGCCCGCGCTCGATCACGTCCATCAGAAACACACTGGACAGCGGCTCAAGTGCCGCGCGCGCCGACATGGGCCGGTCCAGGACATACCCTTCGACAACGCCGTCAAGCGCACTGACATCATGCACCCCGGCGCCGAAATGCCGCATTATGTCGGCCACCAGCGCAGGCAGTTCCAGCGCGCCCAGGCGACCGTTCAGCCAGTGACCGAACTCATGGTTTTCGCCGTCCGACCAGACATCAGTGAGGAACGGGAATGCCGGGTAAGGCCGCGCGTCCCACGCCCAGATTGCCGTGCGCGCAGTATCGATCATCGCGCCGCCATAGACCGGTGAAACCGGATTGTTGGCCGGCTCGTCCCAGTAGCTCAGCAGCGCACCGAGTGCTGTGCGCTGCAGCAGGTCGTCACGGTTTCCGTTCGAGAAGTACGGCAGCGCAGACGATGCAGACTTCGGGTCATAAAACACGTTGGGCTGGTTGGTCCCCTTGTCGATGGCCGGCACACCGACCTCCGTGAAGCGTACCGGCTTCGACATAGGTTGCCAGGCCGTCGGCAGTGGCTGGCGATTGCCACCCGGTCGATTGTGATGAGCGTTGGCCCACCAGCCGCGAATGTCCTTGGTACGAAACACCCAATGTTCGTTGTGGGCCAGGTCAATGATCGGCTGGCGCAGCTGGCTCAACCTGTCTGCGTCGCTGGCATAGTACCAGTCGAAGTATTCTCCCGCTTCGATGTTCGCCTGGAGGTAGCCGGCATCCTGCAGCCGGTGCCAACCGGCCTGAAAGTCTGCATGGCTGCGGCCATCGCGCCAGTCGCTCAGTGGCAGGTAGTTGTCGATGGCAATGAAATGCACAGCCGGGTCGGCCCACAGCGGATCAAGGTGAAACCAGACGTCGCCCGATCCATCGTCAGGCCGGTAGCCGGAATACTCCGACCAGTCTGCCGCATAGGAGATCTTCGCATCCGGCAACACCGCAGCCACGTCTGCAGCCAGTTGTCGAAGGTGTTCAACCGCCACAAACGCACCCGTATCATCGCGTATCCGGTTCAGTTGCACCAGTTCGGTGCCGACGAGAAAACTTTCCACGCCACCCGCCGCCGCGCACAGGTGGGCATAGTGCAGGATCATCCGCCGGTAGGACCACTCGAACGGACCTGTGTAGATCACCTCGTCACCTGCGATGGAGAAGTCGGTTGCCTGCGCCGTACCGAAGAACGCGTCTACCTGCGCGCGCGCCAGGGCGGTTCCATCAACAGTCCCCGGCTGGCCAATGGCAGGTGCACAGGTAATCATGCCGCGCCACGGGTAGGCCGGCTGGCTGGCTGCACCGGAATGCGGGTCAGGCAACGTGTTGCCGGCCGGGATGTCCATCAGCACGAACGGGTAGAAGCACACCTCAAGCCCGCGCTGCTTCAGCTCCGCAATTGCCCGGCGGACCGAACCATCGTCAGGCGAGCCGCCGAAGGCAGCCCGGTTGTCCACCAGTGATACCAGTTGCGCCTGGCTGCGCTCAATTCCGGCCACTTTCCAGCTCACCGGCTCGGTGTGCTTGTCCGCATTGTCGATGCGAGGCTCGACGGTGCAACTGCCGCAGCGCAGGTCATCGCCAAACCAGGCCACCACCAGGCTGGCCGACTGAAGGTTCGGGCAGGTTGCTTGCAACTGATCCAGCGACACCAGAAAATCGGCCTTGTCCTGGAAGGTGTAAACGTTTTCCGTCAGCGTGCCCCCGAAGCCGTCCTCACGGCGCACCTTGAGCGTGTCATAGCCGAACTCGGTCGACCCGGGGATGATGTTGATGGCATTGACCGCGTGCTCTACGCCATCAAGGCTGCGGAACACCTCGAACGACAGTTGCGGCAGACGATTGCCGAACTGGGCCAGCGGCATGTGCTCGAACACCAGGTATGCGACGCCGCGATAGGCGGGCGCATTGCCGGTGCCTTCGATCGCCTCGATCAGGCTGTCGGGCTGCTGGTCCTCGCTACCCTGGTACAGCCGCCAGACCAGGCTTGCCGGGTTGATCTCCTTGCCGT
>CAYMJJ010000042.1:0-19506 GCA_964390445.1 uncultured Anderseniella sp.
GGGGCGAAGGGTAACAGCGGAACCTGAACAACAAGATCAGCCGGCGCGGATTTTCGGCGGCGTTCCTGTTGCAATGTCTCGATGCGCTTGCAGCGACGGAGTTCAGGCTCAACCTCTAGTTAGTTCAGCAATTACAGCATTCGGATTGGCGAAATAGGCTTTCTTGATTTTTCTAATTTTGCCTTCGATTGATCGCAGCTCAGTCTCAGATTTTTTCTTGAAAACTTCAAGGTCACGAATGGCTACATGATATGGCGCTAAAAACCCAAACTGTTGTACGACCCAATAATGATCGTCCTCATTGAACGTCATGGTCACAGATAATTCAACGTGGTCCTTAGAAAAACTTTCGTACGCAGCCAAATAATACGCGACAGACATGTTCAATTCGTCAAATTCCCGCTCTACTGAATCAATGCACATCAACGCCCTCGACTGGCTTGAGATACATTCAATAGTTTTCTGTATGTTTTTTTGAGCAGTGGATATTTTTGCGACGAACTTGCGGGAAAAATCTTTGTACTCATTTTCCAGAAGCTTCATATTGTATTCAAAAGCGTCAAATTCAGAAGGTGATATTTCGACAACATCATCTTTTTCGATTGCTTCCATTTTGCGGTGGACAGCTACGGGATGTGTAGTTTCCGTAGATTTCTCTACCCGTCTATCAATAACAACAAAATCCTGACCGGAACCATCAAAGCTGGCACTTGCGTCTATTTTTGAAACTGTCCGGACGGCCCATCGAAGCGCTACAGCCAGTCCAAACACTGCGAACACCAACAGCGCTATAAAAGCAGGGAAAACCCACCATCCGATATTGTGCGCCATCATCTGGATATACCTCCAGACGGCGGTGCCCACTGCTGACGCGATAGCAAACGCTGTCGCAAAGTAATGCCAGTTATCGACGATAATCCGTCCTGCTCCGTACCAATACCCAGCACGGTCAACGGCCTTGTCAACCTTGTCCAGTTTTCCTTTAGCCATGCCTGCCACCTTGCCGCGAATCCTGCCGCAAGTGGAGTCTGATAATCTCGCTTGTAAACAGTCACTATCCTAGCCCTTCTGTAGGGCGGCAGGAGATAGCTACACCAGCTTGGTGCGTTTGATACCTAATGCCGGGAAGTTCGCGCCACAAACTTGATGTAAAGCTTGCGGTCGGCTGCCACCGGGCTGTGGGTGTGATTTTTGGACCCCGGTCTGCGCCGGGGTGACGGTGTGGTGCGGGAGGGTTTTGGACCCCGGCCTGCGCCGGAGTGATGGTGTGGCGTGGGAGGCTCTTGACCACCGGCTTTCGCCGGGCTGAAGGTGTGGTGTCAGCCTCACCGCCCCCCAAAAAAGACGATGGCGCGGCCACCCCTCAGGGACAGCCGCGCCATTATTTAACTTAGCCCCGAAACGTCCGGGATCAGCGTGCCATCAGTTGGCGCGGTAATCCTGGATGCGCGTGGTGCGCAGGCCGGGAAGGCCGTGGCGGTCGATCGAGCGCTGCCAGGAGAGGTATTCCTCCACCGTCAGGCTGTAGCGGCCACACGCATCTTCCAGCGAAAGCAGGCCACCGCGAACCGCGGCAACAACTTCAGCCTTGCGGCGGATCACCCAGCGATGGGTGCCCGGCGGAGGAAGATCGGCAATCGTGAGGGGGCTGCCATCGGGGCCGATGACATAATTGATACGCGAACGCAACTGACCGGAATTATTCACTGAACTCACCTGATACGCTGGTACTAACTAACTTGTGGACCAACATTAGACGGACGATCTTAAAAGAGGTCTAAGCGGATACGAACAACTGGCTAACATCCGCGGATGGTGTGGACCAAAACGGCACACACGGGCCTGTTCGCCGCAAAAACTGTTGAATTTAAACAGTTGCACCAATGCAGGTGGCAACCCTATCTATGGCTGCATGAACCTGACCGACGACATCATTGACCGGGTGCGCGGCGCCATCGGCATCGATCCCGACGGCGGGCGCACGCTGGTGGTCGTGGCCATGTCGGGCGGGGTTGATTCGACCGTGGTGGCCGGGCTGGTGAAGGCGGCGGGCTATGGCGTGGCGGGCATTACGCTGCAGTTGTACGATCATGGCGAGGCGGTTGCGCGCAAGGGCGCGTGCTGTGCGGGCCAGGACATCCACGATGCGCGCAAGGCTGCTGCAGCACTCGACATTCCGCATTACGTGCTGGACTTCGAAAGCCGTTTCAAGGAGGCGGTGATCGAGGAATTCGCCGATGCCTATGTGCGCGGCGAAACGCCGATCCCATGCGTGGCGTGCAACCAGACGGTCAAGTTTGCCGACCTGCTGTCACGCTCGCGGGCGCTGGGGGCGGCGTGCCTTGCCACCGGGCACTACATTGCCTGCGAGGACCGGGGCGACGGCTCGGGCCACCGCGACCTGCGCACGCCCGCCGACATTGCCCGCGACCAGAGCTACTTCCTGTTCCAGACCACGCAGGCACAGGCGGACTACCTGCGGTTTCCGCTGGCGTCGTTCACCAAGGATGAAACCCGCGAGCTGGCCCGCGCCATGGGGCTGTCGATTGCCGATAAGCCGGACAGCCAGGACATCTGCTTCGTGCCCGATGGCAACTATGTGCCGATCATCGAACGGTTGCGGCCCGAGGCCGGGCGGCCGGGCAAGATCGTGCACGAGGATGGCCGGGAGCTGGGCGAGCACCGTGGCATCGTGCACTTCACCATCGGTCAGCGCCGGGGCATCGGCATTGCCGCGGCAGAGCCTCTGTACGTGACGCGGCTGGATGCCGCCACTGCCACGGTGGTGGTTGGCCCTCGCGAGGCGCTTGCCCGCAACATGATCAGCTTGCGCGACGTGAACTGGCTGGGCGGCGGCGTGCCGGACGGTGCCCGCGTGCACGTCAGGATCAGGTCGACCCGCCCGCCGGTGCCTGCCGTGCTGGTGCGCGATGGCGAGGGCAGGCTGGGTGCGCTGCTGGACGAGGCGGAATTCGGCGTGTCACCCGGACAGGCCTGTGTTTTCTATGACGGCATGGACAGCGGCGCAAAACTTTTGGGCGGCGGCTACATTATTGCCGGGTTGTTGACAGACCATCATGCTGGACGTGCTACGAGTGCCGAAACAGACACAGCCCGGCCATCAGTTGACATGCGCGGCTGAAGCCACCACCAGGGAGAGGATACGCTTTGGACAAGCCTGCACTTTCAGTGATGAGCGACAGCGCCGTCAGGCGCGCCTATGCCCGCTGGGCACCGGTCTATGACCAGACTTTCGGGGTGATTGCCGATGCCGGCCGCATTGCCGCGACCGGGGTCATCAACTCGCTGGACGGCAAGGTGCTCGAGGTTGGCGTGGGTACCGGCATTTCGCTGCCGGCCTATCGCCGCGACCTGAAGATCACCGGCATCGACCTGTCGCCCGAAATGCTGGCCAAGGCGCGCGAACGCGTAAGCCGCCGGGCGCTGGGCAATGTCGAGGCGATCGAGCAGATGGACGCGGGCAACATGAGCTACGCCGACGAGTCCTTTGACGTCGTGGTCGCGATGTACGTGATGACGGTGGTGCCGGACCCGGCGCAGGTGCTGAACGAACTGGCGCGGGTATGCCGGCCCGGTGGCACGGTGATCCTGGTCAACCATTTCGCGACAGGCACCGGACCAATCGGCCTGGCAGAACGCCTGATGACGCCGCTGGCGGACCGGCTGGGCTGGCGGCCCGAGTTTCCGATCAGCACGGTGACGGGTCACCCGGCCTTGCGGCTGGTCGATCAGCAGCCGGTCAAGCCGTTCGGATTTTTCACCCTGCTGCGCTTCGTGCGCCAGTGAACCTTGGCGCGCATGCATGGCAAGTGAATCATGCTGCGCACGGATGGGTCGAGACGGGTGACAATTGACTGATTTTGTGACATGCCGGATCACATGACCGAGATGGGCGATCAAAACAAGGTGCGCAAAAAGGAACAGGTGGCTGCCGCCTGGGCGGTCCACGCCTTTACGGCGTCCGGCATCGTGCTGGGATTCCTGGCACTCGTCGCCATTCTAGAAGGCGACCGGATCGCTGCGTTCCTGTGGCTGGGCCTGGCGCTGTTCGTCGACGGCATCGATGGGACGCTGGCTCGGCGCGCGCGGGTGCACGAGATGACCCCGCATTTCGATGGCGCAACGCTGGACAACGTGATCGACTATTTCACCTACGTGGTCGTGCCGGCGATGATGATCTACTGGTTCGACCTGGTGCCGCCGGGCTGGGAAACCGCCACGGCTGCGGCCATCATGGCGGTGTCGCTGTATACCTTCGCCAACGCCGGGATGAAGACCTCGGACTATTATTTCGCGGGCTTTCCGGCGTTGTGGAACCTGGTGGTGCTGTACTTCCACATCCTGCAGACCGATCCGTGGATCAACCTGGCGGTGATCGGTCTGTGCCTGCTGCTGACCTTCGTGCCGTGGAAATACGTGCATCCCTTGCGGGTGCGCGACTGGCGTGCCTTCACCATACCCATCACCATCCTGTGGGGTGGCACCACGCTGCGGCTGCTGATCGTGTCGAAGGATCACAAGGCGCTTGATGCCTCGCCGGTGATCTTCTGGCTGTGGGTGGCAGCATCCGCCTATTTCCTGCTGATCTCGGTTTGGCGCTCCATCCGGCCGGAAACCGATGAGCCGGGCTGACGGCCGGCCGTTCCGCGCCGGTGGCCGGGCTTTCGCGTGTTTTGTGCCGGCCGGGGCAGGACGATGCTTGACTTGAACGGGGCATGGCGACTATATCCGCCCCTGTTCACACCGGTCCGTTGCAAACGCAAACGACCGGTTGCCGCAGGATGTGCTTCAGACGTGTTTCAGAAGCTGTATCGCGCGGATTGTGGCGGGGTAGCTCAGGTGGTTAGAGCAGCGGAATCATAATCCGCGTGTCGGGGGTTCGAGTCCCTCTCCCGCTACCAAAACTTTCAACAGCAGACCTGCCGCCAGGCGCTCGGATGTTGCTTACTCATCCCGCTGCCTGGGCGCGTTGCACATCACGCTGGCGCTGCCTGTCCGCGCGCAACATCAACACGCCTGCGCACACCACGCCGACGGTCACCACACCGACGATGATGGTAGCCAGAGCGTTGATGTCCGGCGTCACACCCAGCTTGACCTTGGAGAAGATCAGCATCGGCAAGGTGGTGCCGCCCGGCCCCGACGTGAAGCTGGCAATGACCAGATCGTCGAGCGACAGCGTGAATGACAGCAGCCAGCCCGAGATCATCGCCGGTGCTATGATCGGCAGGGTGATGTCCCACATGACCCGCAGCGGGGTGGAGCCCAGGTCCATCGCGGCTTCTTCCACGGACTCGTCCATCGACATCAGCCGTGACTGCACGATGATCGCCACATAGGCCATGGAGAAGGTGATGTGGGCCAGCGTGACCGTGTTTGCACCGCGCCCTGCCGGCCATCCGGTCAGCGCCTCGAGGCTGACGAACAGCATCAGTAGCGACAGGCCCGTGATGACGTCCGGCATGATGAGCGGGGCGGAGATCATGCCGGAAAACAGCGTGCGGCCCTTGAACCGGCCAAACCGGGCCAGGGTCAGCCCGGCCAGTGTGCCGAGGATGGTGGCAACGGATGCCGATACAACCGCGATGCGCAGCGACAGCCAGGCTGCGTCCATCACTTGGTCGTTCTGCAGCAGCTTGCCGTACCACTCGGTCGAGAAGCCGCCCCACACGGTTGCCAGCCGCGATGCGTTGAACGAATAGGCCATCATGATGAGGATCGGCACGTACAAGAATGCAAAGCCGAAGCACAATACCGACAGGATGAAGATGGAGCGTTTCTGCATCACTCGACTCCCTCGGCACGGGAGTTGTAGTGGTTGAAGATCATGATCGGCACGACCAGCAGGAACAGCAGCACCACCGCCACGGCGCAGGCCACCGGCCAGTCGCGGTTGAGGAAGAACTCGTCAAACAGCACCCGGCCGATCATCGGGTTGTCGGCCCGGCCCAGCAAGGCGGGGATGACGTACTCGCCGGTGGCGGGAATGAATACCAGCATCGAGCCTGCCACGATGCCCGGCAGCGACAGCGGCAACGTCACGTCGATGAAGGTGCGCGCCGGCCTTGAGCCGAGGTCCATCGCTGCTTCGGTCAGCGAGTTGTCGAGGCGTTCGAGGTTGGCATACAGCGGCAGGATCATGAACGGCAGGTACGAGTACACAATGCCGATGTAGACGGCGAACTCGGTGTTCATCATCCTTATCGGCTCGTCGATGATGCCGAGCGCCATCAGCACGTTGTTTATGGTGCCGTAGTTGCCCAGCAGGCCGATCCAGGCATAGATGCGCAACAGGAACGAGGTCCAGAACGGCAGGATCACCAGCAGCAGCAGGATATTGCGGGTCGTGCCGGACGACCGCGCGATGCCATAGGCCATCGGATAACCGAGCAGCAGGCAGATTATCGTGGAGATGGCGGCAACCTTCACCGAGTTCAGGTAGCCCGTGTAATACAGGCTGTCGTTGACAAGGTAGCCGAAGTTGGTGCGGAAGTTCTCGACGAAGGCAGACCAGCTTGCCGGCATCTGGAACGGCGGGATCGAGTAGGCGGACGCCGACACCGAGATGACCGCGACAATGAAGAACGGTGCCAGAAAGAACACCAGCAGCCAGACGTAAGGCAAGCCGCCTATGAGTTGTTTCCAGCCATCCCGGTTGAGCCAGCTTGCAAACCCGCCATCGCGAGGCGTGACCGGGACTCTGGTTACTGTGTCGGTCATGGGCGGTCTTCCGCAGGCAGCACGATGACAGACTTCGGCTGCCAGCTCAGCCAGACCTTGTCCTGCCAGTCGACCAGCCGGTCGCCCTCGCCGAGACGTTCATCGTTGACCTTGCTCACCCGCATCAGTTCGCCGCTGGGCAGCTTGACCCGGTAGAGTGAATCCTTGCCGAAATAGCCCAGGTCGAGCACTTCGCCCTGGGTGGCGTTGACCGCGGTGGAGCGAGGTTTCGAGCGGCTGATCAGCACCTTCTCCGGCCGGATGGCGACCGATACAGGATCACCCTGATTTACATCCAGGCTGGTTTCAGCCTCGAAATCGCATCCGGCTGCAGGGGCAGAAATGCGCGCCTTGCCAGCCTTGATGTTTGATACCGTGCCGTCAAAAAGGTTGATCGAGCCGACGAAGTCGGCGGTAAAGCGCGAGTTGGGAAACTCGTAAACGTCGGTCGGCACGCCCACCTGGCGGATGATGCCGCGGTCCATGATGGCTATGCGGCTGGCCAGTGTCATGGCTTCCTCCTGGTCGTGTGTGACCACGATGAAGGTGATGCCGAGCCGGTCCTGGATGTTCATGAGTTCAAACTGGGTCTGCTCGCGCAGCTTCTTGTCGAGCGCCCCGAGTGGCTCATCGAGCAGCAGCACCTTGGGACTTTTGGCAAGGGCGCGGGCAAGGGCGACACGCTGGCGCTGGCCGCCCGACAACTGGTGCGGCTTGCGGGTGGCGAACTGGCTGAGCTGCACCATGTCGAGCAACTCGCTGACCCGGTCCTTGCGCTGGGCATCAGTCATGTTCTCGTGCTTGAGGCCGTAGCCGACGTTCTTTGCCACGTTCATGTGCGGGAACAAGGCATACGACTGGAACATCATGTTGACCGGCCGGTTGAACGCCGGCACGCGCGACATGTCCTGTCCGTCGATGATGATGCGTCCGCTGGTCGGTGCCTCGAACCCGGCGAGCATGCGCAGCAGGGTGGTCTTGCCACAACCCGAGCCACCCAGCAGGGCAAACAGTTCACCCCGTTTGATGTCGAGCGAGACATTGTCGACTGCAGTGAAGTCACCAAATTTCTTGCTGACATTCTCGATCCGGATGAACCCGCTCCCAGCAGGAATGCTCGCGTCAGTTGTCATGCAGATGTCGCTCCGCCCCGTTCAGCAAAAAAGCCCGCAAGGCAATTGAATACCTTGCGGGCCAGCGGCGCAATCATCTTTGCTCAGGGCTTACGAGCCGGTCTTGATCCTGGTCCAGGCGCGAGTCAGTTCTCGCTGGGCCTTGGGTGACAGTGACTTGGAGGTCCAAAGCCGCGCCTTGATCTCGTCATTGGGGTAGACCGCCGGGTCGTCGAGGATCTCCTGGTTCACGAACTCGCTCGCCTTGGTGTTGGCGTTGGCGTAGTAGGTGAAGTTGGTGGCGCCCGCGATGACCTTCGGGTCGAGCATGAAGTTCAGGAACTTGTGCGCATTCTCGACATTCTTGGAATCGGCCGGAATGGTCCAGACATCGAACCACGCAGGTGATCCGGATGCTGGCACATGGTATTCGAGGTTGATCTCCACACCGGCTTCCGAGGCGCGTGTGCTGGCGGTGGCATAGTCGCCGGACCAGTTGTTGATCACACACAGTTCCTTGTTGGGAATCGCGTTGAGGTAGTTCGAGGCATCGAAGGTCTTGATGTACTGGCGCACCGGCTTGAAGGCCTCGACCACCAGTTCGTAGTCTGCAGGGTCTTCGGAATTGGGGTCCTTGCCCAGGTAGGACAGCACCATCGGGATGACGTCACGCGGGCTTTCCAGCACTGAAATTCCGCAGTCCGCGACCTTCGCTGCCAGTTCGGGCTTCATCAGGATGTCCATGGTACCCATCGGCGCATTGTCGCCCAGCCGTTCCTTGATCATGTCGGTGTTGTAGGTGATGCCGGTGGTGCCCCACATGTAGATGACACCGTACTCGTTGCCGGGGTCCCAGTTTTCCACGGTCTTGAGGATGCCCGGATCCTGGTTGTCCCAGTTGGACAGCTTCGAGCGATCAACCTTCTGGAAGGCACCGGCCTGGATGAACTTCGGCAACTGGCTGCCCGAGTGCAGTACGACGTCGTAGCCGGACGAACCGGCCAGCAGCTTGGCTTCGGCGGTCTCGGACGCGTCATAGGTGTCGTAGACGACCTTGATGCCGGTGGCCTTGGTGAAATCCTCCAGCGTCGTTTCGCCGATGTAGTCGACCCAGTTGTATACATGAACCACTTCTTCGGCGTGCGCGACCGGCATGGCCGACAATACGGCCACCAGTGCCGAACCGGTCATCAATGCAAGCCTGCGTGAAAGGTTTGTCATGTCTGCGTAACTCCCTGTTGCTTCTGTCTCCACTCAAAAATGATAGCCTCATTTGGGCCGCTGGCAACCGCCAATGCCTTCGCCTGCCGCCGGGGTATCAGGACCTGCTGGCGAGAAGTGCGTCATTGGCTGAGCGCATGGTGCCGGATTCAGGTGGTTCTGCTGCATTGAGTACCGGCATGACCGCGCGCAACTGGTCGTGATGACCCTTCACCCCGTACTCGAGGTCCGACAGGATGAAATCCTGAAAACCGCTGGAGTGCATTGCCTCGTTCGACCAGATGGTAAGCTGGATGTCTTCCGCGCCGGTGTCGCCGTCGATCCGGCCGGCAAGGTAGCGTGCTGCCCGCAGCCGCCGGGGGTAGTCACCATCGTCGCCGTCTTCGAGGGGCAGGCTGTAATAGCCGCCGCGAATGCTGGTGGCGGTGATGCCCGTCGGGTACTCCTGGTAGAAGCCGAGCCCTTCCGGATAGAAGAACAGCACCTGGTTGGGAAAGATGCCGATGTAGAGCCAGGCCCTGCGGTGGCTTTCGGGAAGATGCGGCACCTGGGGAAGAATACTCAGGTAGTGACGCGTGCTCCACAGCCTGCCCTTGCGGTCATGGAACGGCCCGAACGAGCGGTTTGTGCCGTCGTGCCAGGCTTCGTCGAAATAGTTCGAGCCATATAGGTCCTGCAGGGCAGGGTGGGCGATGGGCACGTGATAGCCCTCATTGTCCACGTCACGAACGCATTTCCAGTTGGCCTTGATCTGCTGTGACCAGCTGACCTCTCCCTGCCTGACGGCATTGGCAGACTGGTAGAGCGACACTTCCGCTTCGTGACGGGCCATCAGGTCCCTGACGGCAGGCTGCGGTCCGGGCTTGAAGCGCACGAACACGAAGCCTTGCCAGATCTCGTACTCGAGCGGTACCAGTCCGTGGCTTTGCGCGTCCAGGTCGGGGAATGATCTTGGTTGCGGCACCGACCGCAAGGTCCCGTCAAGGTTGAACGACCAGCCATGAAACGGGCACACCAGTGCAGACCCGCACCGGCCCGCAGGTTCGGTTACCACGCGTGATCCACGGTGGCGGCAGACATTGTGAAAGGCGCGGATTTCGCCCTGCTTGTCACGCACGATCAGCGCGCGTTCACCGGCCACGTCGAAGCAGAAATAGCTGCCGGGATCGGGCGCATCGCTGACGTGCCCGGCAATCTGCCAGTGGCTCTTGAACAGCAGTTCCTTTTCCAGTTCGAGCAACTCTTCGCTGGTGTAGGCCCACGCGGGAAGCCCGGAGCGGTTCCAGTGCTCCGGCACGCCCTGCACCTGGTTTTTCATCAATGCAACGTCGCGCAGATCGGCTTGGTTGTGCTTGTTCATGGACGCCCTTGCTCATTCTGAATGGACGTTCAGAATAACCCAACCAGCCAAATTGGTCCATGACTTTCTTCACAAGCTGCCAGAACAGCTCAATCGTCGAGGTTCAACCGGCGCAACCGCAAGGCGTTGGAGATGACAGAAACCGACGACAGGCTCATGGCTGCAGCGGCAATCATCGGCGACAGCAGCGTGCCCGTGACGGGGTACAGCACGCCTGCTGCAACCGGCACGCCGAGGGTATTGTAGGCGAAGGCGAAGAACAGGTTCTGCTTGATGTTGCGCAAGGTGGCCTGCGACAGCTTGCGGGCGCGGGCGATGCCGGTCAGGTCGCCCTTGAGCAGGGTGATGCCCGCACTTTCCACGGCCACGTCGGCACCGGTGCCCATCGCGATACCCACCTCGGCTGCGGCGAGGGCAGGCGCGTCATTGACGCCGTCGCCGGCCATGGCGACCTTGTGGCCAGCCTTGTGCAACTCGTCGACCAGCGCCTTCTTGTCCTCGGGCAGAACGCCTGCGCGCACGTCATCGATGCCCAGTTGCGCAGCCACCGCGCGGGCGGTGCGTTCATTGTCGCCGGTGGCCATGATGACCTTGAGGCCGGCGGCGTGGAGCGCGTCGATGGCAGACTTCGTGGTCGGCTTGATCGGGTCGGACACGGCAATGATGCCGGACAGCTTGCCGTCGACGCACGCATACATCACCGTCTTGCCGTCGCCTCGCAGGGTGTTGGCGTGGTCATCGAGGCCTGCGTGATCGCAACCGGCAAGCTCCATCATGGCGGCGTTGCCCAGCGCGATGGCCCTGGCACCGGCCTTTGCACGCACGCCCTTGCCGGTCACGGCCTCGAAGCCGCTGATCCCGGTGGCCTTGATGCCGCGCGCCTCGATGCCGTTGACGATGGCTTCGGCCAGGGCATGTTCCGAGCCTGCCTCCAGCCCGCGGATCAAGCCCAGCAGTTCATCTTGATCGGTGCCATCGGTCACCATCACATCGGTCAGCTTCGGTTTGCCCTCGGTCAGCGTGCCGGTCTTGTCGACGATGACGACATCGACCTTGGCCATGCGCTCAAGCGCCTCGGCATCCTTGACCAGTACGCCAGCCTGCGCACCGCGCCCGGTCGCGGTCATGATCGACATGGGCGTTGCCAGACCGAGCGCGCACGGGCAGGCGATGATAAGCACCGACACCGCAGACACGATGGCATAGACGAAGGCCGGCTGCGGGCCGAACACCATCCAGGCGATGAAGGCGATCACGGCGGTGAGCACCACCGTCGGAACGAACCAGGACGCGACCCGGTCGGCCAGCGCCTGGATCGGCGCGCGCGACCGCTGGGCCGCAGACACCATCGCCACGATGCGCGACAGGA
Organism: uncultured Anderseniella sp.; assembly: GCA_964390445.1. GTDB lineage: Bacteria > Pseudomonadota > Alphaproteobacteria > Rhizobiales > Aestuariivirgaceae > Anderseniella. Next base: position 11,804 of record CAYMJJ010000042.1, read on the forward strand.
CGGTTTCGTCGCCAACGCGTTCGGCCTCGACCACCAGCGAACCGTTGCTGTTCATGGTGCCGCCGGTCACCTCGTCGCCTTCACCTTTTTGCACCGGCATCGGCTCGCCGGTCAGCATGCTCTCGTCAATGGTGCTGGAGCCCTCGATCACGGTGGCATCGACCGGCACGGACTCGCCCGGCCTGATGCGCAGCCGGTCGCCTTTCATGATGTTCTCCAGCGGGGCGTCATATTCGTCGCCATCGGGCGTCACCCGGCGCGCGGTCTTGGGTGCCAGGTTGAGCAATGCGCGAATGGCATCGCCGGTACGTTCGCGCGCGCGCAATTCCAGCACCTGGCCGACGAACACCAGCGCGATGATGACCACCGCCGCCTCGTAGTAGACGGGTATGTGACCACCATGGGTGCGCAGGTTTTCGGGGAACAGGCCGGGGGCGAAAGTGGCGACGGTCGAATACAGATAGGCTGCGCCGACGCCCAGCATGATCAACGTCCACATATTGAGGTTCCAGGTCCTGATCGAGGTCAGGCCGCGCTGGAAGAATGGCATCGCCGCCCACAGCACCACCGGGGTCGCCAGCGCGAACTCCAGCAGGACAGCGGCTCTCTCGCCCATCCACTCGCGCACCGGCAGGCCCACCATCGGGCCCATGGTGAGGATGAGCAACGGCACGGCGGCACCGGCACTGACCCACAGCCGCCGGGTAAAGTCGATCAGCTCGTGGTTCGGCCCCTCGGCAATGCCGTCCATCGGCTCCAGCGCCATGCCGCAGATCGGGCAGGTGCCTGGGCCTTCCTGGACAATCTCCGGGTCCATCGGGCAGGTGTACAGGGCGTTCCTGGGGCCGGAAGGCTTCTTCCGTGCGTTGTTGCCGGACAGGTAGAAATACGGGTCTGCCTCGAACCTGTGGCAGCATTTCTGGCCGCAGAAGTGGTACTCGTCGCCCTTGTGCGTGGTCGAGGGTTTGCCGGCATCCAGCTTGACCGTCATGCCGCAGACAATGTCCTTCACAGCACCGTCCACCGGCTCCGTCGCGGCCTTGTGGATGGCCGCCGGGCTGGTGGTCTTTTCATTGTCAATCGTGGGGGTCATTGCTGGTCCGGTATTTCTTTATGGTGCTGCGACGGGTCTTGGCATCGAGCCGACGCTTCTTCGAGGCCAGTGTGGGCCGCGTCGCAACGCGCTTCTTCTGGACCACCGCTGCCTTGCGTATAACTTCCTTCAGCCGTTCCACGGCGTCGCGCCGGTTGGCGTCCTGGGTGCGCAGGCGGTCGGCGGTAATCACCAGTTCGCCGTCATTCGTGAGGCGCGAGTCACCACTGGTAAGCAGTTTGCGGCGCACATGTTCCGGCAGGGATGGTGAATTGGCAACATCAAAGCGCAGTTGCACCGCCGACGACACCTTGTTGACGTTCTGTCCGCCCGGCCCGCTGGCGCGCACGAACTTTTCGTCAAGCTCGCTCTCGTCGATGGTGATGGCGTTGGTGATGGCAATGCGTCCCATGCACCAACAACTAGCAGATCGGGGCGTGCGGAGCGACATGGTGCGGCGAATTGCACTCAGGTCATCAGGTCATGCATTGACCTCATGACCAGCTACCCGAACGGGTAGGGCTTGTCACCCCGGGGTGGAAATTGCCTTTCCGCGGGTGTGACCCGACCAAAGGTAGTTTCGGGGCAATGTGTGTCCAGAGATTGCGGGCCAACCGCTCCGGATCCAACCAGGAGGAAAAGTCGATGGGCATGATGATGTTCGCGCCAAGTGGCCTGAAGCAGGGTGACAAGGTGCTGGTCTGTGAAGACGGTGATGCGTTTCGCTCTTGTAGCCGGATCTGTGATGCATTCGATCTGGACGCTCTGATGATTGGCCGCGATGGCGACGGCGGTATCGATCTCGATGGCCTGCAGGCTGCGCTCTATGCCGACCGTTTTGGCGACATCCGGGCGGTGTTCGTGTCGCCGGACTCTGCATCGGCGGCGCGCGACGTGATCGACCTTGCCTGGCACGACGCGGTGCTGGTGGTCGATGAAGCCGTTGCCGGCGCAGCCTGACTCCAGTCGAACCCACGAGGACACTTTCCCATGAGCCATTCGCTTTTCCCGATGCGCCGTCAGCGCCTGCAACGTTCGACGCTGGCGGTGCCGGGATCGAATCCGACGATGATCGAAAAGGCTGCCGACAGTGCAGCCGATGTGATCTTCCTCGATCTGGAGGACGCCGTTGCGCCGCCTGAAAAGGAGAATGCGCGCAAGAACATCATTGCAGCCCTCAACGACATTGACTGGAAAGCCAGGGGCAAGACCATGTCGGTGCGGATCAACGGGCTCGACACCCACTACCTGTATCGCGACGTGGTCGACGTGGTGGAGCAGGCCGGTGACAAGCTCGACACCATCCTCGTGCCAAAGGTTGGCGTGCCGGCTGACCTCTACATGGTGGAAGCCATGGTCAACCAGATCGAGATGGGCGCGCGGCGCAAGCCGCATGTCCAGCTCGAAGCGCTGATCGAGACAGCGCTCGGCATGGCCAACGTCGAGGACATCGCGCGCTTCGGCGGCCGGCTGGAAGCGCTTCACTTCGGCGTGGCCGACTATGCCGCCTCGTTGCGGGCCCGCACCGTGGTGATCGGCGGGCTGAACCCGGATTATCCGGGTGACCAGTGGCACGCCGCGCTGTGCCGCATGACCATTGCCTGCCGCGCCTATGGCCTTCGCGCCATCGACGGGCCGTTCGGTGATTTCTCGGACCCCGAAGGCTACAAGGACGGCGCGCGTCGTGCGGCAGCGCTCGGCATCGAGGGAAAGTGGGCCATTCACCCGTCGCAGATTGCACTGGCCAACGAGGTGTTCTCGCCGCCTGAGGCCGAAGTCACGCGGGCGCGCAATATCGTTGCAGCGCTGCGTGAGGCGGAAGCCCAGGGCAAGGGCGCAGCATCACTCGACGGCAAGATGATCGATGCTGCATCGGAACGCATGGCAGCCAATGTGATCGCGGTGGCAGACGCGATCGAAGCCCGCGCTGCGGCGCTTTGACCGGGAAGGGTGGAGACAGATGGACATTCACGAGTATCAGGCCAAGGAAATTCTCAGCCGCTTCGGCGTGCCGGTGCCGCGGGGCGGGCTGGCCTACAGCCCCGAGCAGGCTGCCTATCGCACCCATGAACTGGGCGGCGACAAGTGGGTCGTGAAGGCGCAGATTCACTCCGGTGGCCGTGGCGAGGCGGGCGGCGTCAAGGTGTGTTCCAGCGACTCCGAAGTGCGTGATTTTTCTGCAGGGCTGTTCGGCCGCCGGCTGATCACTCGCCAGACCGGCGACAACGGCAAGATGGTTGGCCGCGTCTACGTCGAGGAGGCGGCCGACATCCGCCAGGAACTATACCTCGGTCTGGTTCTGGACCGCGCGTCTGAACGCATCATGGTGGTGGCGTCGGCCCAGGGCGGCATGGAGATCGAGGAGCTGTCCGAAGATCACCCGGACGCAATCCTGCGCATGACCATCGACCCGGCAACCGGGTTCCTCGAGTACCAGGCGCGCGAACTGGCCTTCGGGCTGGGCCTGCAGTCGGGCCAGGTGGCGCAAGCCGCCAAGATTTTCCGCGCCTGCTACCGCGCGTTCCGCGATCTTGATGCAACGATGGTCGAGATCAACCCGCTGATCGTGACCGGCAAGGGCGAGTTGATGGCGCTCGATGCGAAGATGTCGTTCGACGACAACGCGCTGTTTCGCCACCAGGATGTGTCCGAACTGCGCGACATGAGCCAGGAAGACCCGGTCGAGGCGCGTGCCGCCGACCGTGGCCTGTCCTATATCTCGCTGGATGGCAACATCGGCTGCATGATCAACGGCGCAGGCCTTGCCATGGCCACCATGGACATGATCCGGCTGAAGGGGGGCGCACCGGCAAACTTTCTCGACATTGGCGGCGGCGCCAGCCCCGAGCGGGTGCTGACCGCGTTTCGCGCGGTGCTCGCAGACCGCAAGGTCGATGCGATCCTCGTCAACATCTTTGCCGGCATCAACCGCTGTGACTGGATTGCAGAGGGCGTCGTGCAGGCGTTCGAGAAGGCCGAGATCAAGATACCGGTGATCGTGCGCCTGTCCGGCACCAACGTCGAGCAGGGCCGCGAGATCATTGCCAAGTCCGGCTTGCCGATCGCCACCGCCGACACTCTTGCAGAAGCAGCCGAGAAGGCCGTCGCAGCAGTTGCCGGCCTTAAAGCCGCCTGAGCGTCCGAACGGAAGGAAACCAACCCATGAGCATTCTGATTGACGAGACGACCAAGGTGATCGTGCAAGGCATGTCCGGCCGCATCGGGCAGTTCCACGCTGAAGACATGATGAAGAACGGCACCAAAGTGGTTGGTGGGGTGACCCCCGGCAAGGGTGGTCAAACAGCGCTCGGCGTGCCGATGTTCAACACCATGAAAGGCGCAGTGCAGGAAACAGGTGCTACCGCGTCCATCGTGTTCGTGCCGCCCCCGTTTGCGGCTGACGCCATAATGGAAGCCGCCGATGCAGGTATAAAGTACTGCGTATGCATCACCGATGGCATTCCCGCACAGGACATGATCCGGGTGAAGCGCTTCATGCGCCGTTATCGCGAAGACAACCGCATGATCCTGACCGGCCCGAACTGTGCCGGCACGATCTCGCCCGGCAAGGCGATGATGGGTATCATGCCGGCGCACATCTACTTGCCCGGACGGGTCGGCATCATCGGCCGATCGGGTACGCTCGGGTATGAAGCCGCCAGCCAGATGAAGGCGCTGGGCATCGGCGTGTCCACCTCGGTGGGTATCGGCGGTGACCCGATCAACGGGTCCAGCTTCCGCGACCTGCTGGGGTTGTTCGAGCAGGATCCCGACACCGATGCCGTGCTGCTGATCGGCGAGATCGGCGGGCCGCAGGAAGCAGACGCTGCGGCCTACGCACGTGACCACATGAGCAAACCGGTGATAGCCTTCGTGGCCGGACTGTCGGCGCCAAAGGGCCGCAAGATGGGTCACGCCGGCGCGATCATCTCCGCCTTCGGGGAAAGTGCCCAGGAAAAGGTGGTCATCCTTGAAGAAGCAGGGGTGACGGTGGCTCCAAACCCGTCCAGCATGGGTGAAACTGTTGCTGCCGTTCTGAAAGATCGCAAGCTGGCGGCGTAAGCGCTGGCACAAGGAGTTACGATAGACATGACCGCCGTTGCGCCACTGGAGATTCGCCGGCCCCCGGATGGTACGGGCGCAGCCGGGTCGCAGGACTATCGCGAGCATGTCGAAGGCCTGCTGATCAGCCTGCTTGATGGCGTGGTGCGCTCGCACGAACCGGCACTGGCCGGCATTACAACCGGCACCGGCAAGATCGACGTGGCGCAGACGGGTCTTGCCATCAAGGCGCTTCAGGCCATCGGCCTGCGCTTCCAGTTGCAGACCATTGCCGAGGAAATCTCGCAGACCCAGCAATTACGCAGCATCGAGACGAGCTCGGGGCCGGATGCGGTGATCGGGTCGTTCCATGCTGCCCTCGCCAAGGCTGCCCGCAATGGCGTCGGGGCGGATGACCTGCGCCGTGTGCTGGCCCGCATCGAGGTCACGCCGACCATCACCGCGCACCCCACCGAGGCCAAGCGAACCACCGTGCTGGAGGCTTACCGGCGCATCTATCGCACCCTCGTCGAACTCGAATCGAACCGCTGGACACCGCGTGAGCGCGAGGAGCTCATCCTCAAGATCCGCAACCAGATCGAGCTGTTGTGGCTGACCGGCGAGCTTCGGCTGCACCGGCCGACGCTGGACGAGGAAGTGACGTGGGGTCTGCACTTCTTCAACGAGACGCTGTTTTCCGGCGCTGTGGAGTCATGGCGTGACCTCGAAGACGCGCTGGCGAGGCACTACCCGGAAGACCCCATCGAGGCACCGGCGTTCCTGCGCTTTGCATCATGGATCGGCGGCGACCGGGACGGCAATCCGAACGTCACCACCGCCGTGACCTACCGCACATTGCTGCGGTTGCGCGACAACGCGCTGAAGCATCACCTTGGCCAGCTTGACCGGCTGCTGCACCTGTTGAGCATATCCGACCGCATCAGCCCCGCGCCGGACGAGTTCCGTCACCGGCTGTCGGCGCTGCTGGCCATGTCGGGCCAGGCCGATGCCATCCAGAAGCGGAACGACCGTGAACTGTTCCGGCAGTTCTGCATGGCCATGAAGATGCGGCTCAAGGCGTGCATGGGCGATACCTCGACAGGCGCGTTGCCGTACCGGTCGCCGCGCGAGATGATCGAGGACCTCAAGGCGCTCGAAGACGGCCTGCATGCCGCCGGTGCCGGGCAGGTAGCTCGTGCCGAGATATCACCGGTGCGCTGCCAGGTCGAGACATTCGGCTTTCGCACCGCCTCGCTCGACGTGCGCCAGAACTCTGCGGTGATCAACCGCACGGTCGCAGCGTTGCTTGAAAAGTCTGGCCGTACCAGCGGCGAGGTCAGTGCCCGCACCCTGCGCCAAAACCTGCTGGCGGATCCGGGCGGGCTGGAAGGCATGGTAGACCAAGCCGAACTTTCAGCCGAATGCAATGAAACCATCGCGCTGTTCAGGCTGTTGTGCGACCACCGCACCGACCCCGAGGCGATCAGCGCCTTCATCCTGTCGATGACAAGTTCGGTCGATGACATCCTGGCGGTGTGCTGGCTGGCGCGGCTTGCCGGTGGCGGGCGCATCTTGCCGGCCACGTTCCCGCGCGTCGTGCCGCTGTTCGAGACCATCGAGGACCTGGAGCAGGCTCCTGCGATCCTCAACGAGTTGCTGGAAGCGCCCGAGGCAACCGTGGCGCTGGTGCGCAACGGTGAGATCGAGGTGATGCTGGGCTACTCCGACAGCAACAAGGACGGCGGCTACATGACGTCGGTGTGGGAGCTGGCGAAGGCGCAGACCGCCATCGTTGATACCTGCAAGACGCACGGCGTCAAGGTGCGGTTCTTCCATGGCCGTGGCGGGTCAGTCAGCCGCGGCGGGGCACCGACGGGGCGCGCCATTGCGGCCCAGCCCGCCGGCACGGTCGATGGCCGGTTGCGGGTGACCGAGCAGGGCGAGGTCGTATCGGGCAAGTACTCCAACCGGGGCACCGCGCGCACCCATCTCGAGTTGCTTGGCGCATCCGTGTTGAGCCATTCACTGTGGCCGAAGGGCACCACGTCGCGCAGCACCACACTGCACGCCGGTAGTATCGATGCCCTGTCACGCACCGCGTTCGAGACGTACCGCGACCTGCTGGAGCGGCCGGGGTTCCTTGAGTACTTCCAGTCCGCCAGCCCGGTTGAAGAGCTGACACTGCTGAAGATCGGATCGCGGCCGGCGCGCCGGTTCGGGGCGGGTAGCCTGGATGATTTGCGCGCCATTCCCTGGGTGTTCGCCTGGAGCCAGAACCGGCACATGATTACCGGCTGGTACGGGCTGGGAACGGCGCTGTCGCAAGCCATGGCAAAGCCGGGTGGGCGCGATGACATCAAGACCCTGTTTGCCACCTCGCGCACCTTCAAGCTGGTGGTCGACGAGGCCGAGAAGGCGCTCGCCCAGGCCGACATGGAGATCGCGGCACTCTATGCCGGGCTGGTGCCCGATGCCGGCGTGCGCGACGAGATCTTCGGTCTCATCAAGGCTGAGCACGCGCGAAGCTGCGAGGCAATTCTCGACATTGTCGGCGGTGATGAAATCGCCT
>CAYMJJ010000043.1:0-2983 GCA_964390445.1 uncultured Anderseniella sp.
TCAACAGCCAACGCTTCGACAACTGCATGGCACGGCGCGGTTTCTGATCCCTGCCTCATCGATTTGCCACCAACACTGCCGGTCAACGCCGGCAGTGTTTTTTTGTTGCTCAGTTCTCGGGTTCGAGCAGCCGGTGCAGGTGAACGATGAAATACCGCATCTGTGCGATGTCGATGGTGGCGCGTGCCTTTTCTTCCCAGGCGACCTTGGCGGTGGCGTAGTTGGGATAAATGCCGACGACATCAAGTTTGTCGAGGTCCTTGAAGCGAATGCCGTCGAGGCTTTCCAGTTCTCCGCCAAAGACCAGGTGCAGCAGTTGGTCGGGCTGTTTGGTGGTGTCGGTCATGGGCTTTCTCCCGTCACATGTTGCAGTGCAGCGAAATCAGCCGTTGCTATGCAGCCGTTCGCTCAAGGCGTCAAGCAGGCCAGCCGGACCCGCCATCAATCCGTTCTGACGGGTACTTGTCTGGTTGTAGACCGGCAGTCGACCATCGAGGTCGCGCACGCTGCCGCCTGCCTCACTGACGATGAGGTCGCCGGGGGCAAGGTCCCAGTCGGACTTCAGGCCAAAGGCCAGCGCCAGGTCGTACTCTCCGGTGGCCACCAGACACTGTCGCAGGATCAGCGATGTGGTCATGGCGCAGGTCATCGCCGGTGCAAGTCCGCTGCGCCAGCGGGTTGCTTTGAGCACGCTGGTATGCGCGATGATGCGAGCACCCTCAAGGTCGCCCGTGGCAGACACCTGAAGTGGGGCACCGTTCAGCCGGGTACCGCCACCGCGCACCGCCTCGTAGAACCGCTGCTGCGCCGGCGCATAGGCGCACGCCAGCACCGGCCTGCCGTGCTGTACGAGGCTTGCCCCCACGCACCAGTGATCGGTCCCCGCCACGAACGCCGAGGTGCCGTCGATGGGATCAACGATCCACACCAGGTCCGATCCCGCGGAGGCTTCGCTGCGCGCGGTTTCCTCCGAGAGCCACCCGGCACCGGGCACCGCAGCGCCGAGGCGTGCCGCGAGCAGCTTGTCGACCGCGAGGTCAGCGTCGGAAACGGGCGTGCCGTCGTGCTTGTCCCACGTGGCCACGCCCATACGCGACATGCCAAGGGCAAGCTCGCCTGCCTCGCGCACCGCGTCACACAGCAGCTCGTGCGTCTGCACCAGGTCGTGCAAAGGCTCTGTCGGGTCACGCGCCTGCAACGGTCATTCCTTCAACAAGGCAGGTTGGCGCATTCACGCTGCCTCGGAACTTGAGGTCGCTGGCGGGCGTAAGGTTGGCAAACATCTGCTTGAGATTGCCGGCGATGGTAATTTCAGACACCGGGTAGGCGACTTCGCCATTCTCGAAGTAGAGCCCGGCAGCACCGCGTGAAAAGTCGCCGGTGATCATGTTGACGCCGGACGAGAACATCGAGGTGATCAGCACCCCGGTTCCAGCCTCGCGCATCAGTTCCCCGGCGGTCCTGGTACCGGCTTCAAGCCACAGGTTGGTTGACGAAGGCGATGGCTGCCCGCCGGTTGAGCGCGATGCGCGGCCGTTGCTGGACAGACCCAGCTTGAGCGCGGTGCGGCCATCCAGCAGCCAGGTTTGCAGCACGCCGTCTTGCACAAGGTCCAGGCTCGCGCAGGATTGACCTTCCGCATCGAACGGCTTGCTGGCGCTGCCTCGCACCAGGCAGGCGTCATCGACAATGCGCACACCGGGCGCGAACACGGCCGTGCCCATGGAGTCCTTGAGGAAGCTGGTGCCGCGCACGACCGCTGAGCCGTTGGCGGCAGACGCCAGCAGCGACGGAAACGTGCTGGCGACCCGTGCCTCGAAGATCACCGGACACTTGCGCGAAGACATCTTGCGCGGGTTGAGCGCCCTGACGGCCAGTTCACCGGCTCGCCTGCCAATGTCCGACGGGTCGTCGAGTTCGGCAAAGTGTACCTTTGAGGTATAGTCGGATTCACGCTCCATGCCGGTGCCTTCACCGGCAATGGCCGTTGCCGAAATGAAGTGGCCGGACCGGCTGTAGCCCTCGTCGAAGCCAAGTGTATTGAGAACCACAACGCGGCGGCGGCCCGTATGGGCTGTCGCACTGTCGGTCTGGCTGACGCCCTTGACGCTCATGCAGGCAGCTTCTGCGGTGATGGCCAGGTCAGCGAGGGTTTCGGCAGACGGCTCGACGCCGTCATCAAGCTGAAGTTTACCTGCGTCCATCACGGCTGGGGATGGTTCCAGCAGCCTGACGCTGGGGTCGGGCGGCACGGCCCTTGCCATGGCCACGGCGCGTTCTGCCATGGCGGCCACGTCGGCGCTTGATCGCACAGCCCCCGACACGATGGCGCTTGACCCGCCGGCGAAGACGCGCAGGCCGAAATCCTGGGTTTCGGACCGTTCGACCTCGTCGGACTTGCCGTGGCGCACCTTGACGGTCAGCCCCGTTGCCTCGACGCCAAGCACGTCAGCCGCCTCGGCTCCGGCCTTGCGCGCTGCGTCAAGCAGGCTGGCAGCGAGATCATGGAAGGTGTCCTGGCTCATGTGGCAATCCTGAACAGGCTGTCTAGAACGCAGCCTGCAAAAATGATCAGGCCGAAATGGCGGTTGGACCGGAACAGCATCAGGCAGCGGCCGGAGTCGTCAATATCAAGGCGGGTCATTTGCCACGCTGCATGAAGTGCGGCCCCGGCAAGCGCGGAGAAGAAGATGATGCCTGCGCCCGCCGTGAAGCCTGCCGCACAGATCAGCGCCAGCGCCAGTGCGAAGAACCCCGCCAGCCAATAGGGTGTGCTGTCCCCGAACTTCAGCGCCGTGGACTTGATGCCGATCAGCAAGTCATCCTCCTTGTCCTGATGGGCATATATGGTGTCGTAGGCCAGCGTCCACGATATGCCACCGAGATAAAGCAGCACCGATGCCCACTCCAGCTCGCCGCGCACGGCGGCCCAGCCCAGCAGCGCACCCCAGTTGAAGGCGATGCCGAGGAATACCTGCGGCCA
>CAYMJJ010000043.1:3083-19264 GCA_964390445.1 uncultured Anderseniella sp.
AGGAACAGCACCAGGTACCAGATGTTCGGCACCCCGCCGCCCGACGGAATTTGAGCCAGCGCGATGGCCCACCAGCCCGGCAGCAACAGCAGCCACCAGCCGATGGGGCGTTCCAGCCGCGCCAGCCGGGCATAGGGCCGCCATCCCGGTGGCAGCACCCGGTCGGCCCAGTGGGCATGCTCGGCGTCGGCGACCCGGCCATCTGTGTTGGTTGATTCAGTCATTGCCCGATGAGTGTTAACGCAATGTCGCGGCCAAAGGAAACAGCCGATTTCGAGTTGCGTGGCGCATCCGCCTGGGTGATAGCATAACGGCCATGGCAAAGTCACAAGGTCGCGTTCCGCGCCTTCACATCGATGATGGTCTGGCAGCGGGGGCAGAACTGATACTTCCGCGCGAGGCGTCGCATTATCTCGTTACCGTGATGCGGCTCGACGAGGGTGCCGAGGTACGCCTGTTCAACGAACGCGACGGCGAATGGCGCTGCATCATTGCCGGAGCGCACCGCAAGGCAGCCGCCGTCGAGGTGGTTGAACAACTGCGCCAGGCCTCCCCGCCGCCTGACATCGACTACCTGTTTGCGCCCCTGAAAAGTGCACGCCTCGACTACCTGGCGCAGAAGGCCACCGAGATGGGTGTGCGCCGCATCAGGCCAGTGATCACGCAACACACGGTCGCCGAGCGGGTCAAGCTTGACCGGTTGCGCGCCAACGCCATCGAGGCGGCGGAGCAGTGCAACATGGTGTTTGTGCCGGAAGTGCATGAACCGGTGAAACTGGCCGACGCGCTGGCGGCACTGGAACCTGAACGCGCGCTGGTGTTCTGTGACGAGGCGGCTGAAACTGCCAATCCCGTTGAAGCGCTGGCCGCGCTCAGGGGCCGCCCGCTGGCGGTGCTGCTTGGCCCCGAGGGCGGCTTTTCCGACGATGAGCGCCGGATGATCCTGTCCCTGCCGCAGGCCATTGCGCTGTCTCTTGGTCCCCGCATCATGCGTGCAGATACTGCGGCCGTTGCCGTGCTGGCGCTGGTGCAGGCAACCGTGGGCGACTGGACCGGTGCTTGACGGCTACATCATATGTGCGACGCCGCGGACGGGCAGCACGCTGCTGTGCGGTCTGTTGGCGGCAACAAGGCAAGCCGGCGATCCGGACTCGTTCTACGGGGCAAGGTTCATCGACTGGTGGGCGGCCGAGTGGGGACTGCCTGGCCGTGAAACCCTGGATGAAGTCGCCTTTCAGCGGCTCTATCTCGATGCGGCCATCGGGGCGGGAAAGGCTGGCACAAGCCTTTTTGCGATGCGGCTGATGCAGGAAAACCTCGGCGGGCTTTGCAGCGTGCTGGACAAACTGTTTCCCGGTCAAGGCTCAGACAGGGCACGGCTTGAAACAGCCTTCGGCAAGCTCGCTTACGTGCATTTGTCCCGCGCTGACAAGCTGGCGCAAGCGGTGTCGTTGATCAGGGCCCGGCAAACCGGCCTTTGGCACATCGCGCCTGATGGCACCGAGGTCGAGCGCCTTGCCCCGCCGGCCCAGCCGGTCTACGACTTCGAGCTGATCCGCACGGAACTGGAAATGCTCGAAGCAGATGATGAGGCCTGGAAAGTCTGGTTCGAGCAGCAGGGCATAGAGCCGGTACGTGTTGCCTACGAAACCCTGTCTGCCGATCCGGGCGAAACCCTGGGCCGCCTCTGCCGCAAGCTTGGCGTGACGGCCCCTGGCAGGGCCGAAATCCGCCCCGGCGTGGCTCGTCTGGCGGATGAGACCAACAACCAGTGGATGCACCGCTACCGGCAGGATGCCGCTCGCCCGGAGCCAGGGTAACCAGCCATCAAAATCTTTGACTTGCCGCTGCCCGGTCCCGCGCGCTAGACGGAATGTCCCGAATTTTGGAAACAGCACATCGTCCCGTCAGGGCGGCATGCGAACAGTGGATCAAGGTATGAGTGTCGCCGTTCCGGATACCGCAGAAACCCGTGCACCGATCGAGAGCAAGGAGCAGCTTGTCCGTTATCTCGAGCAGGGAAGCAAGCCCAAGGCCGATTGGCGCATCGGCACCGAGCACGAGAAGTTTGCCTTCCTCACCGATACGCTTGAACCGGTGCCGTATTTCGGCGAGCGCTCGATCAAGGCGCTGCTGGACGGCATGGCCGAGCGCTTCAGCTGGCTGCCCGTGATCGAAGGTGGTCACATCATCGGCCTGTCGGATCCCGCGACCGGCGGCAACGTTTCGCTGGAGCCGGGCGGCCAGTTCGAGCTGTCGGGTGCGCCGCTCAACACCATCTTCGAGACCTGCCAGGAAGTCCACGAGCACCTGATGCAGGTGCGCGAAGTGGGCGACGAACTCGGCATTGGATTCCTTGGGCTGGGCTTCCAGCCGAAGTGGGGCCTCGATGACATCCCGATCATGCCCAAGGGCCGTTACAAGATCATGCGCGAGTACATGGCCCAGAAGGGCAAGCTTGGCCGCGACATGATGTTCCGCTCCTGCACTGTTCAGGTGAACCAGGATTTCTCGTCCGAAGCCGACATGGTGCAGAAGATGCGTGTGAGCCTGGCGCTGCAGCCGGTCGCCACTGCGCTGTTTGCCGCCTCGCCGTTTACGGAGGGCAGACCCAACGGCTACCGCTCGTTCCGTTCTGAAATCTGGAAGGACACCGACGCGGACCGTACCGGCATGCTGCCATTTGCATTCGAGGAGGGCTTCGGTTTCGAACACTACGTCGACTATGCCATCGACGTGCCGATGTACTTCGTCAACCGCGACGGCAAGTATATAGATGCGACCGGCCAGAGCTTCCGCGATTTCATGGCCGGCAAGCTGCCCGCCCTTCCCGGCGAACTGCCGACCATGAAAGACTGGGCCGATCACCTGACCACCATCTTCCCCGAAGTGCGGCTGAAGCGATTTATCGAGCAGCGTGGCGCGGATGCAGGTGCCTGGCGCCGGCTGTGCGCGCTGCCTGCCTTGTGGACGGGGGTGCTGTACGAGCAGTCGTCACTGGACGCAGCATGGGACCTGGTCAAGGACTGGACGCTGGAAGACCGCCAGTCACTGCGAGACGCGGTGCCGGTCGAAGGACTGACCGCGACCGTGCGCGGACGCAAGCTGCAGGACGTGGCGCTCGACGTGCTGGCCATTGCCCGCAACGGCCTCGATGCGCGCGGCCACATGGGACCGGGTGACAAGACCGAGGCAAAGTTCATCGATGTACTCGACGAGATTGCCCAATCCGGCAATTCCGCCGCCGATGACTTGCTGGCGTTGTACAACGGACCTTGGGAAGGCGATATCGACAGGGTATTCCGCGATTTCGCGTTCTGAGACCCCGCACAGGTCTTAAGCAGCCTTAAACCAGCGCCATGCGATCATTCACCCATGTCGTATGCCGCCGTCACCGAAGTCCTGTGCCCTGTGTGCAAGCAGACACTGCACGCACACCAGCGCCGTTGCGGCCATTGCCTCCGTCCGCTGGCCAGCGTGCCGTGGCTGGCACAGTGGCTGGGCAATTCGGGGCAGCTTGTGCCGGTATCCACACTCGTCATGCTGGCGACGGTGACGGGGCTGTTTGGCTCGTTCGGCTGGCTTCTGGTTGTGCGACAGGCCGGCGCCCCTGTGCTGGCACCCGTGCAGGCGCTTGCCTTCTGGTTCGTGCCGATGGGTTGCGTGCTCGGCTTTGACGGGCTGATGTCGATCCTGTCGGGGGTCGACCGGACCCGGTATCACCTGTCGCAAGGCAATGAGGCCCGTGTCAGTGGCGTTGCCAAACTCGTGCTGGCAACGGGCTGCACCGGATTGGCCGCCTGGGCGGTCATGGCAATCCCGGCAGTTGCGGCCATCTGAAATATTGGCTAATTCCGGCAACTGCATGTCGCTGGTAGCGCTGTATTTGACCTGCGCCCGTTGAATGATCACCCAGGGCAAAAAGGCGAGAGGTCAGCGCGCATGAAGATTACCGGTCTCAAGACGTTTGTCGTTGCCAACCCGCCACCGCGCCGCGGCGGACGTTATTTCATCTTCCTCAAGCTCGTGACGGACAATGGCATCGAGGGTGTCGGCGAGGTCTACAACGCCACTTTCGCACCGCATGTCATCGTCAAGATGATCGAGGACGTGTTCCAGCGCAATGTCGAGGGCATCGACCCGTTCCATATCGAGAAGTTCTGGCGGCGCACCTATTCGCGCGGCTACTCGATGCGCCCTGATATCACCCTGGCGGGCGTCATGTCCGGCATCGAGATGGCGCTGTGGGACATCTGTGGAAAGGCTGTGGAAAAGCCTGTGTACGAGCTGTTGGGAGGCCGTGTACACGACCGGCTGCGCTCATATACTTACCTCTATGCACCCGCCGAGGTGGACGCCTATGCCTATACCGATGAAGGCAACAAGGTGTACTACGACCCCGACGCAGCCGCCGAGCGCGCGCTGCACTACGTCAACCTTGGTTTCACCGCAGTGAAGTTTGACCCCGCCGGGCCTTACACGGCGTTTGATCCGCACATGCCAAGCCTCGAGCGCATGGACCTTTCCGAACAGTTTTGCAAGCGCATCCGGGAGGCAGTGGGCAACAAGGCGGACCTGCTGTTTGGCACCCACGGCCAGTTCACCACGTCAGGTGCCATCCGGCTGGCGCGGCGTCTGGAGCCGTATGATCCGCTGTGGTTCGAAGAGCCTTGCCCGCCGGAGATGCCTGAAGAGATGGCGAAGATCGCCCGCTCGACCAGGATCCCGGTCGCCACAGGCGAGCGGCTGTGCACCAAGTATGAGTTCGCCCGCGTGCTGGAGACGGGCGCTGCCTCGATCCTGCAGATGGCACTGGGCCGGGTCGGCGGGCTGCTGGAAGCCAAGAAGATTGCCGGTATGGCCGAGGCCCACTATGCCCAGATCGCGCCGCACCTTTATTGCGGACCGATCGAGGGCGCGGCCAATGTGCAGATCTCGACTTGTACGCCCAACTTCCTGATCCTCGAAAGCATCGAGCAGTGGGGCGGCTTCCATGCTGACATCCTGGTCAAGCCGATGCAGTTCGAGGACGGCTTCGTCATACCGCCAACCGCGCCGGGTCTTGGCGTGGAACTGAACGAGGAAGTGGCGTTGGCCCATCCGCTGACGGACCTCGATGACCTGCACATTGCGCCGGGCGAAGAGCCTGCGGCATGGAACGATTAGCGCATCGAACCGATAAGCGGGTACCGGTATCGGAACAATTTGATGCGCAAGAACAAAGGGATTACGCGAAATGAAGGTCGGTTTCATCGGACTGGGCAATGTGGGCGGCAAGCTGGCGGGCAGCCTCGTGCGCAACGGTTTCGACACCGTCGTGCATGACCTCAACCGTGACGCGGCCCAGAAATTCATCGACCAAGGTGCCGCCTGGGCCGATACGCCGAAGCAGATGGCCGAAATGTGCGACGTGGTCATCACCTGCCTGCCGTCGCCCAAGGCGTGTTCAATCGTGCTGGAAGGCGAAAACGGCATCATCGAAGGGCTGTCGGCAGGCAAGGTGTGGATGGAAATGTCCACCACCGATGCAAGCGAAGTGAAGCGCATCGCCGAAAAGGTCCACGCAAAGGGTGCCTTCGCGGTGGAATGTCCCGTATCGGGTGGTTGTCACCGGGCTGACACCGGCAACATCTCGATCTTCGTCGGCGGCGACCGCGAGGCGTTCGACAAGGTGCTGCCGCTGACCACGACGCTGGGCCGGCGCGTGCTGCACACCGGCCCGCTGGGCACGGCCTCCACGCTGAAGGTGATGACCAACTACCTCGCCACCGCCAACCTGCTGACCTGCTGCGAGGCGCTGACCACCATGGCTGCGGCCGGCATCGACCTTGCCACCACCTACGAGGCGATGAAGATTTCTTCCGGCACCAGCTTCGTCCACGAGACCGAAAGCCAGCTCATCCTCAACGGCTCGCGCGACGTGAACTTCACCATCGACCTGGTGCTGAAGGACATCGGCCTGTTCCAGAAAATCGCCGACCAGCATCACGTTCCGCTGGAAATCTCGCCGCTGATCATCGACATCATGAAGGACGGCCAGAAGCGTTATGGCGAGCGCGCCAACTCCGACGACATCATCCGCAGGCTGGAAGAAGCTACCGGACTGTCGATCCTCGCCGATGGCTTCCCGGCGGAACTGGTCGACGACGAGCCGGAAGAGAAGGGCTACGAAGTGGTGCCCCCGGGGCGTTAATCGTCAGGCCTGCCCGGAAAATCCCTTGCGCCGTTCTTTCATTCGCTCGTGGGCCTCATCGGTGCCGTCGTGGAAGGACCCGAACCACTTGTCCCACGGCATTTCCAGGTTACCGTAGTTGCACTCGAAATAGCGGTGGTGCATCTGGTGATGAAAGGTGCCCAGAGCCAGCCGGTTCCTGTTTTTCACCAGCAGCCCCTCGAAGCCTGTGTGCGAGGTCGCACCTGTCAGTGCCTGGTGCTGCATGTGGAACAGGATGTGTATCGGGTGGGCGGCCACGACAAAGTGGATCAGCACCGATGACAGAAAGATCAGGTGCTCGATCGGGTGCATGGAAAAGCCTGACCACGGCCCGACGTTGGTGTTGCGGTGGTGCAGGGCATGCGCCAGCCGGTACATGGGTGGCCAGTGCAGCAGCCGGTGAACCCAATAGAAATGGAACGAAATCCACACCGGCGTCAGGAAAAACAGTGCGATGAACCAGACCGGATTGTCTGCCCACAACAGTATCGGCGCGTAACCGTTGGCCATGGCCCAGAACATCAGCACTTCATAGCCGGTCCAGAACGCCACGCCCGAACCAAGCGACCAGAACATGTTGTCGGCCACCTGGTTGGAGAATGTGAAGCTGCGGTTTGAGCGGGACAAGGCTCGCTTGTCGTATTTCAAATGGTCGCCCTGCTTGCGCCAGCCATGGAAGTACAGATGCAGGCCTCCTGCCACCACCAGCAACAGGATGAAGTTGCGGATGTACAATTCTGCAATCCAGCCGATCGCCAGCGTTTTTGCCTCTTCAAGCGGTGGCTGAAACCAGAACCAGGAGATACAGGCAATGGCGGCGACGATGGAGTTTTCGGCAATGGCGAACCAGCGCGCAGCTACCCACTGCCACATGCGCAAGGGCCGGGGAGGCCAGGAGAAAAACGGCGAAACCTCGATTGGTACCTGAGGTCGGTGCTGCCACTGCCGCTCGAAGCCTGAAGGGGCTTCCTGATCAGCTTTCATTGTTGAGTCACTCCGCTGCCACGCCCATCGCACCTGACGGCGTCAGGCAGCACATCGCATCTGCGATGTGGCTGGCCAGCGAGTCGACCGCTTCGTTCGCCTTGGATGACCTGATCAGCCCGATGTCGAACAGCCCGAGCGGCGGAAAGCCGTCCGCCTCGCCCAGCACCCGCATGCCGGACCGCATGCAGATTTCGGGAATGGCAGCGACTGCCAGGCCGGCCAGGACGGCGGCGCTGATGGCGCTGGAATTGGCGCTGGCATAGGCCACGCGATACTCGCGTTTCATCCCCTCCAGCGCGTCGATGGCCATCTGGCGCCAGGCGCAGCCGAATTGCGAGAACGCCACCGGCAGCACGTCTGCCCGGTGCACCGAATGCTTGGCCGAAGTGACCCACAGCAACCGTTCGGTGCGAACCGGCTGGACGTTCGCCACATTTGTTTCGCAGGTGATCAACGCCAGGTCCAGGTCGCCCGCGTTGACCTTCTCGATCAATGTCCGGCTGGGCTGGCAGTCCACGTCCACCTGGACCTTGCAATTGGTGCGCGCAAACCGCGCCAGCACGTCTGGCAGAATGCGGTCAGCGTAGTCGTCTGCCGTGCCAAAACGGACATGACCCGACACCTCGGGGCGTGTGAAGGCCGTCATTGCCTCGTCGTTGAGCTGAATCATCCGGCGGGCATAGTCGAGCATCATCTGGCCATCGCCGTTAAGTGTGTTGCTGCGTCCGTCCCGCGAGATCAGTGGCTTGCCCACCAACTCTTCCAGCCGCTTCACCTGCATGGAGACGGCCGACTGGGTGCGGCCCACTTCCTGCGCGGTCCGGGTGAAGTTGCCGGTCTCTGCCAGCACGGCGAAGGTCTTGAGCAGATCGATGTCGAAACTGGCAATCATTGCGCTATCTCCATCAAATTCGTTGATGAGTTTTATAAATACTATTCGTTGGAATGATGGATAGTCAAGGGGCATATTGAGCTCACGTCACCAGACGGACTGACCCCGCTACCCTCAAACGGGCAGCTCAACCCGCAGAAAAAGCCTTCTGCGAGAACAGGAGAACTTTGCCATGACCGATCATGCAGTCGAACACCACCGCGCCGCCTCCGCCTCCGGCCTTGAAGGTCTGAAGCGGCTGTTCCGCAACTGGCAGGCCCGCCGCAAGGTGCGCGGAATGGAGGAACTGGACGACCGGATGCTTGCCGATATCGGCGTTACCCGGGCCGAAGTCGAATGGGCAGCACGCCTGCCGCTGGGCTATAATCCGGCACTGGAACTTCAGGCCTTGTCGTCACGCCGGCGCAGGATCGGCGGGTCTCAACGCTGACCCGTTCTGCGCCTTACAGACTCGAGCAAATCATCGGCGGCGTTGCCGGACCCTGTCCTGGTATCGCCGCCGAGAATGTCATCCAGCGTGTTGCGGCCGCGCCTGATGGCCTGGTCATCGTAACCACTGTCCTGCGGTGCGCTGCGGCCACCGCCAAGAATGTCGCGCAGCAGGTCATCGAGGCCACCGCCTTGTGGCGGCGCGCGGCGTTGTTGCGGTTCAGGCGCGCGCTGCTGGCCTCCGCCGAGCACGTCACGCAGCAGGTCATCCAGCGACCCGCCGGGCGCAGGCCCGCGCTGCTGCGGTTGCTGTTGCTGCTGCCCGCCGCCGCCCAGGATGTCGCCGATGATGTCGCCCAGCCCGCCGCCCGAGCCGTCACGAGATTGCGGCTGCCGCTGTTGTCCACCACCCAGAATATCGCCGATGATGTCGCCCAGTCCGCCGCCCGAACCGTCCCGCGGTTGCGGTGCCTGCTGGCGCCCGCTGGCCTGCCCGCCGCCGGTCATCTGCTTGAAGATCGCACCCAGCACCATCGAGGCAATCACCGGCAGCATCTTCTTCAGGATGGCGGAGCCGATGCCGGTGGAACCGGCTGCGTGCATGGCAACTTCGCGGCTGACCTGCTTGTTGCCGAACAGGTGGCCGAGAATGGCGTTGCCTTCCTGGCTGACCTGCTCGTCCTGGATGGCGCTGTCGTCTTCAAGGTAGCGCTCGTGATGCCCGCCGGACAACGCTTGCAGCAGCGATACCACGCCTTCATCCTGGCGGGTGTTCTGGCGCACGCCGGAGGCCACGACCGGTGCAAGTTCTGCGATCGCCTGCAAGGTCTGCTCGCGGGTCAGGCCGAACTGTTGCCCCAGCATGTCCAGCCCGTGACCATTGTGCGACCGGGCGATCATTTCGACGATATTCATGGTGAGGCTGCTCCCTGGCTATTGGTGCCGGCACGACCCCCGTCCGGCGCTTGTTTCATGGCGCATCATATAGCGCGTTTGATCAAGTCCCCAAACACATCAGCGAGGCTCGGCGTCGACGTTCGCGTTGACCTCTTGCGCTGCCATTTGCGCTTGAGTGATGTCTTGTAGGACTTGGCATAGGTCGCCCGGTTGCGCCGCCGCCGCCGCCGTGGCGGCACGTAGGTAACGCCCTTGATGACCGCATTGATCAATTCCCGCAGGAAAGTCGCACCTGCGCTGCCCGTACCAACGTTTGATGACGCTGCCATGAAGCCTGTCTGGCCGCGATGCACCAGCCCGGCCACGCACAAGGTGGCAGCAAGCGTCATCATGCGCTCCATCTGCTGCTCGGTGATGCCGTGAGGCCGCCGCAACCGGCGGGCAACGGCGCGCGCTGCCCCCAGCGAACCATACAGGTGAATCAGGATTTCCTCACCCTCCTGGATGGCCTCGCGCGACAGAAGCGCATCGGGGTTGGTCAGGTAGTCGTCGTGCTCACCCGCCTCGATCACGTCGAGCAGAAGGTCCATCTCTTCCGGCGATTGTGCCTTCAGTGCCATCTTGTGGCCGATCTCGCGCACATGGGTGCGCAGTGCCTTTTCCGACGCATCGGCGGTATAGTTGCCAGCCAGTGCAATCGCTGCCGCCGTGCGGCCCTGGTTGGCAGCAAGGATGATGTCGATCAGTTCCGGCACGGCAGTCTGGGTCATTGCGTGGCCTTCCGGGCTTCTTCCCTGTCTTCCAGTGCGCCGACCAGCCAAAGCGCGGTCAGGCCGGCCGCGATGCCGAATATGACATTTGCAGCCCCCATGGCAATCATTGTTCCTTCCGCATCAGCGAGGTGCGCCCCCAGGTGCAGCAACGGGATGGTGCCTATGGTTGCCTTGCCCCAGTTGAACCACATCGACCACATCGCCTTGTCGAGGTTGTTGAATGCAGCCTGTGCCACGAATTGCACCCCGGCGAACGCCCAGGTGACGGCGATGAACGTATAGTAGAACGTGATCAGCCGGGCTGCTTCCGGTGTGGCATTGAACCAGCCGGGCAGGGAGCCGGCCAGCGCCAGCATGATCGCGCTGATGGTGATGGTGTAGGCGGTGGAGAACTTGAACCCGTCAATCAGTGTCTGGCGCACCCTGTCCAGCCGGACTGCGCCATAGTTCTGGCCGACTACCGGCCCGACCGCGCCCGACAGCGCAAAGATGATGCCGAACGCCACCGGGACAAGCCGATTGATGACCGCAACAGCGGCAATTGCATCGGTGCCGAACTGCGCCGTGACGGCGGTCAGGTAAGCAATCGAAAACGGCGTGGCAAGCTGGGTGGCAATGGCAGGCAGCGCGATGCGCGACATCGGTTTCAGGTTGGCGCCGATGCTGGCCAGCGTCGGCCTGACCAGGAAGCCGTGATAGCGCTGCAGGCAATAAAACCCCACACCGAACGACGCGAGGTTTGCGCACACCGTGGCAAGTGCTGCCCCTTCCACGCCCAGTTCCATCCCGAAGATGAAGATCGGGTCGAGGATGGCATTTGCGATTGCCGTGGTCAGCGTCACATACATGGCACGGCCCGGGTCGCCGATGGCACGCAGCGTGAAGCTGAGCGTGATTGCACCTGCCAGCAGGGCGAAACCGGGCAGCAGCACAAGCAGGTAGGACCGGGCTATTTCCAGCGTCTCGCCAGTCGCCCCCAGCAAGCCCAGCATTGGCCGTGCGAACAGCCCGACCGCCACTGCCGTCAGCACGCCCGTCGCCATCGACAGCACCAGCGCCGAGGACGCCGCCTCGCGCGCACCTTCCTCGTCGTCGCGGCCCAGCGCGCGCGCCACCAGCGCCCCGCCGCCAATCGACACGCCCAGGCCGATCGACAGGTTGGCCAGCACGATGGTGCCGGCAAAACCTATTGCTGCGGTAGCCTCGATGATGTTGAGCAAGGTGATGAACCACAGGTCGACCAGATCGACCATGAACATCGCCATCAGCCCGACCGCACTGGTGAACGTCATCACCACCACGTGCTTCATGGTGGACCCGGTGACGAAGCGTGCGCCGACCCGGGGCCGCCCGGTCGCGCTCACGCACCGTGCTCCAGCAGTCCCGCGTCAGCCAGCACTGCCTTGAAATCGGCAGCGCCGGTGAAGTGCACCCCTGTCATGCCGGCTTGGCTGGCACCTTTCGCGTTGTGCAGCTTGTCATCGACGAACAGGCATTCTGCAGGGCTTACGCCCAGCCTTTCGGCGACGGCACGAAAAATCGCCGGGTCCGGCTTCTTGGTGCGGAACTGGTAGGAAAAGAACAGGTGTGGCTCGAAAAGCTGCTGCGTATGCGGTGCCAGTTCAGCGAATGCCTCGCGGGTCAGCGGGCCGTTGTTGGTGAGCAGCGCAATGCGCGCGCGCGCCGAGACATGCCGGATCAGTTCATGCATATCGGGCCAATGCTGCATTGCTGCCAGCCGGGCCTTGATCCACTGTGCCCGCGTGATGGTCTCGCCAAGGTTGTCGCAGAACGCGGCCAGGTAATCACCGGGGTCCGCGTGGCTGCCGGCATCTGCGCCGTCCTCGAATCCCGATAACCACAGCCGGCCATGCACGTCGTCGCGCTCAAGCCCGCACATGCCGGCCAGCGCGTCGAGGCGATGGCGCGCTTCATAACCGGACATGACGCCGTCGAAGTCGCATATCAGGGTGGTAATGGACACGAGTGCTTTCCCGGGGCTTTGCGTCAGGCCGCCGTGCCACCCACGGTGATGCGGTCCAGCCGCAACGTCGGTTGTCCGACGCCGACCGGTACACCCTGGCCGTTCTTGCCGCAGGTGCCGATACCGGGATCAAGTGCCATGTCGTTGCCGATCATCGAAATGCGCGTCAGCGCATCAGGGCCGTTGCCGATCAGCGTGGCACCCTTCACGGGCGCGCCGATCTTGCCGTCCTCGATGCGGTAAGCCTCGGTGCAGGAAAACACGAACTTGCCCGAAGTAATGTCAACCTGGCCGCCACCGAACGACACCGCATAAAGCCCGTTCTTGACCGAACTGATGATCTCGCCGGGGTTCGTGTCACCGTTCAGCATGACGGTGTTGGTCATCCGCGGCATCGGGTGATGTGCATAGGACTGGCGCCGTCCGTTGCCGGTGGGTGCCACGCCCATCAGGCGCGCATTGAGCCGGTCCTGCATGAAGCCGACCAGGATGCCGTCTTCGATCAAGGTGGTGGATTGCGCCGGCGTTCCCTCGTCATCGATGCTCAGCGAACCGCGCCGGTCGGCCAGCGTTCCATCATCGACAATGGTGACGCCGGGTGCTGCAATGCGCTTGCCCAGCAGGCCTGAGAAGGCCGAAGTCTTCTTGCGGTTGAAATCACCTTCGAGGCCGTGGCCAATGGCTTCGTGCAGCAGGATGCCGGGCCAGCCAGGACCGAGCACCACGTCCATCTCGCCGGCCGGTGCGTCTTCGGCCTCCAGCGAGACCAGCGCCTGGCGCATTGCCTCGCGCGCTGCAGCCTGCCAGTTCTCGCGGGCAATGAAGGCGCCGTAGCCTTGCCGCCCGCCCATGCCGTGCATGCCGTTGCCACGCCGGTCGCCCTGAGCCATTACCACCGACACGTTGAACCGCACCAGCGGCCGCCGGTCCGACATCATTTCGCCGTCCGGCCGGATGATGTCCACCGCCTGCCATTCGCCCGACAGCGACACCGATACCTGCGTGATGCGGTCATCCAGGTCACGGGTATAGGCATCGACGTCGCGCAGCAGCTTTACCTTGGCTTCAAAGCCCATCGCGTCGAGCGGATTGTCTGGCGTGTACAGGCTGACATTGGTGCGACCGGGTCCCGCGCTCACGCCGCCGCTGCTGGTCTGGACAGCCCGAACTGTCTCGGCTGCGCGCCTGATACCGGCTTCCGACAGGTCGGCGGAATGGGCGTAGGCTGACGCCTCGCCGCTGATCGCGCGCAAGCCGAAACCGTGGTTCACGTCGAAGGCAGCCGTGCGCAACTGGCCATCGTCGAAGACGAGGCTTTCCGACTGGCGGTATTCCAGAAACAGTTCACCGTCGTCAGCGCGAGCCAGCGCATCTTCGGTCAGCGCCAGCGCGCGTTCCCGGGTCAGGTCTGAACCGGCATAGAACAGGTCATCGGATGTGGGCTGGCCGGACACGGGGCGCTTCCTCTCGAAGGGCATTGCAGCACCTAACTTGGCGTGAAGCTGCGAACCGTTCAACCCCTGCGCTTGCCGGGGCGAGCCGGAACGCCGGTGTCAGCTGTTGTCGGCCAGCGCCTTGTAGGAAGCCGTGAAGCCGTTCAGGGAGATAGGTAGCTTGATGGCCTTGCCCGGTGCTTCGTAGATGATGAAATTGGCTGTCGCGCCCTTGCGCATCTTTTCGAGTGTTTCCGGCTGGGCCTCTGCAGTTGCCGTGCACAGCGGCGGCGACACCCGTGTCTGCGGCAGGCACCGGACGAACGGCACCCGGCCAACGGCCTGGCCATCGATTTCCAGCGCGATGCCCGTGGGCAGGAAAACCCCGATCGGTGCCATGATCTGCATCATGGTGCCGGTCCTCCCGTCTTGCTTCTGAACCCGCATGATCAGCGACAGGGCCACTTGTGGACGTGCCTCATCACGGCTGACCTGCACCATCGCACACGACTTCATTGCCGGTACATCGTTGCCCGCCTCATCCTTGCCGGCTGGCCGTGACTCGCATTGAACCTTCCATTTGCCGTTCTCGGCGATCAGGTCGGGTGCAGGGCGGCTTGGTCCGCCATCCGGCGCACCGGCAGCGCCACCACCGTTTACGCGAGGGCCGAATTGCTTCGGTGAAGCCGGTGGTGTCTGCTGTGCAAGCGCCGTTGCAGCCAGGGCAATGGTGAAGGCACCGGCTGCAATCATGCGAATCATGCTGGAATATCTGGCCACTTGCGTTCCTGCTCCCTTGAGTATCCGGACTGTTGCACGTCCCGTCGCGCCCGCTGTGTATGCCAGACGCAAGCCTGATTGATCAACCCGGCTGCGATGACATTGTCGCGGATTGTCCCCACGGCCACTGCGCGGATGCTTCCATCGGGTTGAAATGAGGCATTTCTATGGGGCCAGCCCACGCTGCCGGCAAGCCATCATTCGTGCTTCGGCATCCTGACGTGACGTGACATTCAAGTTTTTCTATGTTTGCAATATCGTGGGCCTTGTCCTAATCAGGTACGTGCATTTTTGACGCGCCTGTAACAGTTGCGGGCATCAGTCTAATATGGTTGAAGTTGAGTCCCTGTGATGGCCGGGTTCAGGCTTGTTCCTGACCATCGCGGTACAACAAGCAAGAATGCCACCGGGCAGACCGTCGACAGGCGGCTTTATATGAGGGCACCCATGCGCAAGCTTTTTGCGACAGTTTCATCGTTCGCTTTCGTCACCATGCTGGCCGCGCCGGCTTTGGCAGCAGGGCTGGGCCAGCCGGTCGACTGGCAGCTTGGCCTGCAACAGTCAGCCACGCCGGTGAAGGACTTCATCATCGACTTTCACAATTTTCTGCTGGTCATCATCACGTTGATCTCGCTGTTCGTTCTGGCGCTGCTGATCTACGTGATGGTGAAGTTCAACGCGAAGGCCAACCCCGTGCCCTCGAAGACCACGCACAACACCTTCGTTGAAGTGGTATGGACGGTAGTGCCGATCCTGATCCTGATCGCCATCGCCATTCCTTCGTTCCGCCTGCTGTACTTCCAGCGCGACCTGCCTCCGGCAGACATGACCGTCAAGGCCATTGGCAACCAGTGGTACTGGTCCTACGAATATCCTGGCGAGGACGTATCCTTTGACCAGTACATGAAGTCGAAGGAAGAGCTGAAGGAAGGTGAACCCTACCTGCTGGCGACCGATACCGAAGTGGTCGTACCTGCCAACAAGATCGTCCGCGTCATCGTGACAGCCAGCGATGTGCTGCATTCCTGGACCATTCCCTCGTTCGGCTCCAAGATCGACGCCGTGCCGGGCCGCCTGAACGAAACCTGGTTCAAGGCCGAGAAGGAAGGCGTTTTCTACGGGCAGTGTTCCGAACTGTGCGGCAAGGACCACGCCTTCATGCCGATCACCGTGCGGGTTGTTGCCCAGGACGAGTATGACGCCTGGCTCGCAACGGCCAAGACGGCCGGTATCGAAGAAGCCCAGAAACATCTGGCCTCGATCCTGACCACAAAGGGCAAGCTGGCGCTGAACGCGGCCGGCCAGTCCAACAACAACTGATTGATTGCAAAGAAGCGAGGAACGCCAGTATGGCCAACGCAACAGCAACACATGACGCGCACGACGATCACCCGCACGGTATCCGGCGCTACCTGTTCTCCACCAACCACAAGGACATCGGCACGATGTACCTGTGGTTCGCGATCTTCTCCGGCCTCGTCGGGGGCCTCCTGTCGATCGTCATGCGCATGGAACTGCAGGAACCAGGCATCCAGTATTTCCATGGCCTTGCGCATATGGTGTATGGCGTGGGCGACAGCTCTGCTGACGCAATCGACGCCGGCAAGAACATGTTCAACGTGTTCGTTACCGCTCACGGGCTGCTGATGATCTTCTTCATGGTCATGCCGGCCATGATCGGCGGTTTCGGCAACTGGTTCGTGCCGATCATGATCGGTGCGCCCGACATGGCCTTCCCGCGCATGAACAACATCTCGTTCTGGCTGCTGCCGCCGGCACTGATCCTGCTGGT
>CAYMJJ010000044.1:0-18669 GCA_964390445.1 uncultured Anderseniella sp.
CGCGGCACAGGTTGATGACGTTCTGCCGGGTCACGCCGTTCATGCAGTAGTCCCCGGTCGAGGTCCACACCTCGCCCTTCCTGACGATGAAGAAGTTGCAGGCGTTCGTCGTGTTGACGAAACCGTGCGGGTCCAGCATCAGGCCCTCGTCCGCCCCCATGCGTTCCGCCTGAAGGCAGGCAAGCACGCAGTTGAGCTTGGAGTGGGAGTTGTACTTGGCATCCTGCGCCATCGGCATGCCCCTGACCTGCGGCACGGTGACAAGGCGCACGCCACCCTTCTGCACATCCTTCTTCGGCACAGAGTGTTCGATCAGGATGACGACGGTAGGACCCGAGGTGGACAGGCGCGGATGCTGGAACGGCTTGTCCTTGAGGCCACGTGTCACCATCAGGCGCACGTGCGCATCGGACACCATCGCGTTGGCTTCAGCGGTCCTGTTCAAGGCTGCCAACATCTCGTCGCGGCTCATGCCGATGTCGATGCCGGCGGCCTTGCAGGATCCGTAGAGCCGGTCCATGTGGGCATCGAAGAAGGCCCATCTGCCGTTGTACAGGCGCATGCCTTCCCACATGCCGTCACCCAGCATGAACCCTGCGTCATAGACCGACACCTTTGCATCATCGCGGTGGACGATATCGCCGTTCACCCAGATCCTGATGTCCCGGTTGCGAACATCATCTTCCGTTGCGTGGGTATGGGTGCTGGTGGAGTGGCTGTGCTCATTCATGGTCAAGCTTTCGGGATCAGGGGTGCAGCGAACCCTATCGCAAGGACGCACCAAGACAAGGGATCGAACAGGTCATCACGCGGCGGCACGGGCACCGGCGTCCGCGCGCAGCAGGTCGAACAGGTCTGCCGTGGTGGACGCTGCCGGTGTCGCAGTAACGCACTCGCGCAACGCCCTTGCCCGGGCACTGCCCAGCACCGGTTGCGCCAGGGCATCAAACTTCTGCCAGATCACTTCGTCGGACACCTTGGCTTCGGGGTCGCCCTTTGCCTCGGTGGTGCCGGAGGTGAACTCGCGTCCATCAACAAGGCGCACGGTTGCGCTGGCAAAGCGCCGCGCCGGGAACGCGACATTGTATTCGTCACGTTCGGTGATCTCGATCATCCGGGCCACCCGCAATATTTCGGGATCGGTCAGGCCGGAGCCGGCGACCTCGTCGACGCCCAGCGTGCCGCGCACCAGGGCAGCCGCCACCGGGAACGGCAGCGAGTACTGCGCCTGTTCGGTGTTTTCGGGTAACACCGCAAGCCGCCTCGCCTCATGGAAGGTGTCAATGGTAATGGCCGCCACGTCGCGCGCACCAAAGCCGTGCGCCTTGACCAGCGCCAGCATGGCTTCCACGGCGGGCTGCGCCCAGCGGCAGACGGGATAGAGCTTTATGTATTGCTGCATCACGTACCAGTTGCTGCCGGTGTCGGCCCAGACATGGGCCAGAGCCTCGTCCTCCAAGGTGATGGCGGGCGCGCCGGTAAAGCCGTCACTGGCCAGGTAAGCGGCGGAAACGCCTGCCATAGCGCCCCAGCCAGAGCCGTCCTTGACCATGGTCGGGGCATCGATGCAGCGCATCATCTGGCTGCGGGGGCCGTGGTACTCGGCAATGCCGAGGGCCTCACGGGTGTGGGCCCTGGACAGGCCAAGCTGGCGCGCGCCAAGTGCGGCCGTGGCCAGCGCAATCCACGCGCCGGAGGTGTGATAGTCGCTGGCACTTGCATGCAGCGCTATTCCGGCCCGGGTGCCGATCTCGTAGCCGATGACGAGGCTGGTAAGCAGCTCCTTCGGGCAGGTGCGGCCTTCCTGCTGCATCACCGCGACAAGTCCCGGAATGACGCCGCAGCCGACATGGCCCTTGGTCAGCTTGTGGCCGTCATGCGCGTCCAGTGCGTCAATGGTCATCGCGTTGGCGAGTGCGGCACCAGCAGGGCTGGCGACACGGCCATCCCACCAGATTGCCGCCGAGCCGCCGCCGAACTGGCGTGCGGCATGGCTGCGGATAATGCGCGACAGCTCCGTGCGGCTGCCGCCTGCCGCCACGCCAAGCGTATCGCCCAGGCAGCGCACGGCTTCGTGCACCAGTGCAGGCGACAAGTCAGCGAAGCGGAAGTCGTGGATGAAGTCGAGAACAAGTGACATGGGTCTGGCCTCAAGGCCGGCGCGCTGGAGGCCGGACGCAAGACCGGAGCAGACTGCGCGTGCCTTGACTTGTCAAGCCGGAGCCGGTGGCCTAGCCGTTGGCCTTCAGCCACTCGGAGACGGTTTCGAGCTTGTTGCTCAGATGGGCCTTCAGAATGCGCCCGAGCTTCGGCCCGTCACGGGCTTCAAGGGCAGCCAGGATGTCCTCGTGCTCGGCCACCGCCTTGTCCCAGCGCTCGCGGGTCATGTTGGCGAGATAGCGGGCCCGGCGGACACGCGCCGACAGCATGTGGTGCTGGCTGGACAGGGTGTCGTTGCGGGCAGCCGCCAGGATTGCCGTGTGAATGGCCTCGTTGGTCTTGAAGTATTCAGGCAGGCGCTGCGCCCTGTAATGGTCCAGCATCTGCTTGTGCAGCGCGCGCACCTCGGCGAGTTCGTCGTCGGTGATCTTGGCACAGGCGAGTTCTCCCGACAGCGCTTCCAGCGCGCCCATTACCGGGAACACTTCCTGCAGGTCGTCGACCGTGACGGCGGTCACCGACGCCCCGCGGTTGGGCGTAAGCGTGACGAGGCCTGCATTGGCCAGAACCTTGAGCGCCTCGCGCAGCGGGGTGCGCGACACGTTGAACCGTTCGCACAGGTCCTTTTCCGGCACCTTTTCGCCGGGCGTCAGTTCGCCCTCGATAATCAGCCGCTGCAACCTCTCGACCAGTTCGTCGTGCAACGAACGGCGGACGATGGGTTCATCCATGCGAACATTCATTGTGCGACTCCCTCACCCAGCGCCATGTGCAGCACCTGCGCCACATGGATCGCCTCGCGACCCGCTCCGTCAACAATCTGGTGACGGCAGGAGGTGCCGTCAGCGACAATGAGTGTAGCAGATTCTGCCGTTCGGACAGCAGGCAGAAGACTGAGTTCGGCCATGGCCTTCGACACCTCGTACGTCTCCGCCTGGTAGCCGAACGCCCCGGCCATGCCGCAGCACGAGCTTTCAATGGTTTCAACCGCAAGCCCCGGCACCAGGTTCAGCGCGCCTGTGACGGAACCCATCACGTTGTGCGCCTTCTGGTGGCAGTGGCCATGCAGCAAGGCCTTGCGCTCAAGCGGCTTGAACTTGAAGCGATCTGCGTGGGCGACGACGAACTCCTCGAACAGCATCGCGGCACCGGCGATTTCCCTCGCCTCGCCGCCAAGCTTCAGTACCGTCAGTTCATCGCGCAGGGTGAGCAGGCAGGATGGCTCAAGCCCGACAATCTTCGCACCCTGGTGCACCAGCGGCAGGTAAGCCTTGATGAGGCGGCGGGCCTCCTTGCGGGCCACGTCCACCAGGCCGGCGGCAAGGTAGGTGCGGCCGCAGCACGGCGGCCGTCTTTCGCCCTCGGACATTGGCGAATGCACGCGGAACCCACCTGCCGCCAGCACGGCGCGGGCTGCATGAAGGTTTTCCGGTTCGTGCCAGGTGTTGAAGGTGTCGCCGAACAGGATGACCGGCGTACCGTGCGCCGGGCCAGACTGCTCACCATGCCGGTACACGTCAGAGCGCCACTGCGGCAAGGTGCGATGGCGGGACAGGCCGGCAATCGCCTCGCTCACGGCAGCCAGCCCCGGCAGCGTGTCGCGCATGTTGGCCAGCCACGGCATCCTGGCGGCAAAAGGTGCATAGCGCGGCAGGTGCGCCACCAGCCTGTCGCGCAGGCTGAGGCCCGCCTTGCCCACCCGTTGCGCGGCCACCTCGATCTTCATGCGCGCCATGTCGACGCCGGTCGGGCATTCGCGCTTGCACGCCTTGCAGCCGACGCACAGCTTCATCGCCTCGGCCATGGCATCACTGGTAAGTGCGCCTTCGCCAAGCTGGCCCGAAATTGCAAGGCGCAAGGAGTTGGCACGGCCGCGGGTCAGGTGCTGTTCGTCCTTCGTTGCCCGGTAGCTGGGGCACATGGCACCGCCGGACAGCTTGCGGCAGGCGCCGTTGTTGTTGCACATCTCCACCGCGCCCTGGAAGCCGCTGGCAGCGCCCGGCCAGCCGGACCAGTCGAGCGCGGTTGTGAACTCGGCCACCTTGTAGTCCGGCTTGAATCGGAACAGCGAGCGGTCGTCCATCTTCGGCGCATCCACAACCTTGCCCGGGTTGAACACGCCGGCGGGGTCGAAGGCGCGCTTGACCTGCCGGAAGCTGTCCATCATGCGCGCGCCGAACATCACCTCGTTGAATTCGGAGCGGATGATGCCGTCGCCGTGTTCGCCCGAGTGCGAGCCCTTGTACTGGCGTACCAGTTCGAAGGCCTCCTCGGCGATGGCGCGCAGGCGCTTCACGTCGGTGTCGAGCTTGAGGTTGAGGACCGGGCGCACATGCAGGCAGCCGACCGAGGCATGGGCGTACCAGGTGCCGCGCGTGCCGTGCTTCTCGAACACTTCGGTAAGGCCCGCCGTGTAGGCGGCAAGGTCTTTCAGTTCCACCGCACAGTCTTCCACCACCGAGACGGGCTTACCTTCGGCACGCATGGACATCATGATGTTGAGGCCGGACTTGCGCACCTCGGCGAGGTCTGCCTGCAGCTTCGGATCATTGACCTCGACCACGCCGCCGAAATGAGTGCCGGATCGCGACCAGTCGAAGCCCAGATCACCGATCACCTCGTGCAGCTGCTTCAGGCGGGAGAGGTTCTCGTCCCAGCCATCCTCGGCAAAGTCGACCAGCAGCAGCGCTTCGGGCTCGCCGCGCACCACCTTCTCGATGGTCGGGCGGAAGATGTCGATGTCTCGGGCCAGCTCGATCATGGTGCGGTCGACCAGTTCCACCGCGACCGGGTCCAGCTTGACGATGTGCTGGGCGGCATCCATGGCCGCGTGGAAGGTCGGGAAGTGGCACACACCCATGGCCTTGCGGGCGGGCAATGGCGACAGCTTCAGGCGTATGCGGCTGGACCAGGCGAGTGTACCTTCCGAGCCGACCAGCAGCGATGACAGGTTGATGGCGCGGCCGTTGGGCACCAGCGCGTCGATGTTGTAGCCGCCCACCCGGCGCATCACCTTCGGAAAGCGTGCAGCAATCTCGTGCTGTTCACGTTCGCCCAGCTTCAGCAGGTCACCGACAAATCCGGGCAGGGTGTGCCCCTGCTCGAGCAGGCCGAAGGTGGCCTCGGACCCGTCGGCGAGTACGGCATCGATGGCCAGCACGTTGTCGCGCATCATGCCATAACGGATCGACCGGCCGCCGCAGGAATTGTTGCCGGCCATGCCACCGATGGTGGCGCGCGAGGCGGTGGACACGTCAACCGGAAACCAGAGCCCGTGGGGTTTTAGCTGGCGGTTCAATTCGTCCAGCACGATGCCCGGCTCCACCAGGCAGGTGCGCCCCTTTACGTCCAGCTCCAGCAGCTTGTTGAGGTGCTTCGTGGTGTCAATGACGATGGAGTCATTCACCGTCTGGCCGCACTGCGAGGTGCCGCCCCCTCGCGGCAACACGGTTGCGCCTTCCTCGCGCGCGATGGCGATGACGTTGCGCACGTCGTCCGCTGTCTCCGGCACGACCACGGCGCACGGCATGATCTGGTAAATCGAGGCATCGGTCGCATAGCGGCCACGGGAGAACACATCATCCATGACCGCTCCATGGACACCCTCTCTCAGGCGGCGGGAAAGACTGGAGAATGCAAGCGTGGCCACCGGAATGCCCTTGACATAATTTTGAATGCAAAATTAAGTAACCGCAAATCTGACAGCTTGCAAGCCAGCCGGGAACCAACCTGGAAGACGCGGCAACGACCCGGGAGGAACTGTATCATGCACAAGGCAGGCCGCCATTTCCTGCAGATTCCGGGCCCGTCCAACGTGCCGGACCGAATCCTGCGGGCGATGGACTATCCCACCATCGACCATCGCGGTCCGGCGTTCGGCGACATCGGCAAGAAGTGTCTCGACGGCATGAAGACGATCTTCAAGACGTCCAGCCACGTCATCATCTACCCCGCCTCAGGCACCGGCGCGTGGGAAGCAGCACTGGTCAACACGCTGTCGCCGGGCGACAGGATCCTGATGTGCGAGACCGGCCACTTTGCATCGCTGTGGTGCAAGCTGGCGAAACGGCTGGGCCTTGAGCCAATCCTGATCGAAACCGACTGGCGCCGGGGTGCGTTGCCCGACAAGATCGGCGAGGCGCTCGATGCCGACAAGGCACACGAGATCAAGGCCGTGTGCGTCGTTCACAATGAAACCTCGACCGGGGCCACCTCGCGCATCAACGACGTGCGCAAGGCGATGGACGCTGCCAGCCATCCCGCACTCTTGATGGTCGACACCATCTCCTCGCTGGCCTCCATCGACTACCGGCATGACGAGTGGGGTGTGGACGTGACCGTGGCAGGGTCTCAGAAGGGGCTGATGCTGCCGCCGGGCCTGTCGTTCAATGCAATTTCAGACAAGGCGCTCAAGGCATCGGAAACGGCAACGCTACCGCGGTCGTACTGGGCCTGGGACGAGATGATCGGCCCCAACACGACCGGTTACTTCCCGTTCACGCCGGCCACCAACCTCTTGTACGGGCTGGCCGAGGCGATCGACATGCTGCACGAGGAAGGACTCGACAACGTGTTTGCCCGGCACAAGCGCCACGCCGAGGCAACCCGGCGCGCCGTGCAGGCCTGGGGTCTCGAGGTGTTGTGCAACGAACCGAAAGACTACAGCCAGGTGCTGACTGCGGTGATGTTGCCGGAAGGCCACAACGCGGATGAGTTCCGGGCAACGGTGCTGAAGCACTTCGACATGTCGCTCGGCAACGGGTTGTCGCGGCTGGCCGGCAAGGTGTTCCGCATCGGCCACCTTGGCGATTTCAACGACCTCATGCTGATGGGCACCCTTTCGGGTGTCGAGATGGGGCTTGGCGTGGCGGGCGTTCCGCACCAAAGTGGTGGTGCCCAACGGGCCATGGATTTTCTCAAGGCACAGGCAGCGGATGAAAGCAGCGCTGTCGCAGCCGAATAAGGAGTTCAGACTGCTTCATTTCCTGGGAGGAAAAAATCAATGAAAACAATGCTCAAAGCACTTGCCTTTTCTGCTGCGCTGGCCGCCATGGCAACCGCAGCCCACGCCGAGAAGATCATCCTGAAGTTCGGCCACGTCGGAAACCCCGGCTCACTGTTTGCAGCTTCGGCCGAAGAGTTTGCCAAGCGCGCCAACGAAAAGCTCGGCGACAAGGCCGAGGTGCAGGTTTTTGGCTCATCACAGCTTGGCGATGACCGCGAGCTGCTGCAGAAGCTGAAACTGGGCCAGGTGCAGTTCGCCCTGCCGTCGTCGGTAATGTCGTCCATTTCACCCGAGTTCGGCGTGTTCGAGATGCCGTACATCATCAAGGACCGCGACCACATGAAACGGGTCGAGGGCGAGATGGGCGAGATGTTCCAGAATGCGGCCCAGTCCAAGGGCTATCGCATCCTGGCCTACTGGGAAAACGGCTTCCGCCACATCACCAACAACACCCGCCCGATCAACAAGCCGGAAGACCTGGCGGGCCTGAAGCTGCGCACGCCGAAGGGTGAGTGGCGTGTGAAGATGTTCCAGCTGTACGGCGCCAACCCGACGCCGATGGCGTTTTCCGATGTGTTCACCGCGCTGCAGACCGGCGTGATGGATGGCCAGGAAAACCCCTATACGCAGATCTGGTCGGCGAAGTTCCAGGAAGTACAGAAGTACCTGTCGGTCACCGGCCACGTGTATACGCCGGCCTATGTGCTGGTGTCGGACCCTGAGTTCGCAAAGCTGCCGGAAGACGTGCAGAAGACGCTGACCGAAGTGGCCCAGGAAACCCAGGCATTCGTTTACGATACAGCCGGCCGCATGGACGATGAACTGCTCGGCAAGCTCAAGGAAAGCGGCATTGCCGTCAACGAGGCCGACAAGGACGCCTTCATCAACGCTTCCCGGCCGGTCTATGACGAGTTTGGTGCAGGAGTTGAAGGCGGCAAGGACCTGATCGACAAGGTTCTGTCGCTGGGTTCCAGCTCCTGATCCTTCATACCCGCATGCAACAGGGGCAGCCCCAGGGCTGCTCCTGCCTTGCTGATGGGGGCCGGTGGCAAGGTCACAGGACGTTTCTTGCCACGGGCCGTCATCGGACCCAATTCACGACATACCTGCAAGGGACATGACCACCCATGACCGGCACACTGGGCCGCGGGCTTGGCCGCACGCTTGAATGGATCCTGATCACGCTGATGGTGTCGCTGACCACATTGGTGGTGGTCGCCGTCATCTTCCGGAAGTCCGGCGCTTCGCTGTCGTTCTACGACGAAGTAGCCTCGGTTCTGCTGGCATGGATCACCTACTATGGCTCGGCGCTGGCCGCATTGCGGCGCAAGCACATCGGCTTCGATGCAGTGCTGCTGTCGATCCCGATGCCGGTCCGCATGTGGTTCGTGGTCATCGGCGAGGTGCTGGTGATCGGCTTCTTCATCCTGATGGCCTGGGCGGGCTTGCGGGTGCTCGACGTGCTGCAAGGTGAAAGCCTGGTCAGCCTGACCTGGGTGCCGGTCGAACTCACCCAGTCTGTCATCCCGGTTGGAGCGATACTGTTCATCATCGCCGAACTGCTCAGCCTGCCGGCCTACTGGCGCCAGATCGCCACCGGCCAGTCCTCCGATCACTAGGAACGCGCACCATGGTATTGCTCACCATCTTCATCATTCTGGTCGCGCTCATCTGTATCAACGTGCCGATCGCCGTGGCGTTGGCCATTGCCGGCGTCGTGGGCCTGCTCATGACCGAGGGCCCCAACTCGCTGGTCACTGTCGCACTCGACATGTACAGCGGTGCCACCAAGTTTTCGCTGATCGCCATCCCGATGTTCGTGCTGGCCGGCGCCATCATGAATGCGTCAGGCATTACCAAGCGGCTGATCAACTTCATCTCGGCGCTCATCGGCTTTGTGCGTGGCGGCCTGGCCATGGTCAATATCGGCGTGTCGCTGTTCTTCGCTGAAATCTCGGGGTCCGCCGTGGCCGACGTGGCCGCCATGGGCTCGATCATGATCCCGGAAATGAAGAAACGCGGCTACACAGCACCGTTTGCGGCAGCCGTGACCTCATCGTCCGCGTCGCTGGCGGTGATCATTCCGCCATCGATCCCGATGATCCTGTACGCGGCATCCGCCGACACCTCGGTGGAGCAGCTGTTCGTGGCAGGCTTCGTGCCGGGCTTCCTTGGCGGGTTCGGCCTGATGCTGGTGGCCTACATCTTCGCTCGCAAGTACAACTTCCCGGTGGAAGAAGCCTTCAACCTGAAGCGGGTGCGTGAGACCTTTATCGACGCGCTGCCGACCTTCCTGCTGCCAATCATCATCCTCGGCGGCATTTTCGGCGGCTTCGTCACCGCCACCGAGGCAGCCGGCCTTGCCGTGCTGGTGGCCATCGGCATCGGCGTGTGGTACCGCGAGACCAACCTCAAGGAACTCTACAACGCGATGCTCGACGGCGGCATGCAGACCGCCGTGGTGATGCTGCTGGTGGCGGCCTCGGTGGTTGTCGGCGGGTTCCTGACTCGGGCACAGTTTCCGCAGGAAATCGCGGCACAGATGCTGGAGTTCACCAGCAACAAGTACGTCATCCTGCTGATCCTCAACATCTTTTTCCTGATCATCGGCTTCTTCCTGCACTCGGCCGCCGCCATCATCCTGGTGGTGCCCATCGTGATACCGCTGATCGTGCAGGCCGGCATCGATCCCGTCCATTTCGGCCTGGTAGTGACGCTCAATCTGGCCATCGGCCAGCAGACGCCGCCGGTGGCATCGGTGCTGATCACAGCCTGCTCGATTGCCAAGGCCAACATCTGGGACGTGACCCGGGTCAACATCTGGTTCATCATGGTGTTGATGACGGTGTTGTTGATGTGTACCTACATTCCGGCCATACCGATGTTCCTCGTCGAATATTTCTACAGGAGCTAGCGGCCAAATGAGCGACACCGAAGACCTGCTTTGGCAGGAAGACAACGGCATCGGCATCATCACGCTGAACCGCCCGCAAGCGCGCAATGCGCTGACCTTTGCAATGTATCAGCGGCTGCGCGAAATCTGCGAGGGCGTCGATCCGGACGGACCGCTCAGGGCGATCGTCATCACCGGAGCCGGCGAGAAGGCCTTTGCCGCCGGCACCGACATTTCAGCGTTCCGCGACTTCACCACCGCCCAGGACGCGCTCGACTACGAGGCGCGCATGGACAAGGTGCTCGGTGCGCTGGAAGCCGTGCCGGTACCGACCATTGCCGCCATTGCGGGTGCCTGTACCGGTGGCGGGGCAGCCATCGCGGCAACCTGCGACCTGCGCATCGGCACCCGCGACATGCGCTTCGGATTTCCGATTGCGCGCACGCTGGGCAACTGCCTGTCCAACTCCAACCTGGCGCGGCTGGCGGCCATCATCGGGCCGCACCGGGTCAAGGAAATCATCTTTACCTCGCGCCTGATCGAGGCAGACGAGGCGCTGGCGCTGGGGCTGGTCAGCGAACTGCACGACGACAAGGAGTTTGTCTACGTGCGCGCCCTGCAACTCGCCGAGATGCTGAAGGACCACGCCCCGCTGACCATGCGCGCCACCAAGGAAGCGCTGCGGCGGTTGCGCGTTGGTGATCGCGACAACGACAAGGACCTGATCGTTCAATGCTACATGTCGGAAGATTTCCGCGAAGGCATGGAAGCGTTCCTGGGCAAGCGCAAGCCTGACTGGAAGGGGCGGTAGCAGCCCATGAGCACCGTCCCCAACACCGGCCCGCTCAAGGGCATGAAGGTGATCGAGCTGGCGCACATCATGGCCGGCCCCGTAGCCGGGCTGATGCTGGCCGACATGGGGGCGGACGTGATCAAGGTCGAGCGGCCCAACGGCGACGACACCCGCCGCTTTCTGCCGCCTGACATCAATGGCGAATCCGCCGCCTTCATGATGATGAACCGCAACAAGCGCGGCATCAAACTCGACCTCAAGAGCGAAGCTGGCAAGAAGGCGCTGATCCGCCTGATCGAGCAGGCCGACTGCCTCATCGAGAACTACCGGCATGACACCATGCAGAAGATGGGGCTGGGCTATGACGAACTGAAGAAGATAAACCCGGGGCTTATCTACTGCGAGATTTCCGGCTTCGGGCGCACCGGCCCCTATGCCGAGCGCGGCGGTTTCGACCTGATCGCGCAGGGCATGTCAGGCCTCATGTCGATCACCGGTGAAGCGCCAGGCCGGCCGCCGGTCAAGGTGGGTGCGCCCGTATCGGATATCACCGCCGGCATCCTGGGGGCGCTGGGCTGTGCGGCGGCCTATGCCCACAAGCTGAAGACGGGCGAAGGCCAGCGGGTTGATACCTCGCTGTTCGAAGCCGGCATCACCCACACCTACTGGCAATCGGCAATCTGTTTTGCAACCGGCGTGGCACCCGGGCCGATGGGCTCGGCCCATCCGCTGAATGCGCCTTACGAAGCCTTCCGCACGTCGGACGGCTGGCTCAACCTGGGCGCGGCCAACCAGACCAACTGGGAACGGATGCTGACCGTGATCAGTGCCGAACACCTGAAGGATGACCCCCGGTTCGAAACCAACCGCACCCGGATGCAGAACCGCGAGGCACTGGCTGACGCATTGGCACCCTACTTTGCGCCACACACCACCCAGCACTGGCTGGATGCACTGGAGGCGGCCGGGGTGCCTGCCGGACCTGTGCTGTCGATCGACCAGATGCATGCCGACCCGCAGACGATTGCCCGCGACATGGTGCCGGAAGTCGACCATCCGGTGGCTGGACGGGTCAGGACCATCGGCGCGCCGGTCAAGTTCCACTCTACGCCGGGCGGGGTGAAGCGGCCTGCCCCCACGCTGGGCCAGCATACCGAGGAAGTGTTGCGCGAGGCCGGCCTGTCCGACGCGGACATCGCCGCAGCCACGTCTGACTGAGGCTTGGCACCACATCCTTTTTGCTCTGGCGCTAGCGCACGGACAGCAGTTTGGCGCTATGCTCTGGTCCCATGAGCAAAACTTTCACCGGCAGTTTTACGCAACAGGAGCCTGTCCCGGAGGCCGCCATCGCGCGCGCCGTCGAGGTGATGCGCTCAGGCCGGTTGCACCGCTACAACACCGCCACCGGCGAGACCAGCGAGACCGCCCTGCTGGAGCAGGAGTTTGCTGCCTGGATCGACGTACCCTACTGCCTTGCCGTCACATCCGGCGGCTATGCATTGACCACCGCACTCAGGGCGTTTGGCCTGAAAGCCGGTGAACCGGTGCTGACCAACGGCTATACGCTCGCCCCCGTCCCCGGTGCCATCGCCGGTGCCGGCGGGCGCCCGGTCCTCGTGGAGGTGACGGACGAGCACGTAATCGACCTCGACGACCTTGCGGCGAAGATTTTATCGTCCGGTGCGCGGGTGCTGATGCTGTCGCACATGCGCGGCCACATCGTGGACATGGACGCGCTGATGACGATCTGCAACGGGGCTGGCGTGGCGGTGATCGAGGATTGCGCTCACACGATGGGTGCGGCCTGGGACGGGGTGAAGTCGGGCAAGCACGGGCTTGCGGCATGTTATTCCACCCAGACCTACAAGCACATGAACTCGGGCGAAGGCGGGCTCCTGATTTCCACTGATGCGGAAATGATGGCCCGGGCCACCGTTCTGTCGGGGTCGTACATGCTGTATGGCCGCCATATCACCGCACCGCCCGAAGAGGTGTTCCGCAAGATCCGGCTGGAAACGCCCAATTGTTCCGGCCGCATGGACAACCTGCGTGCCGCCATCCTGCGCCCGCAGATCGCAATGCTTGAAGACAACTGCCGCCGCTGGAACGAGCGCTACGAGGCCGTTGCGCTGGAGCTTGCCAATGTGCCGGGCATCAGCCTGCCGCAGCGGCCCGCGAAAGAGCAGTTCGTGGCATCCTCGATCCAGTTCAACCTGCCGGACTTTTCACCGCAGCAGATAACCGGCTTTCTTGCAGCCGCCCTGGCCCGCGGTGTGGAACTGAAATGGTTCGGCGCCGATGAGCCGGTCGGCTTCACCTCACGCCATGATTCATGGACCTATGCCGGGTGCCAGCACCTGCCGCAAACCGACCGCGTGCTGTCCACGCTGATCGACATGCGCCTGCCACTGACGTTCTCCATCGACGACTGCAAACTGATCGGCCGCATCATCCGCGAATGCGCGCTGGCGGCCCGCTGACCTGACCCTGAAAGGACTCATTCCCATGGCCATCACCTATCTCAAGACAGCCGGGAAAACCTCTGCCACCGGCGAGCAGGACGTGCGCGACATCGTCGTGAACATGCTTGACGAGCTTGAACGCGGCGGCGATGAGCGCGCCGTGAAATATGCCCGCGAACTGGACAAGTGGGATGGTGATATCGTCATCACCGATGAGACCCGCGCCCGTGCGCGAAAGATGGTGCCGCAAAAGCTCCAGGACGACATCCGCTTTGCCCATGACAACGTGCGCCGGTTCGCCGAGGTGCAGCGCGCCTCCATCCAGGATACCGAAACCGAGATCCTTCCCGGGCTGTTCGCCGGGCACCGCAACATCCCGTTGCAGACCGCCGGATGCTATGTGCCGGGCGGGCGGTATGCCCACATCGCGTCGGCCATCATGACCGCCACCACGGCGAAGGCGGCGGGCGTCGACAATGTCATTGCCTGCTCGCCACCACGCGGCGAAACCGGCGCGCACCCGGCCGTGATCTTTGCCCTCGACGTTTGCGGGGCAGATACCATCCTCAATCTCGGCGGGGTGCAGGGCATCGGTGCGCTGGCGTTCGGACTGTTCACCGGCAAGCCCGCCGACATTCTCGTCGGCCCCGGCAACCAGTTCGTCGCTGAAGCCAAGCGGCTGCTCTATGGCCGCGTCTCCATCGACATGTTTGCCGGGCCCACCGAAAGCTGCGTGATTGCCGATGCCACCGCCGATCCGGAAATCGTCGCGACCGACCTCGTGGGTCAGGCCGAGCATGGCTACAATTCGCCGGTGTGGCTGATCTCGACCGACCGGGCGCTGGCGGAAATGGTTCTGGAACTTGTCCCGGCAATGATCGAGACATTGCCGGAGCCGAACCGGCAGTCGGCAACGGATGCCTGGCGCGACTATGCAGAAGTCGTCGTGTGCGGCACCCGCGAGGAAGCGGTACAAGTGTCCGACGACTATGCCTCCGAGCACCTGCAGGTAATGGCGCAGGACCTCGACTGGTGGCACAACAAGCTTCGCAATTACGGCTCGCTGTTCCTCGGCGAGGAAACCAACGTGTCGTTCGGCGACAAGGTATCAGGCCCCAACCACGTGCTGCCGACCAAGCAGGCAGCGCGTTATACGGGCGGGCTCTACGTCGGCAAGTTTCTCAAGACCGTCACCTGGCAGCGCATGACGCGCGAGGCCAACAAGGCAATCGGGCCGGCATGTGCGCGCATCTCGCGGCTGGAAGGCATGGAGGCGCATGCGCGCTCGGCCGACATCCGGCTTGCCAAGTGGTTCCCGCAGGACAACTTCGACCTGTCGACTGAGGACTGACCGGCATGGCCCTCAAACGCTTCGCCATGGAATTCGGCATGGGCACCGACCTGCAAGGGGCCGACTACACCAAGGCTGCCGTGCGCGCCCTGAAGGACGCGTTGTGGCACAATTCGCTGACCATGGCGCCTGCCTTCGGCTTCCCGCGCGAGGCCATGCAGGTCGAGGTTCTGATCGGCGTGGCGCGCCCTGGGCTTGTGGACAAGGCGGCAGTGGCTGCGGTGTTGCCCTATGGCTCGGCGACGGTGACGGTTGAAGAAGGCGGGCTCGACATTGCCAAGGACGACGGCTCGCTGACCGTCATGGCCAATGCCGCAGCGGTAGTCTATTTCGATGTCGAGGATACGGAGGCTGCAAGCCATGGCTGACCAGCGGTTGATCCTCGAAATGGGCACCGGCAACGACCTGTATGGTGGCGACTATACCAAGGCCGCGGTCCGCGCAGTGCACGACGC
This sequence comes from uncultured Anderseniella sp., assembly GCA_964390445.1. Taxonomy (GTDB): domain Bacteria; phylum Pseudomonadota; class Alphaproteobacteria; order Rhizobiales; family Aestuariivirgaceae; genus Anderseniella. The sequence goes on from CAYMJJ010000044.1 coordinate 15,120, forward strand.
GATGCGGCATTCGTCATTGTCGCTGTACTGGTCACTGGGGCTGGATCCGGCAAAAATGCGGGTGAACGTGACAGTGGGCGTCCAGCAGCCTGACGAGGTGGACGTGGCCGAAGTGGCGAAGCAGTTGCCATACGGCGTGGTGAGCGTGAAGGCGGTCAAGGGCGGGCTTGACGTGCCTGATGCAGCGCGCGGCGACAAGACGGTTATCGCTTCGGCAGCAATAGAGGCGCGGTACGATATTCCCGAGGGCCGCTTCAGGCTGGTGAAACAGGACTAGCCAGCCCCAGAAATTCACATTCAATTTGATGAATATCAATGCAGGCCCGTGCGTTTGGCGCTCGACTGCCCGTCCCTTCAACAACGGAGCAGTATCATGACCAGAATTCGCGCATTCCTGTTTGCCTTGCTTGCCATGTTCGCAATCGCCAGTACGCCGCTGCCAGCGCAAGCGCAGGACGCAGTCAAGCCCGGCCTGTTCATCAACCTGACGACGGACGACACGTGGTCAGCGGCCAAGGCCATCATGTTCGCCCATGAAAGAGCCCTCAAGAACGGTCACAAGCCGGTTGCCATCTGGATGAACGTGCGCGCCGTCTATCTCGCCGACAAGAAACGCGCCTCGCACGTGCATGGCCTGATGCGGGAGAGCAACAAGTCGGTCCAGGACATGCTTGCCGCCTTCATCGCCGATGGTGGCACCGTCATCATGTGTCAGGCCTGCTCAAAGGCAGCGGGGCTTACGAAGGAAGACTATATCGACGGCGTCACCATGGGAGATTGGGACACCGTCAGCGGTATCCTGTTCGACCCGGCGGTGAAGACACTGTCCTGGTAGCATCAGGCCGCCACCAGGCAGCCATGAAAACGCCCGCCCAGCCGATTTCCGGCAGGACGGGCGCATAGGAGAATCGCAGGTTCTGAACCTAGTTCTTCGCCTGGCGGTATTTTTCGTGACATTCCTTGCAGCCGTTGCCGACACCGCCAATTGCACCCTTGACCGCATCGAGACCGTTGCCCGCCACGTCAGCCATCTGGACCGCCGCATCGCGCATCGCCTGTGCCTTTGCGCCAACGTCAGAGCCTTCTGCCCACATCTCGGGCTTGGCCCAGGTCTTGTCGGCGAGGCCGTCATCGGCCAGCGACGAGCCCTTCGGCCACATGGCCATGCCGTTCATGCTGGTTGCCTTGACCAGGTTGTCCGCCGATGCCTTGGCAAGGTCGGCGTTGTATTCGATATCACCCTTCACCATCGCGCCAAGCTGGCCCAGGTTGAAGGCATAGACCTGCATCAGCGCCTGGCGCGCCTTGACTGCCTTTTCCTCAGACTCACCCGATACAGCCACGTTGACGCCTGCCAGAAGAGACACGCCTGCAGCCACTGCAATCATCGTCTTTTTCATTCTGTTACTCCCTCATGCGTTGAACAGATTTGCCGTTGGAAATCATACCCAGTGCAGATACGATCAGATACTGGCTAATTTTGCGGAGAAAGCGTGCGTAAATGCACAGGCTGGACTGGAGCGACCTGCAATTCATCCTGGCCGTTGCCAGCAGCGGCTCGCTTGCGGCAGCCGCGCGGACTTTGGGCGTCAACCATTCCACGGTGCAGCGCCGCATAACGTCATTCGAGCAGCGCCACGAAGTTGCAGTGTTCGACCGCAGGCCGGATGGTTACAAGCTTACCGTGGAAGGCGAGCAATTGCTGGAAACGGCCCGGGAGGTCGAGCAGTCAGTCTGGGGCCTGGAGCGGCGGATCGCCGGCAAGGACCTCAAGCTTGAAGGCACCATAAGGCTGACCACCACCGACACCTTGCTGCACACGATTGCCGGCGCGGCGCTGGTGCAGTTCCGGACGCTGTACCCGGACATCCACTTCGAGGTGTCGATCACCAACTCGATCCTGTCGATTTCACGGCGCGATGCCGACGTGGCGATCCGGCCTGCGCGGTCAATTGCGGACGGACTGGCAGGCCGCAAGGCAGGCGGGTTTTGCTTCCATGCCTATGCCAGCAGGCCGTACCTGGACGCACACAAGGGTGTGGCAGTGGCGGACATGGATTGGCTGGCACCCGGCGACACCCTGGCCCAGACCACACCTGCCCAGTGGATTCAGCGCAACCTCGGCCGCGCCCACATAGTGATGAGGTGCGACAGCATGTTTGGTCTGGCCAGTGCCGCCGCGCATGGTCTTGGCGTCGCGCTGTTGCCATCGTACCTGGGAAAGGCGCTGCCTGCCCTGGAACGGCTTGATCTGGACACGACCGATGCTGACAACCTGATCTGGGTGCTGACCCACCCCGACCTTGCCAACGCTGCGCGCATTCACACGTTCATCGATTTCATGGCCGATGCCCTGCAGGCTTCGCTGGAGGGGTGAAACCTGCAGGTGCTCCCGGCAGGCTGATCGAAATCCGACATGTTTCACGACGAATTTGCGACAGAGATTTTCCGCGACTCACTACAATCTTGGTGACGTTCCGGTTCGCCGAGAGCGCAACCGGTGGCAATTGTCGAACAAGGACACGACACCATGGCCAAGAAGCCAGCAGCAAAGCCCGCCGCCAAACCAGCCGCCAAGCCCAAAGGCAAATAATCAGGCAGGGCTGGAACCTGTTCTTTTTCAGACTCCCGACACCCGGTCGACGGTCAAGCCGCGCACCGGGTGTTTTCATGCGTGGCGTTGCTGTCAGACCAACAGTGCAAGCGCCCATGACACCGCGACAGCCCCGCCCACCAGCTTGAGCGCCTTCATCTGCAGCGCGTCATTGTCAAACCAGCTGCGAGGCTGGCGCGACAACAGCCATCCCACGCCGATGCCCGCCATGAACCCCGTCACGTGGGCACCATAATCGACGTTGCCATCGCCAAACCCCAGGAACGCCAGCAGCATCAACCCGCCCCCCAGCGGCGCCCAATAACGCAGCGAGACCTTGGGCGGGCGCCACTGGTGGCGCAATGCGGCCAGGATGCCAATGGCAGCGAACACCGCCGTTGATGCGCCGATAGAGGTGTGTGCCGGTCCCTGCCAGAGCGCATTGGCGAAATTGCCGGCGGCACCGGCGGCAACAACGCCAACCCAGGCCACGCCGGGACCGATTTCCTTTGACAGCAGCCACACGAACACCACGCCAAAGAACAGGTTTGACGCCAGGTGCGCGAAGTCGAGGTGGAGCGTGAGCGCAGTAACAGTGCGCCAGATCTCCAGTCCGGAGGTGACATGATGAGACACCATGGCACCTTCACCGGCCCAGTCAGTGCCCATCCAGTTGCGCCGTGCAGCACCAAAGACGAAGGTGAGCAATGCAGCGTATGCCAGCGCAGTATTGGAGAATGACAGCGTCAGGGTTTGCCGGTGGCGCTTCGCAGGGCGGGTGCCGGTCTGGTTTTCCTCGTCGTATTGATCCAGTTCCCAACCTGCGCGAAGTTCGTCTTCCTGGCTGACGTGAATGCCAAACCCGCCGGCTTCGCGCGTCATGACCGCCCTCATATCCATCGCCACCAGCGTCAGCACGTATGACCGGGCGAGGTCCTCGTCCTGTGTGAAGCGCAC
>CAYMJJ010000045.1:0-18546 GCA_964390445.1 uncultured Anderseniella sp.
CTGCCCGTGCCGGACTGGCTGGAACGTCCGGTCAACGTGCCGGAAGTCTTCGTTGGGTAGTGTCTCAGTTTGAATTTCAGTTTGCTCACGAGCCACTGCCGTATTAAGCCGCGTAATCCCCAAAAATCAAAAATTTGCCGGTTGTGCTGTGGAGGAATCACGTTTTTCTCTCGACAGGCATTGTACGGCACAAACCAAAACCCCGATAATTCAGTCAGGTTGTGATTCGGCCCTGAAAAGGAAAAGGGTGGCCCGGTGTTGACGCACCAAACCACCCTTGAGTCACAACGATCTGCACCTATGTTTTGCCGACACACGCAGATCGCTGAGAGAATTGGTTGCGCCGTAGCGACACCCTTTACACTTCTACGGTGAACATATTCGGTCTTTCAGTCAACCGTGTGTCGGCTTTCGCTAACAGAAAGTCGAACAAAAATGACTGAAATTCTACCTTTTCCGAAGAAACGCAAATCCCCGGTTGTGACGCCGGAAATGGCTGCTGAGATAAAAGCCATGTTGATTGCTGGCACATTGAACCAGCACGACATCGCAGCCAGGTACCGGATTAATCAGGGCCGCATCAGCGAGATCAAAACCGGGTTGAAGTTCCCCGGCGTTGAACCCGCGCAGCTTGATTTCTTCCGCTAGGCTGTATCGCGCTTCTTGTACGGGCCGCGCTTCTTCGGTGGTTCGGCCCGTGCATCCACAAGGCTGACAATCCAGTCCATATCGCGAAGCGTGTTTGAGACGCCAGCAGCCATTGCAGGAGCCATCTTGAGGCTCTTGTGGATACGGCAAAAATTGTAATGCACGAAATAGATCGAGAGCATGTGGATGTGGTTGTCGATCTTTTTTGAGAATGCGTTGGTCAGGCGTGTGAACCGGCGGTTGCCCATGCGGATTGAAAGGTTGCTGCGTTCAACGTAGGACGTGCTTACGTCCGCCTTGTTCGGGTTGCCTTCAATGACGCGCTTCTTGATGCCGGTGCAGTCAGCCGGGCTATAACGGCCCTTGGAGCCTTCTGGCGCTTCACCGTAAATCTTGATGAGTTGGGCGTAGTCCACATCGGCACCGAACGCACCCTCAACAGCTTCCAAATATGCCTTGTGGCCGTCGGTGGTCAGTTGAACCCGGTTTGCCAGACGTGACCTCACATCGTCCATAAACTCGATTGCATAACCACTGTCGCGGCCACCAATCAGGTAGGACACGATCATCTTGCTATCGGCGTCCAGGGCCGTCCATGTCCACACGTCGCCAGCCTCAGCAGGAGCAGCCTTGGCATTCTTCACGTTCTTCTGCTTGGCGTAGCAGAACGACCAGATTTCATCGCACTGAATGCGAGCGGCCTTCACTTCACGCACATGCTTGTCATGGTACTTGGCACAAGCCTCACCGGCATCAACCAGCAACTTCGAAACCGTGTTGATCGAAACGCCCGTCGTGCGGGACACGGCCCGCATGGACATACCTTCGACCAGCATGGTCAAAATTTGTGCGCGGGTCTTTGAATTGAGTACGTTTGCCATACCCAATTCATACTGATATCAACGCTTAATAGCAAGCATTATTTTCAATATCAATCTGTGTCTTTTCGCCCAGTGATGTATCCAATTAGCCCAGTGAGGAGGCCAAAAATTGGAGTGACAAAGCTAGCCATACTGGCCCTTACTTGCTCTGTTTCTGCCAAGAACTGACCTGCAAAACAAACGACCAGCATCGTTGATGAAAATACGAACCCGATGCCAGCAATGTTGCCTTTTTTCTCCTCGCCGTATCCAAAAAACCGGCCCACATACCCAAGTTTCTGGTCTATGATTGGATCACGAGTGAACGGGTCTCTCCCAACTGGAACAGTTGACTGCCCGCCTGTTTCGATGGGAGCCGAGTCAATTTTGGACGGGGGAATTGTAGACATGCACAAGCATCACTGTGTTTTGCTAATCTCAATGAAATGATCGCGAATTAACGCGTCAGGAATGTACTGCATGCCATTGGCCCTTGCATAGCTCCAAGGCGTATTAGCTTGATGGGTCATGTCTGAAAGCTGAGAGCCGGAAAAATCTTTGTACCTGTTCCAAACGCGGTCAAAGACATCGTAAAATCCCTTGTCAGAGTCATTAACACGAAGTGCCTTGACTTCGCCTGATTGGGGGTCGACATCCTCAGCAAACCCAAATACCCGATGATATTTGTATTTCTTGAATTGATGATATAGCGACGAAACCACAGGGCCGTGAGGCCATGCCTCAAAACGTTCACCAATGACAGGGTGTCCAGTGACAGCTAAGTTCCACCCATGCAAGCAGTAGACCAGCTTTTGAATTTTCAATGGGTCCATATCCGCAATACCATCCTCGCGAGCGCGAACTAAAAATGAGTTAGCGACCCAGGACGGCTTGTAAATCACATGCGGTGGAGAATTGGTCACGACCACCTCGCCGCCGCTGCCTTCTTGGCGATCTCGCGACGTTCCTCTGCTGTCAGGCTTTCCGCACGTGCAGCCGCACCGGCCTTGCCGCTCTTGATGCGACCCGGTACCTGGCTCTGCGTATCTTCGATCTCTCCGGTGGCTATCTTTGCCACCATCACGGCGCAGCCGATCGTGTCGGCTGGACGCCTTTCGCCTTTCGGACCCTTCGGCATGACACTCACCGGTCGAATCACTCCGACCGTCCTCCTGTGGTGTGGCGGTAACGCTACCGCCACGTAGCATACTGCGCAACCATTGCATTGCCGCACCTATGCGCGGCGTTCTTGCATTGTTAGATAATAACGTAAAGATGGGGCCACCAGTTGCCTTTTTCAAACCGCCCCAATTTCAAACTGAGACACTACCCTTCGTTGACACCGGTACCGCATAACCGCTGAAATGCCGGTCGAGGAAACAGCCAAGAACAGGATCCGGGAATGCCAACCCTGAGCGATGAACGCGACCACCTTGTATCAACGGACTGGCTGGCGCGGCGGCTGGATGCGCCGGACCTGGTGATCGTGGACGCCTCCTACTACCTTCCCGATGCGGGCCGCGACGGCCATGCCGAGTTCCTCGAGCAGCGCATTCCGGGTGCCGTGTTCTTCGACATCGACGAGATTGCCGATACCGACAGTAACCTGCCCCATACCATGCCATCTGCCGAGAAGTTCTCGTCGCGGGTGCGCAAGCTGGGTATCGGCGATGGCACCCGCGTGGTGGTCTATGACGGCGCTGGGCTGTTTTCGGCCGCGCGCGCGTGGTGGATGCTGCGCACCTTCGGCCATCGCGATGTTGCCATCCTCGATGGTGGCCTGCCGAAGTGGCTGGCAGAAGACCGTCCGGTCGATACAAGCCCGCCGATCGAGCGGCGTCCGCTGCATTTCACCGCACGCTTTTCCGCCTCCAGCGTTCGTGACAAATCCGACGTGACGCGCGCCATCAGTACCGGCAACGCACAGCTTGCCGACGCGCGCTCGCCCGGGCGGTTCAGGGCCGAAGAGCCCGAGCCGCGCCCGGGAACGCGCGGCGGCCACATGCCCGGCGCGTTCAACGTGCACTACCGCACCCTGCTCAATGAAGACGGCACCGTGAAGTCTACCGAAGAAATTCGTGACGTTTTCCAGAACGCCGGCATCGACCTGTCGCGGCCGGTGATAACCACTTGCGGGTCGGGAGTCACGGCGGCCATCCTCACGCTTGGGCTCACCATGCTCGGCCACAACAACAACAGCCTGTACGATGGCTCCTGGTGCGAATGGGGCAGCGATCCGGACACGCCGGTCGAAACCGGGTGACAAGGCGGGCAAACATTGCCATACCGGGCCACCGGATCGGCAACCGGATATCGGCTCCAGAGGCACAATGAAGCGCAAGATTCCCTCGTCGGGCTTCGGCTCCGGCACCAGCACCAAAGTGAAACAACCAACCGTCGAACTTGAGACGACGGTGACCTTCCTGTCGATGCAGAAACCGCCCTCGCTGCGGGTGATGCCACCCGCCAACCTGAAGCTGGCGCTGATGCACGTGGTCAATCCGACGGTCAGCTACTATCGCTACCTGTATCACGAGGTCGGCAAGGACTATTACTGGATTGATCGCAAGGCGATGAACGACGACCAGTTGGCAGAGATCATCAATGCCGACGGCATCAGCATGTACGTGGCCCATTGCGGCGGCAATCCGGCCGGCTACTTTGAGATCGACAATCGCGACAAGGAAAATGCCTGGCTTGCCTATTTCGGCTTGCTGCCGGAGTTCCACGGCATGGGCATTGGCAAGTGGCTGCTGTCGGAAGCGGTTCGCACTGCGTGGACGCCAAACACCCGGTCATTGCACGTCGAGACCTGCACGCTGGATGCAGCGCATGCCCTGGCGCTGTACCAGAAGATGGGCTTCCAGCCCTATGAGCGGCGCGACAAGACCATGATCGTGCCTGCCTGATGCAATCGGAGCATCACTGACATGCGCCAGCCCGGTTTCAGGAGTTTCGCAGGTACGGTCCTGTTCCTCGTCTATGTGCTGATCTACGTGCTGATCGCCATGGCCATCGGGGCGCGTTATCTGGATGATGCCGGGGGCCTTGCGCAGTTCGTATTCTACCTGATTGCGGGCCTCGCCTGGCTGCCAGTTGCCATGTGGATCGTCTGGTGGATGGCACAAGCCTACAAGAAACCACCCGAGTGATCAGGCCGTGACGACCCGCTGCATCTTGTTGAACATGGCGAACGGTGCGCCCGTGAGCAGCACATCGGTATAGTCGGTGGCCTGGTATCCGCCATTCAGCGACAGTCGCGGCAGGGCTGCCAGATGGTTCTTGTGATCATCGAACAACATCCCCTTGCGGGTTGTCACCGCGACCTTGAAACCGGCCCGGCGGATCATTTCGAACTCCCTGGGACCCGCTGACGTGTCGTCACCATAAGGATAGGCAAAGGTGCGTGGCACCTCACCGATTTCAGCAGCGATCCTGTCACGCGAGCTGACGATTTCCTGGTAAGCAACATTGGCATCCAGCTTCCTTATTGCGTGGTGATGCACCGTATGGGCGCCAATCGTGCAAAGCGGATCACGGTTTATGGTACGCAATTCATCCCAATCCATCGCCTGTTCACGGCAAATCGCGTCGACATCAATGCCGTGTTCACCGCAAGTATCACGGATCCAGCGCCGCTGTTCCTTTTCAGGACACTGACGAAGTGGCCAGTACAACCGGTCAAACATGATGCGCTTTTCAGCGATGGTCACGGTTGGTCCGGCGAACCGCTGACCACCCAGTTCCACATCAATGGCAGTGTTGCCGGCAATGACGGCTTCCAGCGCGCGCCACCACAGTTCGCAGTTGCCATCAGCGATGGCGGGCGAGACAAAAATCGTGAACGGGCACGCATGCGATGCAAATACGGGCCAGGCAAACTGGCTGTTGTCCTTGTAGCCGTCGTCCAGGGTGAAAGCTGCAAAGGGTGCGGAAGACGTATTCGCGCGCTTCAGTTCCTCTGCGGCTTCCTCAAGTGAAACAAGCCCATAGCCGCGTTTCCTGACCAATCGAATCACATCATCGAGGAACTCTGGCGTCACTTCCAGGCCAGCATTGGGGGCAAACCCGTGCGACGCGCCGCCATCGGGCATGACATGGTGCAGCATGAACACCACGCCGCGTCCGCGCAGCCACGGGGACAACAGGTTCGCCGCACCTGAGTAGTGCAGAACCTTGAGTGCCAGCTTGTCCCAACTCCGGATCATCATCTCGTACCACTACGTGCTGAGCCCGGCATTTACCGGCCATGCGTTTGCTGCTGCACCTGAACGAGAGCAATTCGCATGCCAGACACCGGGACCTGGCGCAAGCATATCAAGGTTGATGTGGACCGCGGGTTAACCGCCCCCCTTATCACAGGGATGCGGCGATGTTCTTGAAGGCGCCTCCGGCACTGCGCGCGGCACCAGGCTCGACGGCGATGACTGCCGCTTCGCCGACCCTGCCCGCCTTGAGCGCAGCACAGATTTCGGCAGCCTCGGCCAATCGCGGTGCTTCGGCCAGCACAAGCACGACGGATGAATTGGCAGCGATCTGCACATTGGCGTCAGTCCCTTCGCCGACGTGCACGAGACAGACCTGATAAACCTGTTCCAGCGCCCGGATGGCCTGGTCCATCAGTGGTGAATTGGCCAGGGCTGCGCTCTGGCTTGCAGCACCGCCCGGAACCACGACCTGCAACTGGGTACGCACGTCCTTGCGGATCACATCGGCAAACCCTGCCGTGGACGAAACGAGGTCATAGATGCCCTTGCCTGCGAGGCCAGGCTCGAGTGCATCGACGCCTGGTGCGCCGTTTCCGGCGTCGACCAACACAGTCTTGAGCCCGTTCATCGCCAACAGGCGCGACAAGGCAAGGCTGAAGGCGAGGCTATCGTATGCCTGGCCAGTGAGGTTGACCACGGCAATCCGCCGGTAGCCGCTATTGGCTACAAGATGGCGCAAGCCGGCAAACACCGGCTCGATGGCGTTGCGGTAGGTGCTGCCTGCATCGAACAAGGCCTGGCTTGCCGCATGAATGGCCAGCATCGAGGTGGACAGCCCCGGAATTGTGGTGAGGCGGCCATCGGCAGACTGCGGGGTGGGTGCTGGCGCAACCGGTGGCAAAGCCGCGGGTGCAACCACCGCCGGGGCCTGCGCTGGCGCAGCGTGCACCCCGGTCCCAAACGCGGCAACGGGTGGTGCGGGCGTTGGCATGGTAACGCTAGGTGCAGCGGCCTGCGGCACGGCGATGGGTGCAGGCTGGATGTCCATCGCACCGGCAGGACGCGGGTCCGTATGGCGAACCTGCGATACCGCTGCCGCTGATGCCATCACTTCGACCACGAACGCCAGGCCAAGCGCCAGCATGAAACCGCCCAGCGTGGCCAGAAGCATGATCGGCCCCTTTTTCGGGAACGACGGCTCGGCAGGCTCACCGGCAGCCGAGATTACCCGGCCAAGTCCGGGCTGGGCAGAAATGTCCTGCCGGGAATTGGCATCGGTGAAGCGCACCAGGAACGATTCGAGCAGGCTGCGGTTGGCTGCGGCTTCCCGCTCCAGTTCGCGCAGGCGCACATCGTCGATGCCGGTGGCGGAGTTCTGGGTCTTCAGCTTGGCAAGCGTTGCCCGCAACGCATCTTCACGGGCCTTTGCCACGTTGGCCTGCTGCTCAAGCTGCTCGACCACCTTGAACGCCTCGGTGCGAATCTGGCGGTTCAGGTCTTCCAGCTCGCGATTGACCGCAATGATGCGCGGATGGTTGTCGAGATAGATCGTCGACAGCTCGGCCTTGGAGCGCGTCAGGGTGATCTGCTGTTCGCGCAGGCGCTGGATCAGCGGCGAACTGAGCACGTCCGATGAGGCCGCAACGCTCCCGGTGGTCCGCAGCAGCTCCCGGATCGAGGCGGCCTTGGCCTCGGCTTCGGAATAGGCCGCCGACGCCACGATGATTTGCGAATTGAGCGATGACAGCTCTTCGTTCTCAAGACCGGCCTGCGCGCCACGGAAGATGCCTGCCTCTGCACGGAACTTTTCAACCGCCGTTTCAGACTCGACAACCTTGGTGCGCAGGTCGTCGATCTGCGACTTGAGCCAGTCGCGCGCTTCACCGGTAGGTTCGTTGAGGGCCTGCCTCGACAATGCGACGTAATAGTCTGCCACCTTGTTGGCGACAGCCATTGCAAGCGCGGGATCGGTCGATTCAAACTGGATGGTGATGACCGTGGATCCCGGGACCTCGAACACCGTGAGCCGGTCGTAATAGTGATCAATGACGCGCTGGTCTTCGGTCATGCTTGCAGGGTCGGGCTTGAAACCCAGGCTGATGAGCAGCTTACCGACGGTTCCGATGCCGGTCTTAAGCTTGTCGAACTCGGCAACCGTGTTCAATTCGAGGTCCTGGATGACGCGCAGCGCAAGATCGCGCGAGCGGACCACCTGCACTTGCGAGACGATATCGCGCTCGCTCAGCGCGCCGCGCTCGGTACGGTCCTGCCCCACCCGTGTATAAGGAGACTCCTGGTTGGCAATCAGCACCTGTGCGCTCGCCGTGTAGACCGGCTTGACGGAATTGACGAACCAGTAGCTGAGAAAGGCGCACGCCGCCGTAAACACAATAATGCTCAGCCAGCGCCGCGCGATGCCGCGCAGCACGTCTCTGACATCGATAAAGGCAGCGGACTCCATCAGGGCATCTATCCTGCAAACCACCGCCAGGGGAATCGGCGGTACGGTCAATTCTGACCAGCAATGTGAACACTCATGGTAACCAATGCCTTAACGCACCAGATTTCAGGCGCGTTTGCGGTGCGGGTTTAACCCGATGCTAACCATGACCGTTTACCGTTTGCTCCAGTTCAAACAGGCCGGTCCGGCAAATCCCCGGGTCAGCCCAGGTTCAATTGGCAGTGCTGCGTATGAAATTCCTTCCCCTCTTGCTGGCAGGCCTCGTTGCAAGCGGCTGTGCCCAGACTTGGGACGACACCAGGCCCGCGACGCCGCCCGGTGGCGCAGGACTAATGCCAAATGGCCAGGTCGCTTCCTACCCGCAATTCACCGCCTCGATACCCGAACAGCCCTCCTACAACGCCCGCGGCGCGGTCGAACCGTTCGGTTCGAGCGGCCAGTTGGCGGCCTATGAGTTCGCCCAAGGCTACCGCGTTGGCTCCGGTGACCGGCTCACCATCCGCGTGCTCGGCCAGCAGGACCTGACCGGTGACTACCTGGTCGACGGAGCCGGCAACATATCCATGCCGCTGGTGCGCAGCCTGCCGGTGGCGGGTCTGTCCACACCTGATATCGAAAACGCCATCACCGAGAAGCTCAAGCAGGGCTTCCTGCGTGATCCCAGCGTGTCGGTGCAGCTTGCCATCGCGCGGCCATTCTACATCATGGGGCAGGTCAACCAGGCCGGCAGCTTTGCCTACAGGCCCGGCATGACCGCGCAAAACGCCATTGCCATGGCAGGGGGTTTCTCACCGCGCGCTGACCACAACGAGGTGCTGGTGACACGCCGGCTGCTCAACGGCACCAAGACGGCGCGCGTGCCAGTCACCACACAACTTTATCCGGGTGACGTTGTCTATGTCCGCGAGCGCTGGTTCTGATCCGGCCGTCACGACCATGAAAGTCCTTCACATATTCCGTGCGCCCGTCGGCGGACTGTTCCGCCACGTCCGTGACCTTGCGCGCGGGCAGGCAGAACTGGGGCTGGAGGTGGGGGCGATCTGCGATTCCACCACGGGCGACGCGCTGGCCGAACAGAAGATCGAGCAGCTTGCCACCCATTGCAGCCTTGGCGTACACCGCGTGCCAATGTCGCGCCTGCCCGGTATGGGAGACATTGCCAGCGCAAGCCGCATCGTTGCGGCCTGCCGCACATTGCAGCCCGACGTGGCTCACGGTCATGGCGCGAAAGGTGGCGTCTATGCGCGCCTTGGCGCGGCCCGGCTCGGAGCAGCCTCGGTCTATACGCCCCACGGCGGCGTGCTGCATTACGAATGGGCCAGCCCGCAAGGCCTTGCATTTCTTTCGGCGGAAAAGCTGCTGCTGCGCAAGACCACTGGCCTGGTGTTCGTTTGCGACTACGAGAAAGAGCTGTTCCGGCGCAAGATCGGCCTCGGCAAGGCACGCTCGACGGTGGCCCACAATGGCCTTTGGGACGAAGAGTTCGAGCCGGTTCCCCTGGAGGATAACGCAACCGATATCCTGTTCATCGGCGAGTTGCGCCAGTTGAAAGGTGTCAGCGAACTGCTGGAATCGCTCGCCATCATCAACAGGGTGCGCAAGGTCACTGCCACCATAACCGGATCCGGGCCCGACGAGGCGGCCTTCAAGGTGCAGGCGGGTCAACTCGGGTTGTCCGGCGTGGTGCGATTTACCGGTGCCCTGCCCGCCCGCGAGGCTTTCGCGAAGGGCTGGCTGATGGTGATACCGTCGCGTGCGGAGTCGTTCCCCTACATCGTGCTGGAAACCGCTGCAGCCGCCAAACCTTTGCTGGCAACCCGCGTAGGCGGTGTGGCGGAGGTTCTGGACGATGCGGCACTGATGCCCCCGAACGCGCCTCAGGAACTGGCCAGCCGCATCGCGGCAGCGCTGGATGATCGCACCGGCCTGCAAGCACAGGCAACGGAACGCGCACTGCGTTTCAAGGGCACTCTGTCTGCACGGCAGATGTCCGCAAAGATTGCAGCATTTTATACCAGCCTGCTGCGTTAACTGGGGGTTAACCCTGCTTCTAAATTGACTGCAGCAGACTGATGAATTGGCCTGTCGATTGCTCGTTCGTGTCCGTGACCAACCTGATTGGTCTGGTTTGGGACGGAACCGACAATGAGACATGACAGTGAACTGAACTTCGACGTCATATCCCGCAACCTTGATGACGTACTGGCAGGCATTGCCGAACCCAGTTCCGAAACCTATCGCAAGAACTGGATCGAACTGGTCAAGCGCCGGTCGGAAGGGCGACTGTCCACGTCGCTGCTGTCGGCTGCACTGATGGCAACTGACGGCGTGTTGTGTGCGCTTGCCGGGCTGTTGATCTATGCCGCTTACGTCTATCCGGCCGCGCAAGCGGTCGACTTGCGCTACGTCGCAATGTCGGCGGGGCTTGCACTTCTGGCCCCTGCTGCGATGCGGCTAAGCGGTACTTATGGCACGGGGTTGGTCGAGTCCCTGACCCGCCAGCTGGTGCGCATCATCGCCGTGATGAGCGGGTTGTTCCTGATCAGCATGGGTGGCATCTTCCTGGCCAAGCTGGGAGACGAGTTTTCGCGTGTCTGGCTGGTCTCGACGTTCGTGGCGGCGACGATGCTGACCGGCGCAGCGCACGGTGCCATGCGCCAGGCCATGGGGCGCTGGCATCGCCAGGGACGGCTGAGCACCAGGGTCGTGATCGTGGGCGGTGGAGAAGCCGCCATCAACTTCATGGCAGCACTCAAGGAAAGCAATAACAACTTCGTCGAGATTGTCGGCCTGTTCGATGACCGGACGGACGAAAGATCGCCCGATGCGCTTGGCCACCTGCCAAAGCTTGGGCGGATCAGCGACCTGGTCGAGTTCGCCCGCTCGTACGAAGTGGACATGCTGGTCATCACCCTTCCCCTGTCAGCCGAAAACCGGCTGCTGCAGATCCTCAACCGGTTGTGGGTACTGCCAGTCGACATCCGGCTGTCGGCCCATGCGCAGCGGCTGCGCTACCGGCCCCGGTCCTATTCATGGCTGGGCAACGTGCCGATGATCGACGTGCTCGACCGCCCCTTGCGTGACTGGGGCCGCGTGGTAAAGGCCACCGAAGACAAGGTCATCGCCAGCGTGGCGCTGCTGCTTGCAGCACCGCTGATGGCGCTCATCGCACTTGCCATCAAGCTGGAGAGCAAGGGCCCGGTGCTGTTCAAGCAGGTGCGCTACGGCTTCAACAACCAACCGATCAAGGTGCTGAAATTCCGCTCGATGTACACAGACATGTGCGACGCAACGGCAACCCGCCTGGTCACGCGTGACGATCCACGGGTGACCCGTGTGGGCAAGTTCATCCGCAAGACCTCGCTGGACGAGGTGCCCCAGTTCATCAACGTACTGCGAGGCGAACTGTCGCTGGTGGGTCCCCGCCCCCATGCGCACCAGGCCAAGGCCGCAGACCGGCTGTACGACGAGGTGGTCGACGGCTACTTCGCCCGGCACAAGGTCAAGCCCGGCATCACCGGCTGGGCGCAGGTCAACGGCTGGCGTGGTGAAACCGACACCGAAGAGAAGATCCAGCGCCGCGTCGAGTTCGACCTGTATTACATCGAAAACTGGTCGTTGCTGTTCGACCTGCAAATCCTGGCAATGACGCCGTTTGCCCTGCTCAAGTCCGAGAACGCCTACTGAGCCGGCACTGCCCGATGGAAACCGGGCGGTAAGGTTTGACGCGGTAAAACATGGTTAATGCCCGGTTTACCCGATTCGGACCCTTGCCCATGACCGACGCCACCCAGCACGCCAGCTTCAGTGCCCGCCCCGTCGCGGTGCTGCCGATGGCGATGGTCCAGCGCGTGGCATTGTGGCTGATGGTGGCGTCCGGGTTCGTGGTCAGCATCGAACCTGCGCCGTACGAACTGCTGTTTGTGCTGGCGCTGACGGTTTTCCTGGCTGGCGGGTTGCAGGTATCGATCGTATTTGCCCCGCTGATCGTGTTCCTGGCGCTCTACAACATTGGCGGTTTCGCCTCGGTCATGCCGATCCTGTATGATGACAAGGCGCGCATGTTCGTCATCATATCGGTGTACATGGCGGTGACGGCGATCTTCTTTGCCATGGCGGTGCTGCGTGATCCCGTCCGCATCCTGCAGGTTGTGCGCAGCGCGTGGATATTCGCTGCCGTCATTGCCTCGATCAACGGCATGATCGGCTACTTCAACGTGGCGGGACTGGGCGAGGCGTGGGCGCCGATTTCGCGGGCACAGGGGATGTTCAAGGACCCGAACGTGCTGTCGACGTTCCTGATCCTGCCGTTCGTGTTCCTGGTTCAGGACATCATGATCCTGAAGGCCCGCTGGAGCGTGGTGCGCGCTGTGGCACTGGTCATCATCGCGGCCGCCTTGTTCCTGGCGTTCTCGCGCGGTGCATGGGTCAACGCGATTGCGGCGACGGCACTGATGATCGGGCTAAGCTTCGTGCTGACGCCCTCACTGGCCATGCGAGGACGGATCATCCTTTATGCCATCACCGGCGTTATCGCGTTCGGTTTGCTGTTGTCCATCGCCCTGTCGATCCCGGCGGTGCGCGACATCTTCCTGATCCGGTTCAGTCTCAACCAGGAGTATGACGTTGGTGAGACCGGCCGGTTTGCCCGGCAGTTCAAGTCGTTGCGCGACCTTGTGGTACTGCCCAATGGCTACGGGCCGTTGCAGTTCGGCCTGCGCTGGGGTGAAGATCCGCACAACGTGTTCCTGAACGCGTTCTTTTCCTACGGCTGGCTGGGCGGGGTTTCCTACATCCTGCTGATCGCCTCGACGATCATGGGCATGTGGCGGTCGATCTTTTCGGCCACGCCCTGGCAGCACCACGCCATCGCGGTGAACTGCGTGATGCTGACCACGATCCTGCAAGGGGTGCAGATCGACACCGATCACTGGCGTCACTTCTATGCATTGCTGGGACTGAGCTGGGGGATCTATGCCGCCACCATCGGCTGGCGCCCGGATGCCATGCAGGGCAGCAGCATCGCAAGGCGGTAATTGGTCGGAGCGGCGGGATTCGAACCCACGACCCCTTGTCCCCCAGACAAGTGCGCTACCGGGCTGCGCTACGCTCCGACTATACCGGTAAACCACGCGCGGCCTGACATGTGCCCACGCGAGAGCGCGGTATAGCATTGCCACCGTGCAAATGAAAAGCCCGCATCCACTGTACTGCGCCGAATTCCTCAACGGCCCGGGGCGCCACCAGTAGAGGCGGCGCAGCCTTACTTCGGCTGGTCGGGCAACAGCAACCGGCGCGCTGCCGCCAGGTCGGTCAGGGCCAGCCTGAGTTCGTCGATCTGGGCAGGAGTCAACTCGTGAACCACGCGGGTCTGCGCCCGCCCCGACGAGGCCTCTACAGGTGCCCGCGCAGCCTCCTGGACGCGCGGTTCTGCCGGAGCAGGCCGCTTGCCCGGTGAGTCCTCTCCACTTGGTTCAACTGCGATCTCGCCGCGGCCAATGCCGACAACCTGGGCCAACCCCTGTTCCTTCAGGATCTTCTGTACGCCACGGATGGTATAGCCTTCCCCGTACAGCAGCGTACGAATGCCCTTCAGCAAATCCACATCGGCTGGACGATAGTATCGCCGGCCCCCGCCGCGCTTCATCGGCCTGATCTGTGAAAAGCGTGTTTCCCAGAACCTCAGAACGTGCTGTGGCACGTCAAGCTGTTCGGCCACTTCGGATATGGTGCGAAATGCCTCGGGTGCCTTGTCGGTCAATTCTTAGCCCCTCCCCACGTCACCAAAGTCAATCAACCCCGCTGCCTTCGTGCTGCGGGCTGCCATTGACCGTCTTCTTCATGATCTGGCTTGGCCGGAACACCAGCACGCGGCGCGGCGTGATGGGCACTTCCTCGCCGGTCTTCGGATTGCGGCCTACGCGCTCGCGCTTGGCGCGCACATCGAAAGTACCGAAAGACGAAAGTTTGACCTGCTCACCCTTCACAAGGGCATCGGAAATGATCCGCAAAACCGTCTTGACGAGTTCAGCGGACTCAGTCCGGGACAGCCCTACCTTGCGGTGGACTGCTTCTCCAAGATCAGCTCTGGTGAGGGTTTTATACATTTTGGTAGGCTCCTGGACAGGAAACAACTTACCACAATCGTGGTAAGCGAAGTCAACTATGCCTTCATGTATCTAGTAAGTACATTCCGCACCCTGCGTCAATCTTGACGTTGCGCCCATCCATACACGAACTATTCTTTACCATTGGGCAAGAACGGCTCCCCAGGTGAAACCGCCTCCCATGGCTTCCATCAGCACCAGGCTGTCACGTTTCAGCCGGCCGTCCTGTCTTGCGACGTCCAGCGCAAGCGGGATTGATGCCGCAGAGGTGTTGCCGTGTTCTCCGACCGTGATCACAACCTTGTCGGTGCTGAGGCCGAATTTTCGGGCGGTGCCTTCGAGGATGCGACGGTTGGCCTGATGCGGCACGAACAGGTCGATGTCGGTCGGATTGATGCCGGCAAGCTCCAGGGTTTCTCCCATTACCGAGGCAATGTTGGTCACCGCATGCTTGAATACTTCACGGCCCTCCATGCGCAGGTGACCGACGGTCTGGGTGGTGGACGGGCCGCCATCGACATACAGCTTGTCGCGGTACTGGCCGTCGCTACGCAGCCTTGTTGCCAAGATACCGCGTCCGGCGGCGTCGTCCGGCCCGGCGGCGGTGACCACCACGGCACCCGCACCATCACCAAACAGCACGCACGTGCCCCTGTCGTTCCAGTCGAGGATGCGGGAAAAGGTTTCCGCCCCGATCACCAGCACGTTCTGGGCAGAGCCTGCCTTGATGAAGTTGTCGGCGATCGTCAGCGCATAGACAAAACCGGAGCACACCGCCTGCACATCGAAAGCTGCACCGTGGGTAATTCCCAGCTCGGCCTGCACGGTGGCTGCGGTCGCCGGGAAGGTCTGGTCGGGTGTCGAGGTGGCCAGCACGATAAGGTCGATGCTGCCTGCGGCCATTCCGGCGTTGTCGAGCGCGGCCTGTGCTGCACGGATGGCAAGGTGCGAGGTAAACTCGCCGTCGGCTGCAATGTGGCGCTGGCGGATGCCGGTGCGCTCCTGGATCCATTCGTCTGATGTATCCACCTGTTTTGCCAGCTCGGCATTTGTGAGGATGCGCTTCGGCAGATATGCGCCGACGGAGCGGATGACTGATCGTTGCATTGAAACGTCTTACCTTTTCAGCCGGCGCTCGCAGCCCTGGGGCCGTCGTCTGCACCATCAATTTGCTCGTGAGGTGCAAGTTTCATGCCCTTGATGATGCGGTCCACCAGGTCGTTTTCCACCATGTCAGCGGCCACGTTGATGGCAGACGCAATTCCCGTCGCATCCGTGCCGCCATGGCTTTTGACCACCACACCATTCAAACCAAGAAATACACCGCCGTTGTAACTGCGCGGATCAAGCCGCGCCTTGAGATTCCTGAAGGCCGATTGCGCGATGAACGCACCAAGTCTGGTCAGCCATGACCTGCCCAGTTCCTCGCGCAATACCTGGGTGATCTGGTTGGCAGTGCCTTCGGCGGTCTTCAGCGCGATATTACCGCTGAAGCCTTCCGTTACCACCACATCAACCAGCCCCTTGCCTATATCGGTTCCCTCGATGAAGCCATGATATTCGAGCGGCAGGTCTGCGGCACGAAGCAGCGCCCCCGCCTCGCGCACGGCCTCGACGCCTTTCACTTCTTCCACACCGATATTCAGCAGGCCAACCACTGGCTTGCGCACCTCGAACAGGCAGCGCGCCATGGCGGCCCCCATGACCGCGTTGGCAACCAGTTGATCTGCGCTGGCGCCGACCGTTGCGCCCATGTCCAGCACGATCGATCGGGCCCTCAGGGTTGGCCAAATCGCTGCGATGGCAGGCCGCGACACGTCCTCGATGGTGTTCAGAAGCAGCTTTGCCATGGCCATGAGCGCGCCGGTATTGCCAGCCGACACCGCGGCCTGGGCCTCGCCCTGCTTCACCGCATCGATTGCCTGCCACATGCTGGAGGTCTTGCGGCCGCGCCGGATTGCCTGGGAGGGCTTGTCATCCATGGCGATGGCGACATCGCAGTGGTGCACGGTGGCTCGCGCCTTGAGCTGCTGCATCCGGGCAAGCTCGGGGGTCATCAGGGCTTCGTCGCCGAACAGCACGAAGCGCAGCTCCGGACGGCGGGCAAGCGCAAGCGCGGCACCAGCCAGCACCACGGACGGACCATGATCGCCACCCATTGCATCAAGCGCAATGATGATATCGCCGGCTTCGCTTCTCAACTGGCGGCCCCTCGTTAAACCAATGATCGAAGATAGTTGTTTGCTGCGCTTACTCAACAGCCAAGTGCGGCTTTTACGCCGTCATGTGTGCAAACTCAATCGCCCTTCTTGAGCGTCTTCAGGATGGCGAACGGGTTCTCGCGATCGTTCTTGCCACCGGGCCCGTCCGAGCTCGGTCCGCCATCGGCAAACTCCACGCCGGGTTTGCGCGGGTGAGGATCGAGTTCGAGCAAAAGCTCTTCCACTGCAAACTCGCCAACGTCGATGTCACCATCGACTACCTCGCCGATGTCCTCGTCCTCGACCGAAACCTGTATCTCCTTGCCCTCGAAGCGAACCACCCCGGAAGCGCTGAACAGGCGATCCAGCTTGACCTTCAGGGTGGTTTCGAACTCGTCCAGCGAGACGACGCAAACCCGGGTCATCACGGCAGTCGCGGTGCCGCGTGCCCGGCAGCCGTTCCTCTTCCAGGGCTGGATGTTCAGGTCCACGGTGAGCGACTTCATTTGCTCGATGCCGAACCGCCTGGCCAGCGCGGTGCACTCTTCCCCGTTGGCCTCGAACGTCCTGGTCACGCCTTCGGGCGGCAACCGGCTGATGTCGACAATCCGTGAAAATTCCAGTTCGACAGACATGCTTACCCTTCCACCTCTTCAGGCTGCGGAATACGCACCGGCTCGATTTCCAGTGTGCCGCCGCGAATCGCTGTGGTGTCTGCCCGGCGCATCACGTCGTGCAGGCTGAGCTGGTAGTGAGCCAACCGCCTGGCGTTGCCACCGTGGCCGTCGTTGCCGGCGTAGACGTTGCGCAATACCGCCGCCTGCAGCTCGTCCAGCCCCGCATCGCGCGCCCTGGCATAGGCCTCGACTCGGCCGAAATACACGGTTGCCATCTTTTTCACGCGCTTGCCCACGCCCATGTCGCCGACGCCCATTTCACGCAGGCTGCGGTCCATGTCGCGAAATATCTCGTCCAGAAGTTCCTGCGCGAAGGCCTGGTCAGCATCGCTGCCGGCCTGCAGGTGCGTGATGACGGCATCGGCATGGATGATGATCATGTCGAACCGTCCATCCACCGTGTCGGGCACCTGCAACTCGGTGTACAGCGCCGGTTGCCGTGCAAGTGCCACAATCGCCTCGTACACGCTGCGTACGGGAGCGGGTTTTTTCATGCGGGAAAAAAGTCTTTTCAGTAGCATTCCCGACCGGTTAAACAGTTACGGGCCATGACGCAAGATGCTCATGTGCCTCACAAAGAGGGATCGCGTGCGGCTTGTTGCCCACGTGGCGGTGACAGCAAGACACCACAGTGTTTGTTGTCACTTGCAATATGGGAAGTGATCTGTTTCGTGCAAAGTTCCACGACGACTGCAAAACTGCGCAACACGCTGGGTCATGCAAGCCTTGTGATCCTGCTGGCGGTCAGTGTTGGCGGGTGTTCGCGCGCCATTGAGCATCGCGGCTACCAGGCCCGGGCGCAAGACGTTCAGCAACTGCGCATGGGCATGACACAGGACGAGGTTCGCAGCACGCTTGGCTCGCCCTCCACCACCGCCACCGTGCAATATCAGGGCGACAGCTATTATTACATCTCCTCCAAGGTCAAGACGAGCGCGTTCTTGGCGAACGAGGAGCTGGAGCGCGAGATCCTCGCCGTGCGCTTTGACCAGTTCGGGCGCGTGCAGAGCTTTGGCCAGTACACACTCCAGGATGGCCAGGTGGTGGACATGAACACCCGCCAGACGCCGTCGCGCGGACGCGAACTCAGCATCCTGCAACAGATGTTCGGCAACCTCGGCCAGTTCACTCCGAACGACCAGGGCGCGCCAAAGGGCGGCACGTTGGGCCAGTAGACCAGCCCGACCGACTCAGGCATCGAGGCACAAAGAATCCCCGCCCGGACGAACCGGACGGGGATTTTTCTTTGGTGTCGGTGATCAGCTCTAGTGAGCCAGGATCGCCAGCAGCAGAAGTGCCATGATGTTGGTGATCTTGATCATCGGGTTCACGGCAGGGCCTGCGGTGTCCTTGTAGGGGTCGCCTACGGTGTCACCGGTAACAG
>CAYMJJ010000046.1:0-18165 GCA_964390445.1 uncultured Anderseniella sp.
GTGATCTGCTCCAGCTTGGGCAGGCGGTCTTCCAGCTTCGTCTTCCTGTCCTGCTCCCAGAAGAATTTCGCGTCCGAAAGCCTTGCGGCGATGACCTTGTTGTTGCCTTCGACGATCTTCTTGCCGCCGTCCTTGGCGATCAGGTTGGAGACGAGAATGTAGTGGTTGGAAATGGGTTGGCTCTTGGTCTTGAGGGAAAAGCACTTCTGGTGCGTCTTGATGGAGGTGATGATGACCTCCGGCGGCACGTCCAGGAACGACTTGTCGAACTCGCCCATCAGCACCACGGGCCATTCGACCAGCCCGGCAGTCTCGGCCAGCAGCGCCTCGTCCTCGATCAGCTCAAGCCCTCTGGCGAAGGCAAGCTCCTTCGCGTCGGCGCGGATCGAGTCCATGCGTTCGTCGGTGCGCAGCATGACGTGATGCGCCTTGAGCTTGGTCTCGTAGTCCTCGAAGTCTGCCACGGTGAAGGCTTCGGGGCCCATGAAGCGGTGCCCGCGCGTGGTCCTGCCCGCCTCGATGCCATCCACGTCGAAGGCCACGATCTCGCCGTCGAACAGGCACAGGATGGATTGCAGCGGGCGCACCCAGCGCAAGCTGCCCGACCCCCAGCGCATCGACTTGGGCCACGGAAACTTGCGGATCACGTCCGGCACCAGCGTGGCAATGACCTCGGTGGTGTCCCGGCCCGGCTTGTCGATGCGGGCGACGTAGAACGAGCCCTTCTTCGGGTCCTCGACCACGTCGCACTGGTCGAGCGTGACACCGGCGGATTTCAGGAAACCCTGGATCGCCTGTTCCGGTGCATCGGTGCGCGGACCCTTGCGCTCGTCCCTGATGTCGGGCGTGGAGACGGGCAGGCCGGTAACGCACAGCACCAGCCGGCGCGGGGTGACGTGGGCTTCGGCACCCTCATAGGTGAGGCCCGCCTCGACCAGGCCGTCGGTGACGAGCTTCCTGAGGTCCTGCGCGGCACGCTGCTGCATGCGGGCGGGAATTTCCTCGGAGAACAGTTCAAGCAGAAGCTCAGCCATTATCTTTTTCTCGTTCACGGCAGTCCGGCGCTGCCGGACGCCTCCACGGGGGCGGCCTGACCGGCCGGCGCGCAGTCGCACGCTTGGGGTGATATCTGCAGGCGGGTGCGCAACATCGCCTCAGATCTTGGAATGGGTACCGTCGCAGAATGGCCCCTTTGCGGTGTGCTTGCAGCCACAGAAGAACTTCTTTCCGCTGGCGTCTGCCGTCCACTTCATCGGGACGAACTCCGAGTCCTGGTGCGAGCCGTCACAGAACGGCTGCTTCGACGACTTGCCGCAGGTGCACCAGAAATAGTTCTTGCCCTCTTCCACCTCGACGGGGATGGGAGACTTCTGGGCGATGAACGGATCAGCCATTATGGATACCTCTGTTGTGACGTTTCATGCAGCCGCGCTTCCGCCGGCTGTCTTCGACCATGCTTCGCAACAGCCCTTGGCGAGGTCGCGCACGCGAAGGATGTAGGCCTGGCGCTCGGTGACGGAGATCACGCCGCGCGCATCGAGCAGGTTGAACACGTGGGATGCCTTGATGCACTGGTCGTAAGCCGGCAGCGCCATGAGGTGCTTTTCGCCCTCGTCGCCTGCGGCCAGCAGGGCCTTGCACTCGGCCTCGGCGTCTTCGAAGTGGCGCAACAGCTTTTCGGTATTGGCGTGCTCGAAGTTGTGCCGGGAATATTCCTGTTCAGCCTGCAGGAACACGTCGCCATAGGAAATGCGCTCGTTGCCGGTGCGGCCGTTGAAGTTGAGGTCATAGACGTTGTCGACGCCCTGCACATACATGGCGAGGCGTTCAAGACCGTAGGTCAGCTCGCCCGAGACCGGGTGGCAGTCGATGCCACCAACCTGCTGGAAGTAGGTGAACTGCGATACTTCCATGCCGTCACACCAGACCTCCCAGCCCAGACCCCAGGCCCCCAGCGTCGGGCTTTCCCAGTCGTCCTCGACGAAGCGGATGTCGTGGTTGTCGCGGTCGATGCCGATGGCATAGAGCGAGCCGAGATAAAGCTCCTGCAGATCGATGGGCGAGGGTTTGAGGATGACCTGGTACTGGTAATAGTGCTGCAACCGGTTGGGGTTCTCACCGTAGCGGCCATCCTTGGGGCGGCGCGATGGCTGCACGTAGGCCGCCGTCCACGGGTTCGGACCGACCGAACGCAGCGTGGTGGCCGGGTGAAAGGTGCCGGCACCCACTTCCATGTCGTAGGGCTGCAGGATAACGCAGCCACGCTGCGCCCAATACTGGTGAAGGGTGAGGATCAGGTCCTGAAACGACGCCTTCGGATTTAGGCCGGATGCGGCAGTCATCGGCTTGGCACACTTTGCAAATGGAGTTCGGCGGGAATCGCGGTCGCGAACCTATTGCGGGTGCTCACAAGGGTCAAGGAATGAGTGTCCGGCGGTCAGGCTGCGGTGATCCCCCGGCGGATGGCCGAAAGTGGTGCCGCATCGTCGAAGGTGGTGATGCCGGCTTCTTGGACGACGCCAAGCTCGCGCCACAGGGTTGGCAGGTCAGGTGACACAGGCTCGGTGCGCATTTCCTTCCAGGCGTCCATCAGCACGGTGGTGCCGGTGGCTGCATCGCCGATTTCGAGCACGCTGGCCAGCGCAGCCGTCTGGCTGAAATCCAGGCGGGCGTTGATGGCGCGCAGGGCGTCGCGCAGGGATCTGGCGTTGCCGGTCTGGCGGCGGATGCGCACGTCGCACACCAGGCAGAACAATGCGCCGCCCCAGTAGGTGCGCGCCCAGTTGACGGTGACGTCGTAGCCGCGGTCACCGGCGGCGGGCAGGCCCCGTGGCAAATTGCGCACAAGGTCGCCCCACATCTGCTGCTCGCTCATCTGGCCGGACATGACACGGGCAACCGGCTCGACGTAGACGGCAAGGCCCTCGACGATCCAGTTGTGGCGCAGCCGCGGCATGTAGGGAAACGCCAGGTGCACCATCTCGTGCACCAGCACCCAGTCATTGACCAGCAGCATCCTTTCGGAGGCATTGGGCGGCACCTGAAGCTGCAACAGCGGCGGATCGTAGGGCATGGCCTTGCCGCCCGCGCGCGCGCCATCGACGCCGTGGATGATCTCGATGCGCACAAGAGGCACCGGAAAGCGGCCGTAAAAGGTTGTAACGGCGGTGGCAGATTGCTCGATCCAGCGCCGTGTCAGATCCATGACCTGCCGGTTGCCGGAGCCGGTGACCGAGATGAGTGCCCGGCCACCCTTGAATTGCATGTCCTGTGGTCGTGAGAGCGCCAGCGTCGTGGTGGTTGATGCCACGATAGCTGCACACCCGCCGAAAGCCATGAAACTGCGCCTGTCCATTGCACCAATCACAACAGACGGTGAAGTCACGCGCCAAACACGTTCGTGTGTGAAATGCAGTCAGGTGCCGATGGAGGCAACGGAGGGACGATCAATCTTCGGGGTAGTAAACGCCGGTTTCCGGGTCCTGACGCAGCCGCCGGCCGGTCAATTCCTGTTCATCCTTGCGTACCTTGACGCGGGATTTCTCGTTGGCTTCAGACATCTTCCTGGCGATCAGGTAGGTAACGGCCAGACCGATACCGGCGATGAGCAGCTTGTAAATCATGAGACCCGTGATCCTTCAGATATTTTCGATCAGCCCCGACACGACAACGTCATATACCGTAACGAGACCATAAAGCCCGTTCTTCCGCAAGCGTTACTGCGTGGTCCATCGCGCTGGTCGCGGCAAATCCCGCAGCGTGGTCAAGCGAGTGTTGCACCTGGGCGCCTCCGCCGGGCAGCACCAGCTTCTTCAGGGAGAAACCCTTGCGGATGTCTATGTTGTTTATAATCACGTCATCGCCGAAGCGTTCCCGCAAGGTGGCGTTGACGCTGCCAATGCCGTCGATCAGGCCAAGCTCAAACGCCTTGTCGCCGGCCCAGAACAGCCCTGAGAACAGCTTGTCCTCCTCGCCGTTCAGTTTGCCGGCGCGGCGGGTGCGCACGATATCTTTGAACGCGTCGTGGACATCGAGCTGCAACGACTTGAGGTGGTCGATGTCCTGTTTCCTGGCGGGCAGGAACGGGTCGAGCACAGACTTGTTGGTACCGGCAGTGTAGACGCGGCGTTCAACGCCGATCTTGGCTATGGCTTCGGAAAAGCCGAAGCCTGCCGAAATGACGCCGATGGAGCCGACGATGGAGCTGCGGTCGGCGAAAATCTCGTCGCCTGCCACCGCCAGCAAGTAACCCCCCGATGCAGCCACGTCCTCGCAGAACACGATCACCTTGACGCCGGTCTTGTCGGACAACTGGCGGATACGGTTGAACATCAGCGTCGACTGGACGGGCGAGCCGCCGGGCGAGTTTACGGAAATGGCTACGGCCGACAGGCCCGGCACGGCAAATGCCGTTTCAAACGCCTCCTGCACGCTTTCAAGCGACAGCACGGGTGCAAACGGGCTGTTCATGCCGATGGCGCCCTTGAGGCGGATGTGGCTGACCATCTTGCGCTTGCCGCGCACCAGCCGGGTAAGCCAGCCGGGTTCGGGGTTCTTGCCCTTCAACTTGGCGGATTTGCGTTTCAGCATGGCTTGCTCCGTGGCGTGTTGCGGCTTCTGCGTTCGAGTGCAGGCAACATGGGAGCAGGATCAGAGATGCGCAAGTGTCACTCGAAGGCGAGCGGTGCGCCGGTGCGCAACACCGCGTCGATCTCGGGAAGGAAGCCGCCCCCCTCGCCACCGTGCAGCACGAGGCCGGGCAGCAACCGCAAGGGCGCCTTCGACCCACGGGTGCCGCGCACGATGATGCGCGAGGCAGGCTCGCCGCGGCGTGCGCGCATGGGCATGACGGTCAGGTTGCCCAGCTTCGGCTCCATGGCAGCCAACAGGCGCGGCAACGAACTGGCCGGGTGGATGACGGAGACGGTGCCGCGCGGGCGCACAAGGCCGGCCATGACCTTGACCCAGACATCCAGCGCACCGGGCTTGAGCAGGTGGGCCTGGGCGCGAAGCTGGTCGGCGGGGGCCTGCACCGAGGTTTCCTCGAAGAACGGCGGGTTGGCGTAGGCATGATCGAAGCTGGCAGGTGAGGGCCAGTCGGGGTCATCATGGCGCAGGCTGGCGGTCAGGTCACCCTTGAGCACCCTGATGGCGTCGCCGAGGCCATTGCGGGTGGCGTTTTCCTGGGCAATCATTGCGTAGCGCGCGGAAATCTCCACACCGGTGATCTTCAACCCGTCGACGCGGCGCGCCAGGCAGGCGGCAGCAACACCGGTGCCGATGCCAGCCTCGAACACGGTTTCGCTGGCGGCAGCGGGAACCGAAGCGGCCAGAAGCACGGCGTCTATGCCGGCACGGTAACCCTTTTCGGGTTGCAGCAACTGCAGTTTACCGCCCAGAAACGCGTCATCGGACAAGGCGGCCTTGCCGCTTGGCTCGTGCAGATTAGGCTCGTTTGTAAACTCGTCTGGCATGGCGGTCTCCGCGAGCAAGCGCCGTTGATCATTCCGGCTTGCTCAGATGGTCGCGCAGACCTGCCTCGGCCACCAGCCGGCGGGCACGAAGCTCGTCGTCACCGGCGACCATGACACGGCGGGGCAAAACGCCCACCGAGCCTTCCAGAATGCTCATGTGAACATCGAAAACCACTGCTGCCAAGCCTTCTTGCTGAAGCAGGTCAACAATGTATGACACCAGAACCATGTCATTCGAGCGGACCAGTTCACGCATTGGATGGAACTTTGCACAAGGGATCGAACTCCGCAGAACCTGTTGGCCGGCCAGCATAGGGCGCGATCAGGTCTGCGGCCATAGGGCGCTTGTGGCGGCTGGCGACAATGCTATTGTTGCAACCTGATGAAATTTGTGACGGCGGAGTGGATTCGTGGGCGTAGTTGTTCCCCTCAGTGCGGCTGAAGCGAAAGAGGCAAGCCTGTCTCCGCTGCTCAAGCTCGTGGCTGCGGACATGGAGAGGGTGAACGCCCAGATCATGCAGCATGCGCACTCGCATGTTGACCTGATTCCGCAGCTTGCCCAGCACCTGATCGATTCCGGCGGCAAGCGGCTGCGCCCCATGCTGACCATCGCGGCAGCACGGATGTGCGGCTATGCGGGCAGCCATCACGTTGACCTGGCGACGGCGGTGGAATTCATGCACACCGCGACGCTGCTGCACGATGACGTGGTGGATGAGAGCGACCTGCGCCGGGGCCGGCGTACCGCGCGGCTGATCTGGGGCAACCAGGCGAGTGTTCTGGTGGGCGACTACCTGCTGGGCCAGGCGTTCCGCATCATGGTTTCGACCGGCTCGCTGGAAGCGCTGAGCGTGCTGGCGGATGCGGCTGCCATCATTGCCGAGGGCGAAGTGATGCAGCTTGCCGCCGCGCACAACACCTCGACCACCGAGGATGCCTACCTCAAGGTAATCAACGCCAAGACGGCAGCGCTGTTTTCAGCCGCAGCCGAAGTGGGTGCCATCGTGGCCGAGCGCAAGCAGGCCGAACGCGAGGCGCTGGAATCATACGGCCGCAACCTCGGCATCGCCTTCCAGCTGGTGGACGATGCGCTGGATTATTCCGGCAAGCAGGCGCAACTGGGCAAGAGCGTCGGCGACGATTTCCGCGAAGGCAAGATCACCCTGCCGGTGGTGCTGTCGTACCGGCGCGGCGACGAGGAGCAACGCACGTTCTGGAAGCGGGTGATGGAAGCCGGGGACCAGCGCGATGGCGACCTGGACCACGCGATCCGGCTGATCAGCCAGCACCACGCCATCGACGACACCATCGAGCGTGCCCGCCACTATGGCGCGATTGCCCGCGATGCGCTGGAGATCTTCCCCGACAGCGACTACAAGGCCGCGCTGGTCGATGCGATCGGCTTCTCGGTGGCGCGCGCACACTGAGCTGACGTCAGTCCAGCGGCAGACGGATCACCGCGTTGGAAAACTCCCGGATACTCTCAAAGCGGTAGTGCGCGATGAGCTTGGCGTCCTTGCGTTCAAGCACATAGAACCCGGTCTCAAGGCGAAGGCCACCCGTCTCCATGCGGTCTTCATCCAGCACCGTCGTCTTGCCTTTCATGAAGGTCTGGCCATGGCCCGTCAGCACCGCGTTCTGGCCTTGCGGCACAGGCACCTGCAGCAGCAGCTTGCGCAGTTCCACATCAAAATCATCGCGCTGCTCCACCATGATGCCGGTGCGGGCGAGCAACGAGTTGGATACGGTATGCTCGCCAAACGCGTATTGCGCGGTTTGCCGGGCACGGCAACTGGGGCTGGACACCACCGACGACACCTTGACGCCAGCCATGCGGAACACCTCGCCAATCAGCCTGGCTTCCTCGACGCCTTGTGGCGTGAGACACGTGGCACGGGCGAAGGTGGACGTGGCAGCGTCTATGCCCTTGACCAGGGCATAGGAATCGAACGCCGAGGAATCATGCCACTTTTCGCGCTGCGCATGACGAAAATGCAGGATGTATCCGCCCTGGATGACGCGGTCGGCCCACACCTTGTTCTGATCAAGCTTGCGGGCAGCACGCTCGGCGCTGCCGGCGCGTTCAAACTGCTTGTGCCAGACCCTGGCCATCGGGTTGTGCACCGCCCCGTACACGCCCAGCACGAACATGCCGGCAGACAGGGCCAGCAGAGCGGTAATCACCACAAACCACTTCGTGCCCCGCCCCAGTTTCATGCCTTGCTACCCCGCAAGCGTTGTTCAGATTCATCCATGAAGCAAAAAGTATCACGCGCGTGTGGACAGACGCCACGTCAGTCACTAGGAAGGAAGCACGTAATCTGAACACGAGGCAACCATGGCAGCTTGCAAAATTTCTCCCGAGCCGGACCAAAATGTTTCTCCCGAGCCGGGCCCTGAGCCGTATACCAACGAATGAGGCCATACTTGCGAGGCAGCATCGCATTGCGCTAGCAGATTTAAGAAAATCAAAGCGCCCTTGCCCTCTGGCAGGGGCGTTTTTTTGTTCAGCGCAACGATCTTGAGCTGCAATCCCGCGCTACACCAGCCGGGTCGGGGCCACCCACCAGCCGGGCCGGGCATCGCGCAGGACCTCCGCAGCGGCGGCGGCAACGCTTGCCGTTTCATACAGACCGAAGCACGTGGCGCCTGATCCGCTCATGCGGTCGAGCCGGCACCCGGCGGTTGCGGAGATTGCCTCCAGCACCTCGGCGATGACCGGTTGCAACGCGCGCGCGGGGGGTTCGAGATCATTGCGGCAGTGCTGCAGCCAGCCAAGGCATTCATCCCATGCACCTGCGCCCGGCATCTGCCCCATGCCGTCACCGGCAACCTCGCCCGGCACAAGCGCGAGTGACTTGAAGATGGCGGCGGTGGACACGGCCACGCCGGGGTTGACCAGCACGGCATGCATGCGCGGTGCACCGGGCCACGGCTCGACGGTCTCGCCAATACCGCTCATGCGGCAGGCGGTGGAGGCCAGGCATACCGGCACGTCTGCGCCCAGTGACAAGGCAATGCGCGACACCTGCTCCGGCGCAGGTTTCAGGCCGCTGCCGGCAATGACGGCGTTGAGCGCGGCCGCTGCATCCGCCGAGCCGCCACCAATGCCCGAGGCTACGGGAAGGTTCTTCTCGAGGGTGATGGCGTAGTGGGCCACCTGGCCGGGGAACGCCGTTTGCAGCGCATTGATTGCGCGCAATACGAGGTTGCCGGCGTCGGTTTCGAGGCCTGCCGAGAACGGACCTTCAATGGTGAGGGATGTACTATCCGCCGGGGCGAGGTGGAGCCGGTCACCGGCATCGGCGGCAAACATGACGGCCGAATCGAGCAGGTGATAGCCGTCCTCGCGGCGGCCCGTAACGTGCAAGGCAAGATTGATCTTTGCCGCTGCAAACCAGCTTGTCATGCAACCGCCCCTGCCCGGTCAATGCCTGCGTGCCAATGCGCCGGATCAGGACTTCTTCGGCTTGCCGTCGTCAGCGGCAGTGGGCGCGACCTTGGTCTTGTCGTCGTCGGGCAAACCGTTTTCCAGCTTCTTGCGTATCTTCACGGCGTCAGCTTCGGTGGGGTTTGAATCGAGCGCATACTGCCACTGGAACTTGGCCTCCAGCCGCCGCCCGACCTTCCACAGCGCATCACCCAGGTGGTCGTTGATGACCGGGTCTTCCGGGCGCAGGCCTGCAGCACGCTCCAGCAGTTCGACGGCTTCGGGATAGTTGCCAAGCTGGTAGTGGCCCCAGCCAAGGCTGTCCACGATGTAGCCGTCATTGGGTCGCAGCGAGACGGCCTTCTCGACCATCTTGAAGGCTTCCTGGATGTTGATGCGCTTCTCGATGAGCGAGTAGCCGAGATAGTTGAGCACCGCAGGCTGGTCGGGCTCGAAGCGCAGTGCCTTGCGGAAATCAGCCTCGGCGCTGGGCCACTGGCCGGCGCGCTCATAGGCGATGCCGCGGAAATAATACACCGTCCACTGGGAGGCGCCCGGCTCGTCGATGCGGGCCAATGCACTGGTGTAGGCGTCGGCTGCATCAAGCCACTTCTCGTTGAGGCGATACAGGTTGCCCAGCGCCAGCAGTGCATTGTAGTTGGCCGGCTCACGCGCGATGAGGGCGTTCAGCGTCTTCACGGCATCCTCGAACTTGCCGAGCTGGTTCATGTTGGTGGCGATCTGTATCTCGGCGCTGGAGTACAGCGGCGAGTCTGATGGCAGTTTCGAATAGGCGTCGATTGCCGGCTGGTACAGGTTCATCTGGGTGTAGACTTCGCCGAGTAGCGTCTGGCCCTCGGGAAAGCCCGGGTGGATCGCCACGGCAAGCCGCGCATAGATCAGCGCGATGTCGATGGAGCGCTCGTCGGTCAACGCACCAGCTATGGAATAAAGCGCCTCGGCGATGCCAGCATTGGCGGTGGCAACGAACCGCTCAGGGGTCGCGCCGGTCCGGGCGCGGTCGCGGGCCGCCTCGACCAGCGGGTTGGCCTGGGTCGCCTTGAGGAACAGGTCGTAAGCCTTGATCGCTTCATCGGCACGGCCGGTACGTTCAAGGAAATTACCGTAGGCCTGCACAACGCGCAGCGACGTGCCTGCCTTTTCATAGGCCGAGCGGTAGCTGGCTTCAGCTCGGGTCACGTCACCGGTCATGTCAGCCATCAACGCCGCATGGAACAGGCGGAAGTTTTCAAATGCCTGGTTGCGCTTGAGCGGTTCGAGCTCGGCCAGTGCGCCGGTCAGGTTGTTTTCTGCTGCGTAGGACCAGCCGCTGAGCAGCGCAGACGTCAGTTCGCCAATGGGTGTGTAGGCTGCCCTGGCGAAGTTTTCACGCGCGACGGCATGCTTGTTGTCACGCACCGCATCCAGCGCGAGCACCAGCAATGACAGCCGGTGCTGATCGTTGAACTCAAGCACCTGGCGGGCAAACCTGCTGGCGGCTTCCATGTTGCCGGACGACACTTCCAGGGTGAAGGCGCGTTCGATCAGCAACGGGTTGTTGGGGTCGCTTTCCAGTGCGCGGGCAATGTAGCGCGCGGCAATGCCGGTGTCGCGCTGGCGGCTGGCATAGCGGCCTGCAAGGTAGCTGCCGGATGGCGAAGCATTCTCGATGTCGAGGCCGGCATACGGATCGGCCTGCTGCGACTGGGCTGCGGCAGCCGGCGCGACGGCCGGAAACGCCAGAAGCAGGGCAGTTGCGAGAATACGCGGGTTGAGATTCATATGATCCAGTCCAGTTTGCAGGTTTGCAGGTGGTGCCGTCCGGTGCTGGCCACGCCACCCGGGCCGGCGCACCTGTGGTGCGGCGTCATTGATCCTGCAATGTGATGGTTTTTGGGCTGATCTGCAAGCTACGCTGCATAACAAGCCCGGCATTTACCGCCATTTGCAACGCTGTCGGGATCACCATCGTGCAACATCGGGTTGAAACCGCCAGGCTGGTTCGGTCACACTGGCAGCATGATGACAGCACTGATTCGACGTTTGCATTTCAAGGGCGCGCTGGTGGCGGCATTGGCGGGGCTCGCATCGGCTGGCCTGCCGGGACCGGCTGCGCAGGCAGTGGAGGTGTCCGACAGCTACAGGAAGACCGCGGAGCGCAGCTTCAGGCAATGGCTGCAGGACCTGTGGCCGGAGGCGCAGCAGCGTGGCGTTTCGCGCGCAACGTTCGACCGGGCGACCAGCCGGATGACGTTGCAATGGGACATCCCCGATCTCGATCCGCCGCCGATGGGGGGCGAAGACCCCAAGCCGTCGCCCAAACGCCAGGCCGAGTTCGGCTCGCCGGGCAGATATTTCAACGAGAAATCGATGGCCAACCTTGCCGCGCTGGGACGCAAGGGGATGGCCGAACATGCCGCGGTGCTGCAGCGCATCGAACAGCGCACCGGTGTCGACAAGGAAATCCTGGTGGCGATCTGGGGGCGTGAGACCGCGTTTTCGCAGGCCCGCATCCCGCATGACGCGATGTCGGTGCTGGCGACCCAGGCATTCCTCGGCCGCCGGCCCGATTTCTTCCGGCCGGAAGTTCTGGCGATCCTCGAAGTTGTGCAACGCGGCGTGGTTCCGATGGACCAGCTCAAGGCTTCCTGGGCCGGTGCGATGGGCCACATGCAGATGCTGCCGGGATTGTACCTGAAGCATGCCACCGACGGCGATGGCGACGGCAAGGCCGATATCTGGAACTCGGCGCCGGATGCCTTTGCAACCTCTGCCGCCTTCCTGAAGGCGAGCGGCTGGGTGCCGGGGCTAAGCTGGGCCTACGAGGTCGAGCAGGCAGCATCTCTGGATTGCACGTTGGAAGGACCGCATGAAGGCCGGCCGATCGCCGACTGGGTGGCGGCCGGGGCAACCCGTGTCAAGGGCCGCAAGTGGCCGCAATCGCTGATGAATACGAAGGGCTACGTCATCATGCCGGCGGGCCGCTATGGCCCTGCGTTCATCGCGACTGACAACTATTACGCCATCAAGTCGTACAATGAATCCGATCTC
This sequence comes from uncultured Anderseniella sp., assembly GCA_964390445.1. Lineage (GTDB taxonomy): Bacteria > Pseudomonadota > Alphaproteobacteria > Rhizobiales > Aestuariivirgaceae > Anderseniella. The sequence goes on from CAYMJJ010000046.1 coordinate 11,956, forward strand.
TACGTGCTGTTCGTGGGCAACCTGGCTGACCGGATCGCCGGCGGCGGCAGCTTTGCCACAAGGTGGCGCGACGTCGATACCTTTACCCGGCCCGAGATGCAAGGCGTGCAGCGCAAGCTGCTGGCGCTCGGCTACAATATCGGCGATACAGTCGACGGGCTTATCGGGTTCCGGACACGCACCGCAACCGGCATGCACCAGAAGAAGCTGGGCGTGGCGGTGGACTGCTGGCCCAACCGGCCGTTCATTGCGCGGTTGAAGTAACCGATTTCACCACCGTGCTGGTGCCGCCACCGGACCTGGTTGCGGCCACGCCGGAGGCACGCAATGTCTTGATGCGTTCGGCAATGGCCGGGCGATAATTCTGCGCGATGGCTTCACGCATCTTCTCGGCCTGCTTGGCCGGAGTCATGGGATGAGCTGCGAACAGCCGGGTGAAGAACGCGCGGGTGTGATCGCTGCATTCCAGCAAGACCTGGTCAACCACCATCTCAACGTCGCTGCCCGGCTGCGGGCCGATTGCGTCGGTGTGGGTGCGATAGCAGGTAAACAGTTCTTCCTTGGCTATGGCCACGTCGAGCGCCGGGCCAACGGGCTCGGGTGCGGGTGCGTTAGCCGTTGCTGCGACGGCACCGGTACCTGCAGGTTGCGCCTGGGGTTCGGGCGACGGCACCGGCACGGGAGAGGACGGTTGCGGGGCAGCCGCAGCCGCGGTCCGGGCGGGCGTGCGGTTCGACTGCGCGGCGACCTTTTGTTCCTTGCGGACGGTCAGAACGGCTTCGCGCACCGCCGGCACAAACGTCGAACCAGACAATTCCTCGGCCATCTGCCGGCCGCGCTTCGAGCCGAACCTGTCGACCAGCGCATTGGAAACCTCGGCGAACTGCGCCTTGCACTCGCCGTTCATGGCATCAGCCAGAACGGACTTCAGATTGACTTTTGGCCGGGCTTGCGCCTCGGCGCGGGCATGCCCGGAGATGCAGTCGCGGAAGGAAAACACCTTCGGATTGCCGGTTTCATTCCACCAGTCGGCCTCGGCGGCCTTGCTGGCAGCGGAGTTTCGCGGCGCGGCCTGACGTGGTGCAGGCTCAGCCTCGACAACAGGCGGCGGGTCAGGTTGCTGAGGCGCTGCCTCGAACTGCTGCTGTTGTTGTTCAGGCTGTTGCTGCTGCTGCGGCACAAGGTCGGGCACTTCGGGCTGGGTGATGTTGATGGTGCGTTCGCCGACAATGCTTTTCGTCTGCTGCGCCTCGATCTGGTTGGCAGCAGGCCCGTCAGTGCTGGTGGCGCCACCAAACAGCGCATTCAAGCCCCTCGGCTTGGTGGTGTTCAGGCGCGGATTATCGCTGTTGCGCTCAATCGAATCTGACAGCGCCGGCGCCACAACGGCGGCAAGGCAAGCTGTCAGCGCGAGTGCGCGCAGTATGTACCGAGACATTGAGAAGCCTCCCTGTTGGCCCTCAGCAAAGGCACCATCCAATCCAAAGCAGGCAACATCATGACACCAGGATGGGCTTGTCTGGGCACAGACAATGCCGGTTCAACACGTTACGTCAGGTGACATTGTCGACCGCCGATTGCAACCGCCCATCACATGTTTGGATAATTCGGGCCTTCACCGCCTTGCGGCACTGTCCAGTTGATGTTCTGGGCGGGGTCCTTGATGTCGCACGTCTTGCAGTGCACGCAGTTCTGGAAATTGATCTGGAACTTCGGCTTGCCATCGTCACCGGTGACGAATTCATAGACGCCTGCCGGGCAATAGCGCTGCGACGGACCTGCGTATTCGGGCAGGTTCTTCGCCACGGGAATGGACGCGTCCTTGAGCTTCAGGTGAGCAGGCTGGTTCTCGTCATGGTTGGTGGCGGAATAGGCAACGTTGGTCAACCGGTCGAATGACAGCACTCCATCGGGGCGGGGATAGTCGATGGGTTTGAAGGCATCGGCCTTGCCGGTCGCCTGGGCGTCGGTCTTGTCGTGCTTCAGCGTGCCGAAGAATGAAAAGCCGAACAACTGGTTGGTCCACATGTCGAGACCGCCCAGCGCAAGGCCACCTATGAGGCCGAACTTCGACCACAGCGGCTTGACGTTGCGCACGCGTTTCAGATCCGTGGCGATGGCGGACTCGTCCCATGCGGACTGGTAGGCATCGAGCCGGTCGGCCTGACGGCCTTCGCCGATGGCGTCGAACGCAGCCTCGGCTGCCAGCATGCCCGACTTCATGGCGTTGTGGGTGCCCTTGATGCGCGGCACGTTGACCATGCCGGCGGAACAGCCAATAAGCACGCCACCCGGGAAGACCAGCTTCGGCACCGCCTGGTAACCGCCTTCGGTGATGGCCCGCGCGCCATAGGCAACGCGGCGGCCGCCCTCGAGCACTTCTGCAATCATCGGGTGATGCTTGAAACGCTGAAACTCCATGTAGGGGTACAGATGCGGGTTTTCGTAGTTGAGGTGCACCACGAAGCCGATGGACACCAGATTGTCTTCCAGGTGGTACATGAACGATCCACCGCCGGTTTTGGTATCGAGTGGCCAGCCCATGGTGTGGGTGACCTGGCCGGGCTTGTGGTTTTCCGGCTTGACCTCCCACAGTTCCTTCATGCCGAGGCCGAACTTCTGCGGGCTCTTGCCGTCAGACAGCTTGAACTTCTCGATCAGCACCTTGGCGAGCGACCCGCGCACGCCTTCGCCGATCATCACGTACTTGCCGTGCAGTTCCATGCCGGGCTGGTAGTCGGGGCCGGGCTCGCCGTCCTTGCCGATGCCGAACACGCCGGCCACCACGCCCTTGACCGAACCGTCCTCGCGGTAGACCAGATCGGAGCAGGCAAAACCGGGATATATCTCGACGCCCAGCGCCTCGGCCTGGGTGGCCAGCCAGCGGCACACATTGCCCAGCGACACGGCATAGTTGCCATGGTTGTTCATCAGCGGCGGCATCAGGAAATTGGGCAGGCGCAGGGCGCCGGCGCTACCGAGCATGTAGAAGCGGTCTTCCTTCACTTCGGTCTTGAGCGGTGCGCCCTTTGCCTTCCAGTCAGGAATGAGTTCGTTGAGGGCGCAAGGGTCCACCACGGCTCCCGACAGGATATGGGCACCAACCTCGGAGCCTTTTTCCAGCACGCAGACGGACACGTCGCTGCCGCCTTCGGCGGCCAGTTGCTTGAGGCGGATTGCCGCCGAGAGGCCAGCAGGGCCTGCGCCGACGATCACAACATCATATTCCATCGACTCGCGTTCGATCGCGCCGTTCTCGCTCATGTACTTCAAACTCCGGGCTTCGGTGTGGTGTTTTGCGTTCGTGTTGAATGTACTTATATTGAAGTTGCCAGCGAGGGCAATCAGGACCAGAAACGTCACACTCGGGCTTCAGGCGACTCCATGGGCAGGCATGTGACCACAGACTTGAGATTTCACGCAGCCCAGGCGCTGACATGGCTTGGCGAACTTGGCGTGGATGCTGCCGTGACCAACGCGGCGCTGGACCGGTTCGCGGAGTCGTCTGCGCTTGCTGCTGCTCCGGCAGCCGGACCGGGCGCCCGGTCGGCACCCGCCCGCACTCCGCTTAACCTGCCTCAGGCCGGACGTGCCCCTGCTCCCGCGCCGTCTGCGACGCGGCGCATGGTCGAGGCGGCACCAGCCGCAGATCTGGCAGAACTGGAAGCAATGGCGCGCGAATGCGCGACGCTCGACGACATTGCCCGCTGCCTCGACGGGCTGGACGCATGCCCGCTCAAGCGCACCGCCACGCGGCTCTGTTATGCGGATGGATTGCCGGGGGCGAAGCTGATGGTCATCGGAGAAAACCCGCATCGCCAGGAAGATGAGCAGGGCCGGCCGTTCACCGGCCGTTCGGGCCGGTTGCTGGATGCAATGCTGGCGGCGATGGGGCTGGATCGCAACAATGATGAGGCAGATACATCGGTGTTCATTACCAACACGGTGTTCTGGCGGCCACCGGGCAACCGGGCGCTCGCGGAGGCCGAGATTGCCATGTGCCAACCGTTCCTGCGCCGGACAGTGGAATTGGCCCGGCCCCGGCTGATCATAACGGCGGGAACCATACCGGCGCGTGCATTGTTGAACAATCGCCAGCCCGTCACGAAATTGCGCGGCAACTGGCAGCAGATGAGCGCGGGAGACCAGACATTTGACGTGATGCCGATCCTGCCGCTGTCGTCGCTGCTGAACTCAAGCGAAGCCAAGAAAGTAACATGGCTCGACCTTCTAAGTGTAAAGGCCCGCTTAACGCACGAGTGAGAGAGCGCAGGACAGGGCGGACTTCAGCCGTTCCGAGGCCGGTTTTTGCATCGGTCTTGCGCTATTGGACAGACATGAAAACACCCTGTTAGTGTTATCGATATATTACCCTCGATTGAAGCTTGCGTAAAATTTTATGCAGATTTGTCAATTATTTACCGAGAAAACTCGTAAACGTTGAATACGGTGGAAGGCGGGCGGATAGTCCAGTTTACAAACATGGGAAACGAACGTCGCGGCGTCTTCGCTTCCACCCCTTCAACTCTACGTCATGACTGGTGACCCTCATGTCCAGAATAGACGAAAGCAGACCCTTCATACCGGTGCGGATTGCCGTCCTCACGGTGTCCGACACCCGCACGCTGGAGAACGACAAGTCCGGCAACACTCTTTCCGAACTGATCGCCGGCGCGGGGCACAACCTGTCTGCCCGCGTGATCGTGAAGGATGACATCCGTGCCATTCGCTCGACCTTGCGCAAATGGCTCAAGCGCGACGATACCGATGTGATCATCACCACCGGCGGCACAGGGCTGACCGGGCGCGACGTGACCATCGAGGCGGTGAGACCGCTGCTCGACAAGGAGGCGGACGGGTTCTCCATCGCGTTCCACATGATGTCGTGGCAGAAGATCGGCACATCGACCATGCAGTCGCGCGCCACGGCGGGCGTTGCATCAGGCAAGTACGTGTTCTGCCTGCCCGGTTCGCCCGGCGCGTGCAAGGACGGCTGGAACGAACTGCTGGTCAAGCAACTCGACTACCGGCACATGCCGTGCAATTTCGTCGAGATCATGCCCCGGCTGGACGAACACCTCCAGCGCACCAAGGGTTGATGCGATCAGGATCGCGGATGGTCTGACGAACTTGTGAATACACGCGCGGCAACAATCCGGCATTGTCGTCGTTATGATTGCGGTGGGGTGCAAGCTCCGCCTGATCCATTCATGACCGAGGAGATTGCCCCACGATGACCACTGCCACTTCTGGACTGTCTCGACGTACCCTCATGGCTGGTGCAGCCGCTGCAACCGCCGCTGCACCACTCGCCGCAGGGCTGAACGTGCGCCCTGCCGCCGCCAAGGCCGAGATGAAAGATGTCGATCGCCCGACGCACCGGCGCTTCAAGCTCGGCGATTTCACCATCACCACGATCAATGATGGTGCCATCACGGTCGAGGAACCCAACACGATCTTCGGCATCAATGCATCCAAGGAAGAGTACGATGCACAGGCCACGGCGAACTTCCTGCCGACAGACAAGCTGCAGATTTCCTTCACGCCCGTGATCGTCAACACCGGCAGCGAACTGGTACTGTTCGATACCGGCAATGGCGACGCGCGCATGCCGGACGCCGGGCACCTGATCCACCACACCCTGAAGGCTGCCGGATACTCGCCGGACCAAGTCGACAAGGTCGTCATCACCCATTACCACCCGGACCACATCGGCGGGCTGATGATGGGCGGAAGCCCGACCTTCCCGAACGCCACATATGTTGCCGCTGCCAACGAGCACGACTTCTGGTCGCCGGAAGAGCGCATGACGGGACCGACCGAACGGGTCGCCAAGCTGGTGGCCAGCAACATCACGCCGATGAAGGACAAGTTCACCTTTATCAAGGACGGTGACGAGGTTGCACCAGGCATTCGTGCGATGGCCGCCAATGGCCATACGCCGGGCCATACGGCCTACCACATCGAAAGCGCCGGCAAGCGCATCCTGGTTGGCGGCGACTTTGCCAACCAGCCTTACCTGTCGATTGCGAAGCCCGAGTGGCACGTTCGCTTCGACATGGACAAGGATGCAGCCGTGGCAACGCGCAAGAAGGTACTCGACATGCTGGCCGCGGACCGCATCCCGTTCACCAGCTACCACATGCCGTTCCCGGCTGTCGGCTACATCGACAAGCGCGCCGACGGTTCCTACCACTACGTGCCGGTCAG
>CAYMJJ010000047.1:0-17988 GCA_964390445.1 uncultured Anderseniella sp.
ACAATCCGGCGCTCTAACCAACTGAGCTACGCCTGCACACTGAAAGGGCCTTTCAGGCGCCGGGCAAACTATGCCGACGGCGCGGGATTTGCAAGTCGGCAATATGTATGTCCGGCAGCGGACATGCAAAGCCGCCTGGTGTGCCAAATCGGGCAATAATGACCGATGGTTGCGATCATGATTAATATGGTCGTGGACTGAATTGATACAACCGGACTAAACTTCAGGTAGACACGGCCAACGGGTCTGCCGGCATGAGGTGGGAATGCCAGTTGTCATCAACAAGGGGCAGCTGGAATGCCAGTGCAAGGCTTCGCGATGAAGCCGCCGCGCCGGATGGGGAACGACGAGTGACAAACGCGACCGCGCCAAACCTGGACGACCTGAATGCCATGAGCGCACCTGCCTGGCTGTGGGATGGCGACCGGCTGCGCGTGGTGTGGGCCAATCCGCAGGGCTTGGCGTTTTTTGGCTGCAAGAGCCTTTATGACCTGATCGACATGCCGTTCGACGAACGCGATCCCGGCGTGGCGCGGGTGCGCGAACTGGCCGGACAGGTGCAGCGCGGCGAAAGCTGGCAGGAGCTTATCTGCTTTGCGGCGGCAGAGTCCGCCGAGCCGTTTTCCGCGACCATGCACGTCCATTCGCTGGCCGACGGCCGGCGCGGATTGCTGATGGTGGGTGAGTACACCCCGGCCGGGCCGGACAAGGCACCAGCAAAAACGGGTGCAGCCAGCGCCGGTGCGCAGGTCATCGAAACGCTTCCCGCCGCCTTGATGGTGTTGACCGCAGACGGCACGGTCGAGCTTGCCAATGCGGCGGCGCGCGACATCTGGGGTGGGTTCACGCCCGATACGCTTGGCCGGATATGTAATGACGAGACCGCTTCCAGGCTGTTGGAGCGCGCTGCACGTGCCGGCGTTGCGGCAGTGACCGCCGATATCAGGACCAATTATTCCACCCGCGAGTTTCGCCTGCTGGCGCGCCGGCTTGGTGGTGAAGACACCACGCGCGGCTATTCGCTGATGCTCGACGACATTACCGACCGCCGCGCCCTTGAACGGATCGCGCAGCGCGATGAGGCGTCACCAGTTGCAGCGGCTGAAGCGCAGGGTGTGCCTGCGCGCAGTAAGCCGTTGGTCCGTGAAGCCATTACCAGCGAGTCTTCGGCCCGGCTGGACGAGATTCGCGCTGCCATAGAGGCTGCCGGCATTGCACCAGAACCAGCCTCCGATCCGGTGGCCGTCGAAGCAACATGCGAAACTGCAGCGCCTGACACCCCGGCCAGGCCGGCAACAGTTGAACGATTTGACGTCAACCCGATCGTGCGCAAGGCGCTTGGCGGGGTCACAAAGGCGGTCGTGCTGTATCGTGGCGGAAAGCTGATCTTCGCCAATACAGCAGCGGCACGCTTGCTGGGCCATGATACCGAAGACACGATGGCCAGCCGGCACGGCATCGCCACCGCAATCGCCGGGATCGACGGGGCGTCAGGTGAGACCATGATGGAAGATGCAAATGGCGTCGCCATCGCCATGCACGTCGAGAAGTCCACCTTCCCGTGGAACGATGGCGCCATGCCGCTGGCCATCCTGACCGCTGCCGGCCAGCCCGAGACCATCCGCGAAGGTGCTTCGCAGCCAATGGTCGAGGCACCTGCCCCTGCGCCCGAACCCGCCCAGGCCATTCGCATCGAAACCGCTACCGCGCCGGAAGCTGACGCTTCTGACAGTGTTGCCGAAAGTGCGGCTGGCGAAGACACCGGCGGCACCCTTAGCCCCTCGCCCGTCGCCGCGCCGGTAGATGTGGATGAGCTTTTCTCGATCCTCGACACGGCCAGCGACGGCATCGTGTTCCTGTCGGACGACGGCGACATCACCTACATCAGCGCCGGTGCGGAAGCGCTGTTCGGGGTGCATGCAGCAAGTGTCATCGACACGCCGCTGGCCGCACTGATGGACAAGACTTCAGCCAGGACCGTGCGTGACTATATCGCCGCCCTTGGCGAACGCGGCCTGTCGAGCCTGTTCAATTCAGGCTGCGAGGTGACGGCGCGCATGAAGGATGGCGGCGAGGTGCCGCTGTTCCTGGCGATGCGCCGTATCGGCACCCACATCACCGGCATCCCGGCGTCGGCCTACTGTGCCGTGCTGCGCGACATCACCCAATGGAAGAAAAACGAGGCGGAACTGCGCGAGGCGCGCGACCGGGCCGAGGCATCAAGCCGGCAGAAGTCCGAGTTCCTGGCCCGCATGAGCCACGAGCTGCGCACGCCGCTCAATGCCATCCTCGGGTTCTCAGAGGTGATGCGCAAGGGCGAGTTCGGCAAGCTGGGCAATGAACGCTACGAGGGCTATGCCAACGACATACACACCTCGGGCGAATATCTGCTGTCGCTGGTCAATGACCTGCTCGACCTGTCCAAGGTGGAAGCCGGCAAGCTGGACCTGAACTTCACCTCGGTCGACCTGGGCGCCGTCATCGAAGGTTGCCTGAAGCTTATGCAGAACGAGGCAACGGGCGCGCGCGTGGTGCTGCGCAAGTCGATTTCCGACACGCTGCCGCACGTGGTTGCCGACCAGCGCTCGGTCAAGCAGGTGGTGCTGAACCTGGTATCTAACGCCATCAAGTTCACCGATCCGGGCGGGCAGGTTATCGTGGCGGCACGGATGAGCAGCAATGGCGAACTGGTGCTGTCAGTATCGGATACCGGTGTCGGCATGAGCGAGGAACAGTTGAGTGCAGCGCTTGAACCGTTCAGCCGCATTGAAACGTCAGGCCGCGAGGTGCAGGGCACCGGGCTTGGCCTGCCGCTGACCAAGGCGCTGGTTGAAGCCAACCGGGCGCAATTCTCGATTTCCAGCGAACCACGAAAGGGCACGCGGGTGGACATCACCTTCCCGACGACACGTGTGCTGGCGGGTTAGGCAAACGGTCAGCTTCTGAGCGCTCACCCGGCCGGACATGCTTTCCTGACTCAGCTTTTGAGTTCCGCAATATCCCTGAAATTGTCCAGCGCCTCCGGGTTGGCCAGCGCCTCGACGTTCTTGACCGTACGCCCGTGCACCACGTCACGCACGGCAAGCTCGGTGATCTTGCCGGACTTGGTGCGCGGAATGTCCGCGACGGCGACGATGCGGGCCGGCACGTGGCGCGGCGAAGCACCGGTCTTGATCTTGTCGCGGATCTTCTTCTGCAACTCGTCATCCAGATTGACGCCTTCGGCCAGCTTCACGAACAGCACCACGCGCACGTCGGCGTCGAAGTCCTGGCCAATGGCGCAACCTTCGATGACTTCAGGGATCTGCTCGACCTGGGCGTAGATTTCGGCTGTGCCGATACGCACGCCGCCGGGGTTCAAGGTGGCGTCGGAGCGGCCGTGGATGATCATGCCGCCGTGTTCGGTCCACTCGGCGAAGTCGCCCTGGCACCAGGTGTTGGCGAAGCGCGAGAAGTAGGCGTCGTGGTATTTCTGGCCACCTTCGTCATTCCAGAACATCAACGGCATCGACGGGAACGAGTTGACGTTGACCAGCTCGCCCTTGCCCGAGGCCAGCGGTTTGCCCTCGTCGTCATAGACCTTGATGTGCTGACCGAGGCCCGCAGCCTGGATCTCGCCGGACCAGACCGCACCGAACGGGTTGGTGGCCACCAGGCAGCCGCACAGGTCGGTGCCGCCGGACATGGAGCCCAGGTGCACGTCGGCCTTGATGGCGTCGTAGACGAACTCGAAGCTTTCCGGCACCAGCGTCGAGCCAGTGGACAGGATGGTATGGACGCTGGCCAGCGAGTGGGTGAGCTTCGGCTGCCAGCCGGTCTTCTTGACCGCGTCAATGAACTTGGCCGAGGTGCCGAAGATGTCGATGCGCTCTTCGTCGATATAATCGAACAGCACCTTTTCCGACGGCGCGAACGGCGACCCGTCAAACAACATCAGTGTGGCTTGCGAAGCCAGTCCCGAGGTCAGCCAGTTCCACATCATCCAGCCGCAGGTGGTGAAATAGAACAGCCGGTCGCCGGGGTTGATGCCAACATGCAGTTGGTGCTCGCTCAGGTGCTTCAGCAGCACGCCACCTGCCCGATGCACTATGCACTTGGGCACACCGGTGGTGCCGGACGAGAACAGGATGTAGAGCGGGTGGTCGAACGCCATGCGGCGGTAATGGATGGCACCTGCGGTGAAGGGCTCGATTGCGGCGTCGAAGGTAACGGCGCGGGGCAACTCGGCAGCGGTTGCATCGGCGCTGCCGAGGTAGTCGATGACGATGATCTTCTCGACGCTGGGCAACCGTGCTGCGACCTCGGCGATCTTGGCGGTAATGTCAAACGGCTTGCCGTTGTACCAGTAGCCGTCGCTGACCACGAGCACGCGCGGCTCGATCTGGCCGAAACGGTCGAGGATGCCCTGGACGCCGAAGTCAGGCGAGCAGGACGACCAGATTGCGCCCAGCGAGTTGGCGGCGCAGAAGGCCATGATGGTCTCGGGCATGTTGGGCGTGATGGCGCAGACACGGTCACCGGGTTCAAGGCCGAACTGCTGCAGCGCCTGGTTGAGCCGCGACACGGTGCCGGCCAGTTCCGCCCAGGTGACGGTGCGTTTGACCTTGTCTTCGCCACGGAAGATGATGGCCGGCGTGCCGTCGCTGCGGCGAAGCAGGTTTTCGGCGAAGTTCAAAACGGCATCGGGGAAATATCGCGCGCCCGGCATTGCGTCTTCGTCCACCACCAGCCGGTCACCGCGGGTTTCAGCGATGACACCGCAGAAGTCCCAGACATCGGCCCAGAACCGGGGCGCGTTTGAAACCGAATAGGCGTGAACGTCTTCGTAAGTGTCGAGGCTGATGCCGTGGACCTGGCTGACGTGCTCGATGAAACGGCTGAGGCGATGGTTGGCGATGCGCTGGGCGGAAGGCGTCCACAAGGGTTGCGCGGTCATTGGCAGGCAGGCCTTTCAGCAGGTACCGAAAAATATGAGATGCGCTGGCACCATAGAACCGTCACCTTGCACGCGCCAACCAATTTTCTGACACTATTGCAGTGTTTGCCAGTGAGCGAGAGGCCAAGTGGCCGGCGTGACAAAACCGCGCCAGCACCAACCCGGACAGGATCCTTCGCATGAGATATCTCGTCGTGTCGCTGGTGGGCATGATGTTTCTGGTTACCGCCACCATCGTCAGCCTGCCTTACATGGCCGGGGGCGATTTCGTGATCAGACACGTCCAGGATGAAGTGAAGCGCAAGACGGGCCGCACCCTGACGCTGCTGCAATCACCGATCGTATCGGTGTTTCCCGACACCATGGTTAGCATCGAGGGTGCATCGCTGTCGAACCCGCCGGCAATGTTTGACGGGACCATCGTGTCGATGGAGCGTCTCGAGGCAAAGGTCTCGATGTGGCAGATGATCACCCGCCAGGCCGGCATCGAAAGCCTGACCATCATCAGGCCGCGCATCACGCTGGTGATCGACAAGGACGGCAATGCCAACTGGCAGCTGCCAGGTGCGGCAGAACAGGCGCCTGCGGCGGCACAACCACAGTCGCAGCCGGCAGAAGGCGGCACCTTGCAGCCGGTAAGAATCGTTGATGGCGAGATCAGTTTCACCGACGAGCGCTCCGGCGCGACATTCAAGGCCGACGCAGTGAATGGCGAGATTACCTTGCCAGTCGAGGGGCAGTCGCTGTCAATGCAAGGCAACCTGAGATGGAACGGCAAGCGCGCCGATGTGCGGGTGTTCATCAAGGACATGGCCCGACTGGCTGGTGGCGGATCACCGGTCGAGTTGGCCATTGACGCCGAACCGCTGGACATTGCCGCGTCTGGCCTGCTCAGGCTGGCAGGCGGGCTGGACCTGGCCGGTCAGGTGGACCTGAACTCGAAGGACTTGCGGCAGGTGGTGCGCTGGGGCGGCTGGCAGGCAGCAGACGGCGCGGGCCTGAAGGACGTGTCGGTGTCAGGTGCCGTATCGGTATCCGGCAACCGGGTCGCCATCGAGGAGGCCACAGTCAGGATGGACGGCATGATCGGCAACGGGCTGGTGCGGGTGCTGTTGCGCGAAGGCCGGCCCAGGGTCGAGGCCAGCCTCGGCGTGACAAAGCTCGATCTCAACGTCTATCGCAGCGCAGGCACCTCCGCCGGCACCAGCCAGACAGCCGCCGGATGGAGCCGCCAGCCGGTTGACCTGAGCGGGTTGAACATGACTGACGCGGTGCTGCGGATAAGGGCCAACGAGGTGCTGTACGGCAAGCTGGCGATGAAGGACGTCTCGATCGATGCGACGCTGGAAAACGGCAAGTTGAGCTCGACGCTCAATTCGCTGACGCTGTATGGCGGCTCGGCCAGTGGCCGGATGGAAATCGACGGCAGCCAGAACACGCCGCGCCTCGCCGGCAGCCTTGAGGCGAAAGGCGCAGATGCCCGGTTGTTGCTGGCAGACCTGGCCGGTATCAACGAGGTGACAGGGACAGCGGATGTGTCGCTCGATCTGACCGGCAGCGGCACCTCGCAAGCGGAAATGGTATCGACGCTGGGCGGAACTGCGAGCCTGAGCCTGAGCGATGGAGAGTTGGCCGGCATCGACGTGGTGGCAGTCGTCCAGGGCGTGCAGCGTTCGATCCTGGAAGGCTGGACAACGGCAGGCAGCGGCTCCACCAGGTACGACAGGCTGCAAACACGGTTCGAGGTTCGCGACGGCATAGCCGAGACACGGCAGCTTGAGCTGCAGGGACCGGGCCTCAGCGTGACCGGCGAAGGTACGGCCGACCTGTTGCGCCGCAAGCTGGACCTCAAGGTGGTGCCACAGGTGGCCAATGCTGACGGATCAGGCGTTACGCGATTGCCGGTACCGGTGGTGCTTTCGGGCGACTGGAGCGCGCCGCGCATCTATCCGGACGTGGAAGGCATTCTCGATAATCCACAATCGGCATTCGACACACTGGGCAGGCTTGGCGTAAACATGCCCGCAGCCGGTGGCGCGCTGAAGTCCGGGGCAGAGAAGCTGCTCGGGCGCGAGGGTGCGGAAGAAGCCGGCGAAATTGGCAGGCAACTGATTGACGGCCTGCTGAAACAGACGGACCAGTAACAGGCGAAAGAGACATGATCCGGGTTCAGCGCGAAGCATTTGCCCTGGCGGCGGAACTGGCAGCCTTGCGTGAGAACAATCACGCCATTGGCGGCACGGCAATTTTCGTCGGATCGGTGCGTGACGTGAACAAGGGTGACAGTGTTTCGGCCATGACGCTGGAGCACTATCCCGGCATGACCGAGAAGGCGCTTGCAGACATCGAGCGCCAGGCGCTGGAGCGCTGGCCACTGGACACCAGCCTGATCGTGCATCGCTATGGCCGCATGGAACCGGGCGAGGACATCGTGCTGGTGATCACCTGTTCTGCCCACCGGGAGGCGGCGTTCGAGTCGTGCCAGTTCCTGATGGACTGGCTGAAGACGAAGGCACCGTTCTGGAAACTGGAAGAAGGCTCGCAAGCGGATAATGCGCGCTGGGTCGATGCACGAGAAAGCGACGATGCGGCCGCCAGCCGCTGGAACGACAAGGCCAGATGAGTCGCCACCGCCGCATACAACGGCGCGAGCAACGGGCTGCACGCGGCAAGTCGGCGTGGCGGCGGTTCCTCGAGGTGTTTGGCATCCTGATCATGGCCAGCGCGGTGCTGCTGATAGTGGAGTTGCTGCCGGGCAACCAGAGCAGCGGCAACATGATGGTGGTGGATGGTGACAGCCTGCGCCAGGGTAATGGCGGCAGTGACATTCGCCTGCATGCCATAGACGCGCCCGAACTGGCGCAGTACTGCCAACGGCCAGACGGAAAGCGCTACAACTGCGGACGCCGGGCCCGCGATCACCTGCGCCAACTGATCGGCGGGCGCGAGGTGTCATGCATCACCATGGACGTCGACCGTTATGAGCGCAGCGTTGCCGTGTGCAAGGCGGGCGATACCGACCTAAACCGGCAAATGGTGCGAGATGGCTGGGCGCTGGCCTATCGCCAGCATGACAGGGTCTATTCGGGTGCCGAGGATGAGGCGAAGGCTGCAAAGCGTGGCATCTGGCAGGGCGAGTTCGACCCGCCTGCCGACTGGCGCCGGATGAACCAGGGCAGCATGGCAGGCGAGCCGGATTGAACCCCTTGCCTCAAGCGGCAGCGGCTGCCTGCATCGCCGCCTGGGCGCAATGGCAGGAAGCCCCGACGGGCAGGTCGGACCGGGCTGCGGCAAGCTTGAGCCGCTGATCGATCAGTCTTGCTTCGGCCGTGGTGTCCGCGCCGCGTTGCCGCAAGCATTGCTGAAGGCCCTTCAGGCTCCAGATGTTGTCCGGGTGAATGCAGGCGCGCGGCAGTTCGCCCGCCAGGCCCAGATCCTCGCGATAGGCCTGTTCCGCAAGGTCGAGCCGTCCCTGCTCGAGCGCCAGGGCACCGAGTGCGTGGCGGACCGGTTGAATCCATCCCCAAGGTTCGTCATAGGCGAGCGAATCTTCCAGTTCGACAGCCTTCTGGAGGTGTGCGAAGGCCTCGGCGTAGTTGCGCTTGCGGTATTGGAGTTCGCCATCCAGCATCTGCTCGGCCACATCGAGCAGATCGATGCACCGGTTGTTGTGGAGGTAGCGGCTTTCGGGCACCCGGGCGCGCGCCTTCAGGAACTTTTCCCGTTCGGCCTCCGACTCTGCCACCTCGCCCAGCGCCGCATGTGCCACGGCCTTTGCGTAATGCAGGGAAGCAATGGTGTGGCAGTACAGTCCGGCGTCATCGGGCAATGGTTCGGCAATGATGTCACGCCAACGGCCGAAACGGATCTGCACATGGGTCTTCATGGAGATATAGCTCTCCAGGAAATCCGCCATCGGCGGGCTCTCCAGTTTCAGCAACTCTACCGGAATTTCGCGGATCAACTCTTCCGCTGCAGCCAGGGCGGGTTCGTACTGGCCCAGGAACATCGCACCGTAAATGGCGAAGTGGTAATTGTGGACACGATAGGCGGTATAAAAGTTCATCCGCCCCTGCCTTTCGACAACCTTCAGGTCGGCCTCGATACCTTTCTGGTTCCAGTACAGGGCGTCGTGGTACTCACCACACTGGATGTCGATGTGGGTCGGCATGTGGATCAGATGGCCGGCATCCGGCACCAGATCGCGCAACCGGTCGCCCGCGGCCAGCGCCTTTTCGGGCGTCGGAGACATCTCCATCAGATGAACATAGAGATGCAGGATGCCGGGGTGGACCCGGCCTTCGGGGGTATCGACAAACTTCTCCAGCACCGCTTGCGCCTCGACCGTGCCTGCGCCGTCGGCACATGCATTTTTCCAGATGTCCCACATTTTCCAAGGGGTCTGGTTGAGGATTGCCTCGGCATAGATGGTGGCAACGTCGATGTCGCCGGGGTGGGCTTGCCAGACCTTCTTCATCGCAGCGGCGAAATCGTCGTTCCAGGGGGCCTGCTCTTCAATCGGCTCGCGCTGCGGGTATCGGGCCGGCAGCGCCTTGATGAGGTCGCGCTCCACCGGGGTGACGTCATCAAGCAGCGCAAGGGCCGCAGCGGTGCTGTCGTGAGCGATGCCCAGCGCCTTCACCTTGGTGGCGGTGTCCATCATCCACCACTCGAAATTGTAGTTGGGACCCATGGCGTAAGCGAGGCCCCAATGGGCCATGGCGCAGTCTGGGTCGTGCTCCAGCGCCTTCTGGAAGCATTCGACGGCCAGTTCGTGGTTGTAGGAGTAGGTCCAGACCAGACCACGGTCGAACCAGAGTTGTGCGTCGGGAGAGCTTGTGGTGATCTTTCGCGAATAGACGTCAATGTCGAAGTAATCCATGACACGATCCTCCTTGAAATATCTCGTCGCTTGATTTCCCTGCCCCAATCAGTCCGGTTGAGCGGAACCACGCTGCCGTGGTTCCGGTGCGCATGCTGGACCCTGTGAGAAGCCTGGTCAACCCGGTCTCAGGCTTGGCAACGGCTGTTGCGGGAAGCTGGCGCGCCGCCTAGCGCCAGAACGACCGGCTGATGACCACCAGGACGGTGAAGAATTCCAGCCGGCCCAGCAGCATGGCAATGGTGAGCAGGAACTTGGCACCGGGATCGAGGTTGGCGTAGGTGCCGGCCGGGCCGATAATGTCGCCCAGTCCGGGTCCCACGTTGGTGATGGCGGCGGTTGCGCCGGACAAGGCGGTGATGAAATCCAGGTCGAAGAACGACAGGGCGACGGTGAACACCATCACCGAAAGGAACATCACCGTTACGTAGGCCAGAACCGAGGTGGCAATTTCGTTGGTGATGCGGCTTTCGTTGAAGGTCAGCACGACGACGCGGTTGGGGCTCATCAACTGGCGCACGTACGCCGAGGCCGTCATCATCATCACCTGCAGCCTGAACGTCTTCAGCCCGCCCGTGGTGGAGCCGGTGCAACCGCCGAGAAACATCAGGGCAAAGAACAACCCCATGATGCCGGAGCCCCAGTTGGTGTAGTCACCCAGTGCATAACCGGTGGTGGACATGATCGAGACCACGTTGAACATGACGATGCGCAAAGCATCGAGCAGCGGTTCATCGTGGCGGACGTAATACCACAGCGTCACGGTGAACACTGCAAGCCCGGCCAGTTGCAGGAAGCCGCGCACCTGTGCGTCGTTCCAGACCGACAGTGACCTTGCCCGCACCATCTTCGCGTACAGCACAAGCGGCATGCACGAAGCCAGCATGAAGACGATGGCGATCCAGTGAATGGCCTTCTGCTCGAAATGGGCAAATGACCGGTCGTGGGTGGAAAAACCTGCGGTGGAAACGGTCGTCATGGCGTGGTTCAGCGCGTCGAACGCGGTCATGCCGGCCCAGTAATACGCGATGCCGCAAGATACGGTAAGCACCACGTAGGTGGTGGCGATGAGGCCGATCACCTCGCCCACACGCGGCATGAACTTGTCTGAACGGTCGGAGTTTTCGGTGCGAAACAGCTGCATGCCGCCGACCCGCAGGAACGGCAGCATGACCAGTGCCATGACGACGATACCAACGCCACCGATCCACTGCAGGATTGAGCGCCACAACAGCATGCCGGGCGGCAGGAAATCGAGCCCAGTGAGCACGGTGGCCCCGGTGGCGGTCAAGCCCGATACGGCTTCGAACAGGGCGTTGGTGAGCGAGGCGTCGCGGCCGATGAACAGGAAAGGAATCGCTGCCATGATCGAGAGCATGATCCAGCTCAGCACCGTGAGCACGAACCCTTCCTTGAGCGATACATGGTCCGACCAGCTGCCGCGGCTGACCAGCACCAGCATAAGGCCCAGGAAGCCGGTCGCGAAGGCGGAGGCTGCAAACACTTTCCAGTCGTCATTGCCGGCGACGATATCGGTCAGGGCGGGTGGAAACATGAACAGGGTCAGCACCAGCAACATCATGCCGATTACAAAGAACACCCGGGAGAATTCGATAGCTTGCCGCGTCTTGCGCAACCCGTTGCCGGCAACAGTCGTGGTCGGTTCGGCCATGCCCTTTGCCCTGGTCTGTTCCTCGTGGGACGCCGGCTACAGACCTGACCCTTGCGCCTCAGACTGCTGGCTGGTGCTGCCGGAGAGATTCGAACTCTCGACCTCTCCCTTACCAAGGGAGTGCTCTACCCCTGAGCTACGGCAGCCCGCTTGCGCCAGGCAGGTATCGGCGAGGCACACCAGTTGGTGACCCCGCCTCAAATCACGCAGCGCGTAATGCCACAAGGGACAGGTCACTGCAAGCACCATTGAACATGCGCCACAGGTTGTAAAAATGCAGTTACCCGGCAATAACAATTGCCAGACCAGCCTGGAGGTAGAGTTCTGATGTCACGCGAACCAAGGCAGGAGCGGGAAAAGCGTCTTGCAGAAGCGCTTCGCCGCAACCTTGCCCGGCGCAAGCAGGCCCGGCGCGAGGCAGATACGCAACAGCCTGATGGCGGGGCGGATGATGACGCCACCGGCAGCGGGGAAAATTGACGAGGCGGCACTCGTCAGCCGGCCCTGCGTCACATGTAGACTTGCCCGGCTGGTGTGCATTGTGCATGAAAGCGCCATAATGGCGGGCCAATCAGGTCAGCCGTACCAGAACGGCAAGATCAGAGACAGGGGATAGACGCGCAATGGACCGCATCAGAATAGCGGGGGGGAACCCGCTCAATGGCGAAATCCAGATCTCGGGTGCCAAGAACGCCGCCCTTCCGCTGATGATTGCCAGCCTGTTGACACCAGACACGCTGACCTTGCGCAACATGCCGCGGCTGGCCGACGTACAGTTGCTGAAGCGCATTCTGCAAAATCATGGCGTTGACCAGCGCACCGACGGCAAGCGGCCGGGCCAGGCAGACCAGGCCGGTGAGACGGTCCACTTCACCTGTGGCGAGATCACCGACACAACGGCACCCTATCACCTGGTGTCGCGGATGCGGGCGAGCTTCTGGGTGCTTGGCCCTCTGCTGGCGCGCTGTCACCAGGCCCGTGTCTCGCTGCCGGGCGGCTGCGCCATCGGCACGCGGCCGGTCGACCTGTACCTGACCGCGCTGAAAAGCATGGGTGTCGAAATCGACATCGACCAGGGCTATGTGGTGGCCCGAGCACCGGGAGGGCTGAAGGGCGCGCGCATCCGGTTTCCCAAGGTATCGGTGGGAGCAACCCACGTGACCTTGATGGCGGCAACGCTGGCCAGGGGACAGACGGTAATCGAAAACGCCGCGCGCGAGCCTGAGGTCTGTGACGTCGCCAACTGCCTGGTCAAGATGGGCGCGCGCATCGACGGTATCGGCACGTCGACACTTACAATCGAGGGCGTGGACAAACTGCATGGCGCAGACCATGCGGTGCTGGCCGACCGTATCGAGACCGGCACCTATGCCATGGCGGTTGCCATGACCGGCGGCGACGTGATGTTGCGCGATGGCCGCGCTTGCGACCTTGAAAACGCCCTTGCCACGCTGGAACAGGCAGGTGCCAGCATCACCAGCACGGACCAGGGCATCCGGATCAGGCGCAACGGCAATGGCCTGCAACCGGTTCAGGTGGAAACACAGCCGTTCCCCGGCTTTCCGACCGACCTGCAGGCGCAGCTCATGGCCTTGATGACCAGGGCTGGCGGCACTTCGGTGATCCGCGAGACGATTTTTGAGAACCGCTTCATGCACGTGCAGGAACTGGCGCGGCTGGGGGCAGACATTTCGCTGGATGGTGATACCGCGACCGTAACCGGCGTGGGGGTGCTGCACGGGGCCGAAGTGATGGCAACGGATCTGCGCGCCTCGGTCTCGCTGGTCATTGCCGCACTGGCTGCAGAAGGTGAGAGCACCCTGCACCGCGTCTACCACCTTGACCGCGGCTTTGAAACGCTGGAAGAAAAGCTGAGCGCTTGCGGCGCAGACATTTCACGGATCTCCGACTGACCGCCGGCTGACGGGCAGCCAGCGGGCCAAAACTTCAATCCTCGGGTCATGACAGACACATCTGCAACCAGACTGGTGGCTCTAGACGCCGATGACCTTGCGGTCATCTCGGCCCAGATGCAGGACGCCATCATGCGCGTCGGCGACGTGCGGTGGCTGCGTGGAGCGGCCAAGCTGGCACTGGTCGCCAACCGCTATGACCACCTGTCAGACGCTGCCAGGGGCGCTGGTGAGCGGCGCCAGACGGGGCTCCAGATCTCGCGGGTGAGCCGGGTTGCAGCCGCGAACATCGTCATGGACGATCCTTCCGCCATCCTGTCCCTGCTGGCGATCGGATTCGAGCCGGGCAAAGTCTCTCCCGAAGGTGCCATCGTTCTGACCTTTGCCGGCGGCGGGGCCATCCGCGCCGAGGTCGAGTGCATCGAGGTGGCGATGGCGGATCTTGGTCCGAAGTGGACCGCACGGGCGCGGCCGTCGCACGAGCTTGATGACAGCAGCAATGGTTCCGGCGGGAGCGGTTCGTCATGACCCGGCGCCTCGATGCCACGGCGGCTGATTTCGATAGGGGCTTTACCGAGCTGCTGGGCGAAAAGCGCGAACAGGCCGCCGACGTGAACGATGCGGTTGCCGCCATCATTGCCGAAGTCCGTGCGCGCGGCGACGATGCGGTGCGCGAGTTCACCGCCAGGTTCGACCGGTTCGAGTTGCCTGCTGGTGGTGCCCGCATGAGTGCCGGTGACATGGCAAGCTGGGCGGATCGCTGCGAGCCCGAAGTACTGGCCGCCCTGGAAGCAGCCGCCGAGCGCATCCGGTCGTATCACCAGCGCCAGTTGCCTGAAGATGACCGCTACACCGATGACAAGGGCGTCGAGCTTGGCCACCGGTGGACGGCGGTCGAGGCGGCGGGCCTGTATGTTCCAGGTGGTCTTGCCGCCTATCCGTCATCAGTCCTGATGAACGCAATCCCTGCGCACGTGGCCGGGGTCGAGCGGCTGGTGATGGTGGTGCCGACACCCGATGGCGTCGTCAACCCGCAGGTCATCGCGGCGGCACGGGTCGCAGGTGTCAGCGAGGTGCACACCATCGGCGGCGCGCAAGCCATTGCAGCCCTTGCCCATGGCACTGAAACGATCAACCCCGTTGCCAAGATCGTCGGGCCAGGCAACGCCTACGTGGCAGCGGCCAAGCGACAGGTGTTCGGCACCGTGGGCATCGACATGATCGCCGGGCCATCGGAAGTGCTGATCATGGCCGATGACACGGCCAATGCCGGCTGGGTGGCGGCTGACCTGCTGGCACAGGCCGAGCATGACCATTCTGCCCAGTCGATCCTGATCTGCACCTCGCACACCTTTGCCGAGACCGTGCTGCACGAAGTCGAAAGCCAGCTCGCCACGTTGCCGAAGGCCGACATTGCCGGTGCAAGCTGGCGCGACTTCGGATGCATCATCACCGTGGCGTCGCTGGCAGACGCA
Organism: uncultured Anderseniella sp.; assembly: GCA_964390445.1. GTDB lineage: Bacteria > Pseudomonadota > Alphaproteobacteria > Rhizobiales > Aestuariivirgaceae > Anderseniella. The sequence goes on from CAYMJJ010000047.1 coordinate 14,879, forward strand.
GTCCCGCTGGTCAACCGGCTGGCACCGGAACACCTGGAAATCATCTGCGACGACGCCGAAGACATCGCAGGCCGCGTACGCAATGCCGGGGCCATCTTCATCGGGGCCTATACGCCCGAGGCTGTGGGCGATTACGTGGGTGGCACCAACCACGTCCTGCCGACGGCACGCAGTGCGCGTTATTCATCCGGCCTCAATGTGCTCGACTTCATGAAGCGCACCTCGATCCTGAAATGCAGCGCGGACGCGCTTCGCAACATCGGGCCGGATGCCGTCACGCTTGGCCGCAGTGAAGGGCTGGAGGCACACGCACGCTCTGTTGCGGTGCGGTTGAACTTGCCCTGAGCGCGCCGCCGTGCGATGCGGAATACAAGCATTCGCCTCAGCTGTGGCGAAGGTTGAGCAAAGCCACCGGATAGCCCCATGACCAAGACGACGGACAAGCTGGTGAACGTGAAGCTGGACGACAACCTGTCCAGGACGTTCTCGGCTGATGTCGATCATGAACGCAAGGTTGCGATCTATGACCTGCTCGAATCAAACGAATTCAGGGTCGAGGGCCGCGACAGCGGGCCGTACGACCTGAACCTGGCGATCGACGGGACCAAGCTGGTGCTCAATATTTCCGACGCATCGGGTGAAACCTGCGCCGTCATCGGGCTTGCGCTGTCGCCGCTGCGGCGCATCGTGAAGGATTACTACGCGATCTGCGAAAGCTACTACCAGGCCATCCGCACCGCTACGCCCAGCCAGATCGAAACCATCGACATGGCGCGCCGCGGCCTGCACAACGAGGGCAGCCAGATCCTGCAGGACCGGCTGGATGGCAAGGTCTCGGTGGACCTTGATACCGCCCGGCGGCTGTTCACCCTCGTGTGCGTGCTGCACTGGCGCGGCTAGAGCATGGGGCATTTGCATCCATGACCGCAGAGCTGCCAGGTGCGGTGCTGTTTGCGTGCAGCGAAAACGCCATACGCTCGCCCATGGCCGAAGCCATGATGAAGCATTTCTACGGTCACAAGGTGTTCGTGGACAGTTGCGGCGTGCGCGCGGGCGAACGTGACGAGTTCATCGTGGAGATACTTGAGGAGATCGGCATCTATCCGGCACGGCATGTGTCCAAGGCGTTCGATGACCTTGAGGATTCGAGCTTCGACCTGGTGATTTCCCTGTCGCCGGAAGCGCACCACAAGGCCATGGAACTGACCCGCACAATGGCCATCGACGTGGAGTACTGGCCAACCATCGACCCGTCGATGACCCAGGGCAGCCGCGAGCAGATCCTCGATGCCTACCGGATGAGCCGGGACAGCCTGAAACGGCGGATCATAAGCCGTTTCGGCGGCACCGGATTGCCAAGCGTTTGAACCTGCGCCCGATGCGCGGCGGGTTTGCCGGCCATGCTGGACACGGCACCAGAATCCGGTGCACATACCAGCCTGGTTACGGGTTTCCTTGAAGTGATGCGGTTATGATGGCGGATACTGAAGCAAGGCTGGTGCTGGCCAGCGCGTCGCCCCGGCGGCTGGCGCTGATCGAACAGGTTGGAATTTTTCCGGACCTGCTCAACCCTGTCGACATCGACGAGACCCCGCAAAAGCGTGAATCGCCGTGCGGGCTGTCATTGCGGCTGGCGCGCGAGAAGGCGCAAGCCGCGCGCTCGTCTGCATTGGTGCGCAACCTCGGCGACAATGTGTACATCCTGGCTGCGGACACGGTGGTCTGCGTCGGCCGCCGCGTGGTGGACAAGCCGCAATCGGCAGATGAAGCGCGCGAGGCACTGCTGCTGTTGTCGGGCCGGTCCCACCGGGTGTTCACGTCCATCGCGGTCGTCTCTCCGGACGGGCGCGAAAAGTCGCGCGTGGTTGATACAAAGGTGCGCTTCAAGCGGCTGGCGCGGGCTGATATCGATGCCTACCTGCTGTCCGACGAGTGGCGCGGCAAGGCAGGCGGCTATGCCATCCAGGGCAAGGCGGCGGCGTTCGTGAGGTTCATGTCAGGCTCTTACACCTGCGTGGTTGGCCTGCCGCTGCATGAAAGCGTGCAGATGCTGCAGGCCGCCGGTTATCCGGTCTATGCCCACTGGACGCCGGAGGTCTGAGGCGATGAGCGGTGACGGCGACAGCGGCAAGCCGGTGCACCCGGTGCGGCTGCGCAAGCGCCGGCCCTGCCCCGTGTGCGGGCAATTGTCGGCACAGAAGTATCATCCGTTCTGCTCGCCGCGCTGTGCCGACGTTGACCTGCATCGCTGGCTGGGGGGCAAATACGCCATCCCGGCGGTGGAACCGCCAGACTTCGACGACATGAACGGTGAAGCACCGCCGGCGCCCAGGGATGAGCGCGACGACTGACGCGGCGGGCCGGCTGGACGGCGCTGGCAGCCGTTGCCGGGAGGGCTTCACAATCCGGTGCGTAGACGCTGGACAGCGGCAAACCGATCACCTATAAGCCGTTTCGCACGAGCGCTTTTCATGCGCCTCGCCGCGTATGCCCAGGTAGCTCAGTTGGTAGAGCAGCGGATTGAAAATCCGCGTGTCGCTGGTTCGATTCCGGCCCTGGGCACCATTCTTTTCAATGGCTTAAGCTGAAATGACGTCTGGCGTCCCCAGAATAGGTAACGTCTCAGGTAACAATTGCCTGCTTCCCTCCCATTGAACCGAACCAACTGGAACCGTAACAGAACTCCGATGTAACCGCCGCGGTGCGCAGCATGCTGTTGCGCTCGAAGGCAATGTGAAAAGAATCTTTTTCACAACGCACTCAATCTTGTCAGAAAAGCACGCTCTACTCAAAGAACCAGATGGAACTGGTTCCGTGTAGCGCTATCACAAGGCCAACTGCAAATTTGGCAGATATCCGGCATTTATTGGATCATCAAACTCAAAATACCTCGATGCTTGGCCTAGGTAGTTCTAACGGTTCCAACAAATCGAGCTGCACGACCATTTCAATCGCCTGTGGCCGAACTTGAGCACAACTTTTGGCAAGGGATGGCAGGCGCCGTTGCTGAATAGCTCTTGTAGGCGGGATGCTGCAGTTCGCTGCGGCGGCAAAGCAATGACCGCTTTCAGGCCTACAGCAGACGCTTTTCGGGAAACGCAAAACCGACC
>CAYMJJ010000048.1:0-17955 GCA_964390445.1 uncultured Anderseniella sp.
GCCTTCCAGAATGGCCCGGACCAGCGCCGGCAGGAACGCCTCACCGGGCGGTATGGTATAGACGGCCGGCTTGCCCGCACCGCTCATGGCGCGCCCAGTTCAGTGAGCTTGCCTTCTGCTTCGGCGATGGCATCAGGCGTGCCGACGTGCAGCCACCAGCCGTCATGGCTGAGGCCGAACAGGCGGCCCTGCCCTATGGCCCGGGTCCACAACAGGTTCATGGAGAACGGCTTGTCCGGCACATCGGCGAACAGTCGCGGGTGCACCAGGTACGCACCGGCATATACGAGTTCGGCGGTGTCGCCGGCCCGCCGTGTCAGGCGGCCATGCGGGTCCATGTCAAAGTCGCCCGGGCCGTCGAACCCGGTAGAGCGGTCCTTGGCGGCCAGCAGCAGGAGGCAGTCCATATCGCCTTCGTCCCACGCTGCACGCAGCCGCTGCAAGGCAGGTACCGGACCATCGATCCAGAACGAATCCGAGTTGAGCACGAAGAACGGCTCAGGTCCAAGCTGCGGCAGGGCGCGGGCAACGCCGCCGCCGGTATCGAGGATCAGCGTGGACTCATCCTGCAGGATGATGTGCGGCGACGGTCGTTGCGCAGCCCAACGGTCAATGTGATCAGGCAGGTAATGCTTGTTGACGACAACCTCCGTGACCCCCGATGCCTGCAACGCATCGACGCCACGGTCCAGCAGCGAGCGGCCCGCCACTTCGATCAGCGGCTTGGGCCGCGTCAGCGTGAGCGGACGCATGCGGGTGCCAAGACCTGCTGCCAGCATCATCGCGCGGGTGCCGGTCATCGCGGGCCCCGTGTGCGCACACTTGCGGGCAGATGGGTTTCGAACCAGTGCCGCACGCCCGCCATGACCGGATGGGCGAGGCTGTGTTCAAGCACGTCAGAGGTGCGCGGCAGGTAGCCCAGGTAGACCGGCTTGCCGTCGCGCCTGGCCAGCCGTGCGAAGATGCCGAGGATCTTGGTGGCGCGTTGTGCGCCCAGCACGGCATAGGCCCGGTCAAACGCTGCAGGGTCAAACGTGTTGTCCAAGGCGGCGCGCTGATGGCGGTAGGCAGCGAGGCTCTGGCCCACCAGATCGTCAGGCAGCTTCACCCGCACATCCAGCAACAGCGATGCGAGGTCATAGGCCGGGTGCCCCATGACGCAGTCCTGCGTATCGATCAGGCCGACGCGGGCGATGCCGTCTCGCTGCGGCAGCCAGAACAGGTTGTCGACGTGAAAATCCCGCAGCACCCAGATGGGGTGGTCAGACTGAGCAAGCGGCAGGACAGCGTCCCAGGCTTCAACGAAATCCTCACGCGCATTGGCTGACGGCGTGGTGCCGGTGAGGTACGGCCAGTACCAGTCAAGGCAAAGCTCTGCCTCGATCATCAGCGCGTCGCGATCGTAGGGCGGCACGGTGTACGACTCACCGTTGGCGAGACTGACCGTGGCAGGCCAGTCGCGACCGGCCATGTCGGCCAGCAATGACACTGCGGCGAGCACGGGTTCACCGATGTCCTCGCCCGCCCGGATCAGGCTGTTGAACGAGCAGCGACCGAAATCCTCGACCAGCGCCAGCCCGGTGGCGTGGTCGATGGCCAGCACATCCGGAGCCGACAGGCCATGCGCGCGCAACCCCTTGTTGACGGCCTCAACGGCCCGGATGTCCTCGGCGAGGTTGGCAATTCGGCTGTAGGGTTTGCCGTTGCGCACCGGCGGGCCATCTGGCCGGGCGGGCATGTCCATCAGCAAGGCGCCGGCACCACAGGGCCCATCATGCAGGCGCTCGTAGCGGCGCGACGAGGCATCACCGGGCATGCGCGAGCGGGTGGCCCCGGCCCAGCCCGAGCGGCCCAGCAGATCATCAATGGCAAGAAGGCGATGCAGGCGGTCGCGCCAGCCGGTGTCAGACGAGGTGAGACGGGCGATGCGTCCTGCACCCTTCTCGGTCAGCGCAATATGAAGGCCGCCTTCGGGCAATGCGCCAGGTGCGCGCTGAGGCCACTCGACGATGACGGCACCCTGCGCAAGGGCATCATCAAGACCCAGTTCATCCACCTCGCCCGCGTCCTCGATGCGGTAGAAGTCCATGTGGGCAATGGTGAGGCCGGGCAGGTCGTAGGCCTGAACGAGCGTAAAGGTCGGGCTGGGCACCTCCAGCGAGGCATCGCCAGCCACCGCCCGCAACAGCGCGCGTGCGAGCGTGGTCTTGCCGCTGCCGAGGTCTCCTTCGAGCAGGATCAGGTCGCCCGGCTGCAGCAGCATGGCAAGTCCCACGCTGAAGCGTACGCTGGCTGCTTCATCGGGCAAATCAACCAGGATGGCCGGTGGAGCCGAGTACGGGAGTTCGTGCACAGCCATTCCAGGTCAGCTCCGCGCTGCCGTCCGGCTGTCGCCAGCAGAGGCTGGAGCGACCGCAGGCTGATCTTCAGGTGCAGCGGGCGCAGGCTGCACGTCACGCGGGCCGGTGCCGGGCAGGCGGCAGATCACAGTGGTGCCCTCCGACAGGCGCGACATCAGCCGGACCGAACCGCCGTGCAGTTCGACGAAGCTCTTGACCAGCGCAAGGCCGAGGCCCGGGCCACGGTGCCCTCCTGCAGCAGGGCGCGAGTTGAAGCGCTCGAATGCCGTCTTCTGGAACTCGGCGTCCATGCCGCGGCCATTGTCCGCAACCCACAGCAGCACGTCTTCGCCGTCGCGGCGCCCACCCATCCGTATGGTCGAACCGCGAGGAGAAAAGCCCACCGCATTGGACAACAGGTGCGACACGGTCTGGTGAACGCGGCGCTTGTCTGCGCGCAAGATGCCGGCATCCTCGGTGATCTCGATGTTCAGCGTCAGGTCGCGATCATCAACACGACGGGCGAATTCGTTGGCCACATCGGACAGCAACTGCTCGACGGAGAAGGTTTCCAGCCGCAGTTCCATCGCCCCGGCGTCAATGGTGGTCAGGTCCAGTATGGCGTCGATGACGGTGAGCAGGTCATTGGATGACGACCGGATGTCGGCGAGATACTCCGCCTGTTTGGAGGTCAGTTCACCGGCAATGCCGGCCGACAGCATTTCGGCAAAGCCGAGGATGGAGTTGAGCGGCGTGCGCAGTTCGTAGGATACGTTGGACATGAAGCCGGTCTTGAGCCGGTCGGCCGCCTCCAGCGCCTCGTTGCGTTCGCGCAGGGCACGTTCGATGCCGGCACCGGCGGTCACGTCGACATAGGTGATCAAGGTGTTGCCATCGGGTAGTGGCACAACGTTGTAGTCGAGCACCAAGCCGTCGGGCCGGGTGATGCGGTCCTGCAGGTGGCGGCGGCTGTCGGACAGCGAGGTGACCGCGAGCTTGACCTCGGACCACATCTGCGGATCCGGCATCAAGGTGGCGCAATGCTGGAACACCTCGACGACGTGAGGCCGACTTTCGAGCACCGTTTCATCAAGCTGCCAGAACCGGCTGAACGTGGGGTTGAAAAGCTTCAGGCAACCATCAGTGCCGAACAGCGCCAGGCCTTCGTGCAGGTTATCGATGGTTTCGCGCTGCACGCCAATGAGTTCATTATAGCGGCTTTCAAGCTGGATCTTCTCGGACACGTCTTCGTAGAGAACCGACACCTCACCGGAGCGGGGCTGCTCGGAAACCACGCGCAGCGACCGGCCGTCGGGCAGGTGCCACAGCTCTTCGGGAGTGTCGAGGCGCTCATAGGAGGCGAGTTGCTCCTTCTTCCAGGTGCGGTAGTTGGCCTGTTCAGGCAGCTTGCGCTCCTCGCGCAGCCGATCAAGGATCTCGCCATGCAGCGGCTTCGAATCGAGCCACTTCGGGTCCAGCCCCCAAAGCTGCATGAACGCTGCGTTGTAGAACGACAGGCGCTGATCCGGCCCATAGCTGGCAATTGCACCGGTAATCTTGTTCAAGGTGCTGGCATGCGACTTGGTCTGCCGGTCCAGTTCCTTGCGGGTGTCTTCAAGACGCGTCATGTCGAGCGCGAAGCAGGCCGTGTTCTTGCCGAACGGCACTTCATAGAGCTCGAGGCTGCGCTTGGTGCCCTTCATCACGGCAGCCCCGCGCAAGGTGCGAAGGCCGTTGGCCGCGTCTTCGTCCACGCGGCGGAAACCATCCTGGCCGATCAGGGGCACATTGCGCTCGATCACCGTGTCGATGTCGGTGTGCTCGACCGCATCAAGGTAACTCTGGTTCACCCAGACCAGGCGATTTTCTTCGTCACGCAGGAAAATCGGAAACGGCGCCTGATCCAGTACGCCGCTCAGCCGTTCGACCTGCTTGCCCAGCCGGCGGGCGTCGAACATCAGCTCCTTGGTGTCGCGCCGTTCACCTGCGAGCGGTCGAATGCGCATCGTGGCCACGCCACCTGCGACCCGGCCATCAGCCTCGACCAGTTCACCAGCCCGTGTCTTGAGGGCAATGTTGAACGCGGTGCCTGACTGGCGAAGTACATCGAGCGCCTGGGACACGGCTGTGAACGATTCATCGTCCAGCCAGCCGGACAGGTCGTCCAGACGGTTGCGGTCAACGCCGATCTGGACAGTGCCGCGCAAATCGCCGGCCACCTTGTCGGGCCGGTTATCGCTGCCCCGCCAGATGAACAGCAGGCTGGGTTCCGAGTTGATAACGGCATCGGCTTCGTTGAGCTCGCCTTCAAGTTCGGCAATGCGGTGGCTGTCGCGGGAGCGGGCCGAATTCATGCGCCGGACCGCAATGACCGCCCAAAGCATGATGATGGCTGACAGCAACAGGGTGGCCATGGCGTAGTTGCCGGTCCTGTCACCAATTGCCAGCGCGGATGGCGCGTCCGGGGCAACCGCCTGGGCAAGGACGGGCGCGCTCACGACATGCAGGCACGACACCGCCGCAGCAACCATTCCTGCACATTTGTTGCGCACTGTCTGCACAGTCCTACCGGCCCCTGATCCAATCGCCCCTGTTGGTTCGTTCACGCCGCGCTACAAACATACAGCCAAACCGGCCTGCACCGGCATGTGGCACCAGGCAGGCGCGAATCAGCGATCACCACCCGGCCAAGGGTATAGCGACTGGCTGCCAAAATGCCACCGCCCGCTGCATGACAGTGTACAGCGGGCGGCAGTGTCCGGCCAGTTGCGCAAGGTGCCCCAACTTCAGGGCAGGCCCGGCATGATCAGTAACGGTAGGTGTCAGGCTTGAACGGGCCCTCGGGGGTCACGCCGATGTATTTGGCCTGTTCGTCCGACAGCCTGGTGAGCTTTGCACCCACCTTGGCCAGGTGTAGTGCCGCAACCTTTTCGTCCAGGTGCTTGGGCAACACGTAGACCGAGTTCTTGTACTGGTCGCCCTTGGTCCACAGTTCAATCTGGGCCAGCGTCTGGTTGGCGAAAGAGGCCGACATCACGAAGCTGGGGTGGCCGGTTGCGTTGCCAAGGTTTACCAAGCGGCCTTCCGACAGCAGGATCATGCGGTTGCCGGCGGGAAACTCGATCAGGTCGACCTGCGGCTTGATGTTGGTCCACTTCATGTTCTTCAGGCCAGCCACCTGAATCTCGTTGTCGAAGTGACCGATGTTGCACACGATGGCCATGTCCTTGACACGGCGCATCTGGTCCACCGTGAGGATGTCCTTGTTGCCGGTTGCGGTGACGATGATGTCGGCGCGCTCGATATCATCTTCCAGCGTGACAACCTCGAAGCCGTCCATGGCCGCCTGCAGGGCGCAGATCGGGTCGATCTCGGTAACCAGGACACGCGCACCTGCACCGGCCAGCGACTGTGCCGAGCCCTTGCCCACATCACCGTAGCCGCACACGATGGCAACCTTGCCGGCCATCATCACGTCGGTGCCACGGCGGATCGCATCGACCAGCGACTCGCGGCAACCGTACTTGTTGTCGAACTTCGACTTGGTGACGCTGTCATTGACGTTGATTGCCGGGAACGGCAGTTCACCCTTCTTTTCCAGTTCGTAAAGGCGGTGGACGCCGGTCGTGGTTTCCTCCGACACACCCTTGATGGCAGCACGGGCACGGGCAAAGAAACCGGGATCACGCTGCATGCGCTTCCTGATGGTGGCGAAGAAGATTTCCTCTTCCTCGTTGCCCGGGTTATCCAGCACCGAGGCGTCCTTTTCGGCCTTGGCGCCGATCAGGATGTACATGGTGGCATCGCCGCCATCGTCGAGGATCATGTTGGCGGTTTCGCCGTTGGGCCAATCAAAGATCTTGTCGGCGAAGTCCCAGTATTCCTGCAGCGTCTCGCCCTTGTGGGCAAACACCGGAATGCCGGCAGCAGCAATGGCAGCGGCTGCATGATCCTGGGTCGAGAAGATGTTGCACGAAGCCCAGCGAACTTCCGCGCCCAGCGCCACCAGCGTCTCGATGAGCACGGCGGTCTGGATGGTCATGTGCAGCGAACCGGCGATACGCGCGCCCTTGAGCGGCTGCGCCTTGCCATACTCCTCGCGCACGGCCATCAGGCCCGGCATTTCCATTTCTGCAATGATAATCTCCTTGCGGCCGAAATCGGCAAGCGAGATGTCGGCGACGGCATAGTCGGTGAAGCTGGTCATTGTCAGGGCGTCCTGAGCGCTATGTTGGAATACGGGTGTCGGCAGGCTCTATAGCAGCCACCACGGCGTTTCGCAACGAACATATAAATGTATCTTTATGTGTTCTGTGTCGCAGGATCGCCGTCTTCGCGGTCTTCGCCGAAGCGGTCCTCGAGCAAGGCAGCGACGGCCTCCATCACTTCGTGCTCATCGGAGCCATCTGCCGTGACGGTGATGATGGTACCGTTAGAGGCCGCCAGCATCATGAGGCCGAGGATGGAGGTTCCGGGTACGGTCTGGCCATCGTGAGACACGTTGACGGACGCGTCGAAGGCGGACACGCACTTGACGAACTTGGCCGAGGCGCGCGCGTGCAACCCCCGCCTGTTGGTGATCTCGAGCTGGCGCGTGATGCTCATCGATCCAGCAGGCTGCCGGCAAGATTGATGTACTTGCGGCCCGCATTCTGGCCTTCCTCGGCGGCAGGGCGCAAGGCGAGGCTGGCGCGCACGCTGGCCAGCTTGATCAGCATGGGCAGATTGGCGCCAGCGAGCACTTCAATGTCGCCATCGTCCATGGCCGAGATGGCCAGGTTCGACGGAGTGCCGCCAAACATGTCCGTCACCACGATGACGCCATCGCCGGTGTCGACATTACGGATGGAGGCGAGAATGTCCCTGCGGCGCTGATCGCCATCATCTTCGGGCTCGATGCCGATCACCTCGATCTGCTGCTGCGGACCCACCACATGAACGAGCGCCTTGTGAAGTTCGTCCGCAAGCCTTCCGTGAGACACAAGTACCAGTCCGATCATTCGTTCCTGCCTGCTGGATTTGATCCGTCCGCCAGCGCACCATTGCCCCGGCCAGCCAACCGGGCCGCTACATTAGCGTTTCGCCGTGCGGCTGCAAGCGGTAGCTGAACCGGTTCAGTCCAGCAGGGTAACCTGTCCCCAGTGCAGCGCACAGATCAGTTGGACGCGGGTTGCGGCATCCCATCGGCTGAAATCAAGGTGATGAAGCACAAACCGGTCACTGCCGATGTCGATGTACTGCGGCCGCGGCATGCGCTCGAGCAGATGCTGGTCACGGTGATTGATGACAATGTCGAGCGGCACCGGCGATGGCACGGCCGGCAGCCGCATGATGCCGATGCCGCGCACCTCCAGCAGGCCAAGCAGGCGCTGCGGCGCCGACAGGGTCACGGTGCTGGAGGCTGTGTCCACCACAACCTGGTCATCGCTGACAAGCTGTGCGGTTATGATCTCGCCCGTTGCGGGGTTTGGAGCTGGCCGCGAGATCAACTGGAGCGCAAGCGCTGACTTGCCAGCCCCCGGTTCACCTTGCAGCAGCACGCCTGCCCGGTGCGAGCCACACTGGAGTTCGACGGCAGAAGCATGCAGCGACGGTTTGGCAGGGCGCGAGGTCATGCCTTGCGGCGGGCCGCATCCGGACGGGGCGGCGTGGCAGGCAACCTGACCACGAACCGGGCACCCAGGATGGTCTCGCCGGCCTCGCCATCAGCGCCTGGCTTTAGGCGGTTGCCAGCCTTGATCGTACCCCGGTGTGCCTCGATGATCTGGCGCGAAATCGAAAGCCCAAGGCCCGAGTTCTTGCCGAAGGAATTCTCTGGCCGGTCTGTATAGAACCGCTCGAACACCCGTTCGAGGTTGGCGGGCGGGATGCCAGGTCCGTCATCTTCCACGGTGTACTCTATGTGACCCGGGGTACGGCGCAGCACCACATTGACGGTGCCGCCGGCAGGCGAGAACGACATGGCGTTTGCGATCAGGTTGCGCGTGACCTGGCCGAGGCGGTTGTCGTGTCCGTACACGTGGAAGGCATACTTGACCGGCACACCTGCCGGCAGTTGCTCGACCTGCAGCTTGACCTGGGGCTGGCCGTCGCGGCGCGTCTCGTTGGCCAGCTCGACGAAGGTCTGCAACAACTGACGCATGTCAACGGGGCCGGCTTCGCTGCGGGCCAGTTCGGCATCAAGTCGCGAGGCATCGGAAATGTCGGAGATCAGCCGGTCGAGCCGCTTGACGTCATCCTTGACGATGGCCACCAGCCGGTCGCGCTGCTCCTGCGTGCGGGCATACTCAATGGTTTCCACCGCCGAGCGCAGGCTGGTCAGCGGGTTCTTCAGTTCATGGGCCACGTCGGCGGCAAACGCCTCGATGGCCTCAATGCGGTTGTACAGCGTTTGGGTCATGTCGCGCAGCGAGCCGGACAAGTGGCCGATTTCGTCACGCCGCGTCGAGAAGTCGGGGATTTCAAGCCGCTTGGAGTTGCCCCGGCTGACCGCGGCGGCCGCGCTGGACAAACGCCGGATCGGCTCTGCGATGTGGCCCGCCATCAGCAACGACAACATGATGGTGACCAGAGAGGTGAACATGAAGATGAAGAGTATGATGCGCAGGTCTTCGCGCAGCACGGCGTCGATCTCTCCGCCGGGGGTGGTGAGCACCAGGGTGCCCTGCACCGCGCGGAAGCGCTGCACCGGCACGGCGACGGAGACGATGATTTCCTTCTGCTTGTTAACCCGCACCACCGACACCGACGCGCCGTTCAGGGCGGCGCGAATTTCCTCGAAATCGGTGCCGTTGTTGGTGGAATATTCTTTCTGTTCCTTGTAGCCGATGGCGAAGAACCATTCGTTCAGCTTGGCCCAGAGCTGCTCCAGCAGCGGGTCTTCGGCAGCCCCTTCCAGCGGCGGCAAGTTGATGCGCAACACTTCTCCGCGGCCATAAAAATACCGGCTGTCAACGATCATCGCACCATCCTTGTCGAACAGGTGTGCACGGATGTTGGTGTTCTGGACGAGCCTGCGCAACACCGGACCGGCGCGATCAGGGTTGATCAGGAAGTCAATCCGGGCGGGGCTGCCGGACGAGGCCGCGGTGGGATTGGCCTGCTGCTCGATCAGACGCTCGGGATCGAGGATCAACTGGTCGCTGTCGGTGGTCACCGCCGAGCTGACCGCCGCAGCCATGATCTGGGCCTGGGTCATCAGGCTCTGCACGCGCGCATCGATCAGGCTCTGGCGGCTCTGGCTGAAGAACAGGATGCCAACTACAAGGATCACCAAGCCGATCAGGTTGATGAGCAGGATGCGGCTTGTCAGGTGGGCCGGTGCAAAGCGATGCCACCACGCTGCGCTGGGGCGCGGCGCGTCAGGCGCACCGGCTCCCGCCACAGAAGCTGAGCCGCTTCTGGGCCTGGGATACCGGTCAAGTTCCGACTCGATGGTCATTGACCGTCCCTTGGTTCAATCAGGCCGCCCCGGACGGGCGGCCCCGCATGCTACATCTCGCGGAACCTGTAACCCACACCATACAGGGTCTCGATCGCATCGAAGTCGTCATCGACGACCTTGAACTTCTTGCGCAGGCGCTTGATGTGGCTGTCGATGGTGCGATCGTCCACGTAGACCTGGTCATCATACGCTGCATCCATCAGGGAGTCCCGGCTCTTGACGATGCCCGGGCGCTGGGCCAGGGCCTGGAGAATAAGGAACTCGGTCACGGTGAGGGTGACGGACTTGCCGTCCCACATGCTTGAATGGCGGTCAGGGTCCATCACCAGCCGGCCGCGCTCGATGATCTTGCTGGCCTCGCCCGGCGTTTCAATGCCGTCACGGCTGCTGGCGCGGCGCAACACGGCCTTGACGCGCTCAACCAGCAGGCGCTGGGAGAACGGTTTGCGGATGAAATCGTCGGCACCCATCTTGAGGCCGAACAGCTCGTCGATTTCCTCGTCCTTGGAGGTCAGGAAAATCACCGGCAGATCAGACTTCTGGCGCAGCCGCCGAAGCAGCTCCATGCCGTCCATGCGAGGCATCTTGATGTCGAAGATGGCCATGTCGGGCGGCGTATCCTCAAGCCCCTGCAGCGCCGCCACACCATCGGTGTAGGTGTTGGTGTTGTAGCCTTCCGCCTCGAGTGCCATGGACACCGAAGTCAGGATGTGGCGATCATCATCTACCAGTGCGATCGTTGGCATGCGTTTTCCCAATGTTCTAATCTCCGTCTTGGTGCCGAGCCGTATCTGCTGAACTGGAGCAAATTGTGGCGAAACCGACCGCGCCCTGCCGCTGAGTAAATCGTGGCAGGAATATGGTGTTGATACGTAACGAGAACAAGAGTGCAGCCGGAGTTTTCAGTCCATGAGTCAAACAATCAACCAGCCATCCGGTTCCCCTGGCATCGTCCGGCGACTGATGCAGGAGTGCGAGACAGTGGCTCTTGCCACCTCCGATGCTGATACCGGCACAGCCTATGCCAGCCTGGTGACGGTTGCCCTGCTGGGCGATGGCGCGCCGGTGCTGCTGCTCTCCACATTGGCGCGCCATACCCGGAACCTCTTGCAAAACAGTGCCGGCAGCCTGTTGTTTGCAGAAGCCAACGTGGCTGGCGCCGACCCCTTGAGCATAGGCCGCGTCACCGTTACCGGCGCATTTCTACAACTTGAAGACAGGGACCGCATTGCACATGCGCGTGACTGCTTTCTGGCGCGCCACCCGGAAGCACAGGTCTATGCGTCGTTTACGGATTTTGGCTGGTGGCGATTGGAAATCAGCGAAGCTCACCTGGTGGGCGGCTTCGGCAAGATTGAAACCCTGCCGGCAAACGCGTTGTCACCTGCCTAATCAGGCGCTGCGATCTACCGCCCGTTTCCGGTTCAGCAATCTGGGCACATAGTGCGTTTGACGGGTTGATGACGGCGCGAAAATTTGCATAGGTTGCCGCGAACTCCTGCAGGCCAATGGCGAACCGCCACGATCCCGGCCAGACTTGCGGATATTCAACAATCACAGAGACCAGCATCCAGACTGGCCGCATAACTGGGCTGATCAACACCCGGCGCAACTTGATACACACAGATACACCACTGACAGGAGTGGAGCCTTGAAACAGACAGGCCATTTCAACCCCAAATTCCCCATCGAGAGCACAGGGATCGAGGGTGCCAACGAAGTTCACTACAACCTGAATGCCACGCAGTTGCTGGAAATGTCGCTGCAACTTGGTGAAGGCATGCTGAGCGACAGCGGCAACCTTGCCGTGACCACCGGCAAGCACACCGGCCGTTCTGCCCAGGACAAGTTCATCGTGCGTGACGCCACCACCGAGAACAACATCTGGTGGGACAACAACAAGGCCATGTCACCAGACAGCTTCGGCGTGCTGAAGCAGGAGTTTCTGGCCCATGCGGCCGGCAAGCGGCTGTTCGTGCAGGACCTGTATGGCGGGGCTGATGCCGAACATCGCATCCGGGTGCGCGTCGTCACGGAATTTGCCTGGCATGCGCTGTTCATCCGCTACCTGCTGCGGCGTCCATCCACCGAAGACGTGATGAACTTCCGGCCCGACCTCACCATTATCAACCAGCCGAGCTTCAAGGCAGATCCGGCACGCCACGGCTGCCGCACCGAAACCGTGATCGCTGTAAACCTGACCGAAAGGCTGGTGCTGATCGGCGACAGCGAGTATGCCGGCGAAACCAAGAAGTCGGTGTTCGGCACCCTCAACTATTACCTGCCGGAAAAGGGCATCATGCCGATGCACTGTTCCGCCAATGCCGGCAGCGATGGCACGTCTGCGCTGTTCTTCGGCCTGTCGGGCACCGGCAAGACCACCCTGTCTTCCGATGCTTCGCGCACGCTGGTTGGCGACGACGAGCACGGCTGGTCGCCCAACGGCATCTTCAATTTCGAAGGCGGTTGCTACGCGAAAACCATCAACCTGTCGTCAGAAGCCGAACCGGAAATCTATTCCACGACGCAGCGCTTTGGCTCGATCCTGGAAAACGTGATGGTGGATCCCGAAACCCGGGTACCCGATTTCGATGACACCACGCTGACCGAGAACGGCCGCGTTGCCTACCCGATGCACTATATTCCCAATGCATCGGCAACCGGCATGGCGCCGCACCCGAAGAACGTCATCATGCTTACAGCAGATGCCTCGGGCGTGATGCCGCCGATTGCACGGCTCAACCCGCACCAGGCTATGTATCACTTCCTGTCAGGCTACACGGCAAAGGTGGCCGGCACCGAAAAGGGCGTGAAGGGCACCCAGGCGACGTTTTCGACCTGCTTTGGTGCGCCGTTCATGCCACGGCACCCGAGCGTCTACGGCAACCTGCTGAAGAAGCTGATCGCCGAACATGGCGCAACCTGCTGGCTGGTCAATACCGGCTGGACCGGCGGACCCTACGGTGAAGGCCACCGCATGCCGATCAAGGTGACCCGTGCCTTGCTGGGCGCGGCCCTCAACGGCAGCCTCAACGATGCACCGATGCGGATCGATCCGTACTTCGGCTTCGAGGTTCCGGTTGAAGTGCCGGGCATCGACGCAGCCATCCTCAACCCGCGTGGCACCTGGTCTGACCCGGCAGCCTACGACGCGGCCGCTGCCAGGCTGGCAGGCATGTTCGTCGACAACTTCGAGAAGTTCTCGGCACACGTGGAGACGGAAGTACTGAACGCCGCACCAGTGGTACGCGAAGCCGCCGAGTGAGGCTTCATGCCCAACCGCACCAATGCGCCGGTCACGCAGGGTCGTGGCTGGCGCAAATACTATCTGCATCCGACCGCGTCAGTGGCTGTTCGTAGCTGAGACACCAGTGCTTTCCCTTGACCCCGGCTGGGGCGCCGTTCTCTCGGAAGTACCGGCACGTGGGACAACTGCCAAAGGTGGGCAGGTGGCGTTCGGAAAGCAAAGCCGAGAGCAGTTCATCTCCCGCGCCTGCCAGTTTCTTGCGGACCTTGTTGCCTCGCCTATCAATCAGTTTCCGCATGGCCGTCCAGGGGTCATCTTGCAGCCGTTTCTCGCCAGCTTCGGTCAGCACCAATGCGATGGAACGTGCTTCTTCGGGCCGCGCTGCCTTGGAAATCAGTCCCTTGCGTTCCAGCGCCATGAGCGTTTGCGAAATCGTGCCCTTGGTGGCCCCGAGGTAGCGCGTCAGGGCACCCGGCGAGTTCGAAAACCGGTTGCAGCGCGCGAGGTAGCGCAGCGCACTCCATTGCGCGGGATTGAGATCACCGGTGTGTTCTTCCGCCCGGATCAGCCTGGTCAGCCGCTCGAGCGTCTCGACCGGATCAACGTTGATCTTCTGCTTTGCCATGTCGTGTCCCCTCTCAACGGGAAAGGACCGTATGCAACACAATTGTCACAATCAAACACCGCAGGCGCAATAATTACCGGTCAGTGGGCTTCATCCCAGTTGTTTGCCGCACGCGCGTCCACCTGGATTGGCACCCGGAACTGCACGGCGGGTTCCAGTGCACCGGTCATGACGGCCTTTGCCACCTCGATGGTCTGTTCCGTTTCGCCGTCCGGCACCTCGAAGATCAGTTCGTCATGCACCTGCAGCAACATGCGGGCGTTAAGGCCAGCGTCAGCCAGCGCACCCGGCATGCGGACCATTGCCCGGCGAATCACGTCAGCCGCGGTGCCCTGGATCGGGGCGTTGATTGCAGCACGCTCCTGGAAGGCCCGCTCCGACGGATTGGGCGACTTGATGCGCGGAAAATGCATGCGCCGTCCAAACACCGTTTCGACATAGCCGTTGGCGCGGCAGAACGCCTTGGTGCTTTCCATGTACTCCCGGATGCCGGGAAAACGCTCGAAGTAGGTCTTGATGTAAAGGCCAGCTTCTTCACGCGGGATGGCAAGCTGGTTTGCCAGGCCAAACGCCGAGATGCCATAGATGATGCCGAAGTTGATCGCCTTGGCACGACGGCGGACCGCCGGGTCCATGCCCTCGACCGGCACGCCGAACATTTCCGACGCGGTCATCGCATGGATGTCCAGCCCGTCGGTGAACGCCTTGGTAAGCTGCGGGATGTTGGCGACATGGGCGAGCACGCGCAGCTCAATCTGGCTGTAGTCGGCCGAAACGAGCTTGTGACCCTTAGCGGCTACGAACGCCGTCCTGATCTGGCGGCCCTCGGGCGTGCGCACGGGAATGTTCTGCAGGTTCGGGTCGGTCGATGACAGCCGCCCGGTGGACGTGGCCGCGAGCGAGTACGAGGTATGCACCCTCCCGGTCTGCTGGTTGATGTGGTTGGTCAGCGCGTCAGTATAGGTCGAGCGCAGCTTGGTGAGCTGGCGCCAGTCGAGGATTTTGCGGGCAATCTCGACCCCGTCGCCAGCCAGGTCTTCCAGCACCTGGCTATCGGTGCTCCATGCGCCTGTAGCGGTCTTGCGGCCACCGGCCTGGCCCAGCCGGCCGAACAGGATATCGCCGATCTGCTTGGGTGACCCGACGTTGAAAGGCTCGCCTGCCAATTCGTGAATCTGTTTTTCCAGCGCATCGGCACCCTTGGCGAACTCCCCTGACAAGCGCGCCAGCACGGCCCGGTCCACCAGGATGCCCTCCCGCTCCATTGCGGCCAGCACCGGCACCAGCGGTCGCTCCAGCGTTTCGTAAACACTGGCGCGATGCTCGGTAGCGAGCCTCGGCTTGAGCACGTGCCATAGCCGCAAGGTGATGTCGGCATCCTCGGCGGCATAGGCGAGAGCGCGGTCCAGCGGCACAAGATCGAAGGTCACCTGCGACTTGCCTGACCCGCACACGTCCTTGAACGGGATCGGTGTCAGACCCAGGTGCACTTGCGCCAGTTCATCCATGCCGTGACCGTTGATGCCTGAATCCAGCGCATAGGACAGCAGCATCGTGTCATCGATCGGCGTTAACTCGATACCGAGCCGCGACAATATCGTGGTGTCGTACTTGAGGTTCTGGCCGATCTTCAGGATGCCGGGATGTTCCAGCACCGGTTTCAGGGCGGCCAGCACATCGGCCTCGGCAAGCTGGTCAAGACCGGCGCCGCCAAAGTCCAGCCCGTCGGACGCACGGTGTCCGGTCGGTACGTAACAGGCGATGCCTGGCTCAACCGACAGCGAGATGCCGCACAGCCGCGCCTGCATGTTGTCGAGCGAGGTCGTCTCGGTATCGACTGCCACGTGACCCTTTTCATGGATCATGGCGACCCACGCATTCAGCCGGTCCATCGAGGTCACGACTTCATACGCCGAATGATCCAGCGGGATAGCGCGGATGCGCTCGTGAACCGGGTTGGCCGCTGAAGCGGCTACGGCAGGTTCGGCGGCTGCGGCGGGAGTTGTGCCTCGCGTCTCGTCATGTTTCGGCGCGCCCAGTTCATCAACCGCAGCTCCTTCAGGCGGCCAGCCCTTGATGGTGACTTCTATAGGCTCGATCTCGTTTGCATTGGCGTCAATGTCGCCGGCGATGCGGCGAGTCAAGCTGGTGAATTCGAGCGACTTGAGGAAGCCGATCAGGTGTTTCGCATCAGGCTCAATGACGCCGAACTCGTCAAGCTCGTGCTCCAGCGGAACGTCGGTTTTCAAAGTCACGAGCTGTCTTGAAATGCGGGCCTGGTCAGCGAACTCGATCAGCTTCTCGCGCCGCTTGGGCTGCTTGATCTCGCCGGCGCGCGCCAGCAGCGATTCAAGGTCGCCGTATTCCTGGATCAGTTGGGCACCGGTCTTGATGCCGATGCCGGGTACACCGGGCACATTGTCCACCGAATCGCCTGCCAGCGCCTGCACCTCGATGACCTTTTCCGGCGGCACGCCAAACTTCTCGATCACCACGTCGCGGCCGATCTCGATGTCTTTCATGGTGTCGTACAGCGCCACCTTGTCGGTGACCAGCTGCATCAGGTCCTTGTCCGACGACACGATGCGCACGGTGGCCCCGGCCTCTTCAGCCTGCCGGGCGTAGGTGGCGATGAGGTCGTCGGCCTCGTAGTTGTCCTGCTCGATGCAGGCCACGTTGAAGGCGTGGGTGGCCTGGCGGATCAGGCCGAACTGCGGGACCAGATCTTCCGGCGCGTCGGGGCGCTGGGCCTTGTATAGCGGGTAGATCTCGTTGCGGAACGACTTCGATGACTTGTCAAAGATGACGGCCAGGTGGGTTGGCTTGTCCTCGGCCGACATCTGCCGGAGCAGCTTGTACAGCATGTTGCAAAACCCCTGCACCGCACCCACCGGCAAGCCATCGGACTTGCGGGTGAGCGGCGGCAGGGCGTGGTAAGCGCGGAAGATGTAGCCGGAGCCATCGATCAGGTAGAGATGGTCTCCGGCGGTGACGGGCCGGGAAGATGCAGTGCTCATGGTGGCGCACTATGCCACCAGCCCCCGGCCGTTGCCAGCGCCGTCCGCCGCTTTAAACAGGCTTTGGCGAACCTGCTGACAGGCCGCGTCCAGCCGGTTCCTGGCGCCCTGCCGCCAGCCGGGCAAAGCGTGGGCGGACGAACAGGTAGCGGGCCGGCGTGTTGCGCAGCACAAAGTGCATCAGCAACGGACCGATTATCCCGGCAGCGGTCACAATGAGCGAAATCGTGCCGCCATCCGTGATGATGCCCGTCTTGATCAGCACCACACGCGTCGCGGCCATGAACAGGAAGAAGGCAAGGTACACAGGCAGCGTGTGCTGGCCGCAGTAGCGCACGGCTTCAAACAGCCTCGTGCGGCTCATCAACTGGCCGATGGTAATGACGGCGGCACAGCCTGCATAGCCGAACACCATCGACAGCACAGGCAGGAACGCCAGGCCCGACTGCACGGCCCACAGGTTGAACACCGCCCAGGTGGCGAGGAAGGCCAGCAGTGACGGCACATCCACCCGCGCCACGCCGGCTGCGAACTGCATGATCCAGCGCGCCGCGACATAGCCGGTATAGAAATACACGAACCGTGCGGCGAACTCGTCCACTACCAGCCAGCCGGTGTGAATGGGCGCCAGCTCGAGCGCTGCCGCCACCGGCAACACGAGCCAGACCGGCACATTGCGCAGCAGTTTTGCAACGACGAAGAACAGCATCAGCACGTAGATGAACCACAGGGTGCCAAGCGGTTCGATGAGCGCGTTCAGCCAGTAGGCCGGCATGCCTGCCACGCCGTCTGGCCCGCTCCAGCCCTTCAACAGGGTCTGGATGGTCATCCACAACAGGTAGAAATAGCCAAAGTGAACAACCTTGGTGTCCAGGTACGCGCGCCAGGGCCGGTCGATCCGGCTGGCCAGGAACAGACCCGCAAGCAGGAAGAAGTCGGGCATCCGGAACGGCCGGGCCCATTCGATGAACCCTGACAGCCAGTTGGGCTGGCCGAGCGCTGCCTCCACGCCCAGCGTGGAATGCATCATCACCACGAGGATGATGCAGATGCCCTTCGCATAATCGACCCAGTCAATGCGGTAAGGCAGTTCAGTTGTGGCTGTCATGGTTAACAATCTCCTAATGCCGTGCACCATTTCCGGGCATGCGCGGATGGTTCAGGAGTTCATCTGCACAATGAATGCCAGAATGGCGAGAGGCGGCAGGATTGAGGAATGATTGGGGGAAATGACCTGGCGCACCCGACAGGATTCGAACCTGTGACCTCTGCCTTCGGAGGGC
>CAYMJJ010000049.1:0-10867 GCA_964390445.1 uncultured Anderseniella sp.
TGCCGGCACCGTGCAAGGCGGGCACGTTCGTCACCCCCGCGATCTACGAGCTGCAGTCGCTGGTACCGTTGACCGAGGAAGTGTTTGGCCCGTGCCTTCACGTGGTTCGTTATAGGGCGGACAGGCTGGACCAGGTGTGCGACGCGCTCAACGCTACTGGCTACGGGCTGACGCTCGGGCTGCATTCGCGCATCGAGGACACCATCGAGCAGGTCAGGCGCAAGATGCACGTGGGCAACATGTATGTGAATCGCAACCAGATCGGCGCGGTGGTCGGCTCGCAACCGTTCGGCGGAGAGGGCCTGTCCGGCACCGGTCCGAAGGCGGGCGGGCCGCATTATCTCTACCGGTTTGCCGCTGAGCGGGTGTTCTCGCAGGACACCACCGCATCGGGCGGCAACGCGGCCTTGATGAGCATGGAACAGGGGCGGTAGGCTGGCCTGCATGACGATTGACGTCGACAGCATCCGGCGCGGCACGCCCGGCACCGCCAATGTGAACCACCTGCTGGCTTGCGGGTCTGCACTGATGCCGCAAGCGGTTGTCGATGCTATCACGGAATACACCGCGCTTGAGGCGGCAGTGGGTGGCTACGAGGCGCATGGCGAGCGTGCTGCCGGGTTGGAGCGGGTGTACGACAGCGTTGCCCGGCTGGTTGGTGCGCACCGGGACGAGGTTGCCCTGCTCGAGAATGCCACGGTGGCATGGTGCCATGCGTTCTATGCGCTGGACCTTAAACCGGGCGACCGGGTGATCACCTGCCAGGCGGAATACGCTGCCAACTATGTTGCGCTGCTGCAACGGGCAAGGCGCGACGGGATCATTATCGACGTGGCACCCAACGACGGAACCGGCGCGGTGGATGTCGATGCGCTGGAGCGGCTGATCGGCCCGCGTACGAGGCTGATCGCCATCACCTGGATCCCCACCAATGGGGGGTTGGTGAACCCCGCTGCTGCCATCGGCGAGGTGGCCCGCCGGCATGGCGTGGCGTACCTGCTGGACGCCTGCCAGGCGATTGGCCAGATGCCGGTGGACGTGGACGCGCTGAACTGTGACTTCCTGTCGGGAACAGGACGCAAGTTCCTGCGGGGTCCGCGCGGTACCGGGTTCCTGTATGTGCGCAGGCGCTGGCTGGACACCGGGCTGGAGCCGGTCATGATCGATCACTACGGCGCGCCTTGGGTGTCGACGGATCGCTATGAACTGCGGCCGGATGCGCGCCGGTTTGAAACTTGGGAGAACACCTATGCGTTGCGCGCCGGGCTTGGCGTGGCCGTTGACCTGGCGGTGTCACTCGGTCTCAATGAGATCCAGCAGCGCGCGTGGGGCCTTGCTGAAATCCTGAGGGGCAGGTTGCGCGAAGTAAAGGGTGCCAGGGTTCGTGACCAGGGCTCCGTCAATTGCGCCATCGTCAGCTTCACCATTGACGGCGTGGACCCCGCGCGGTGCGTGGCAACACTTCGCCAGCAGAACATCTGCATCGGCACATCCGACCCGGACAGCACGCGGCTGGATGCCGAGGCCCGGCACCTGCCGGTGCTGCTGAGGGCAGCGCCGCATTACTACAATACCGCTGAAGAGATCGACGCGCTGGTGGCGGCGTTGACCCGCCTGACCTGACGGGCGGATCCGTTCAGCCGGGAAGCCGCGACGCGAAGAACAGGCCCTGGCGACCGTTTTCGATGACATGGCGGGTAGGTTGATCGACGCGAGTGCATGGTTGTCCCGGTCGGGTTCAACGGCGACAACGTGTGCCGCACCACGCTGTACCGCTGCCAGGCAGAAGATGCCGACGTGCGCGCCGATGTCGATGATGGTGGCATCGGGGCTGAACATCGCAGGCAGATCGTATTCGTTTTCTGTGAATACCGAATGGGTAATGGCCTGGTCGAATGTACTCCGGCGCAAGAGGACATCGGTGCCGCCCAGCCGGAAACGGTCAATGCCCCTGCCTTCCGGTGCCATGGCTCTACTCCGCCAGATGCCGCTTCAATGCATCGACCATCTTCAGGTTCAGCGCCGTGGTCGCGGTATCTAGTGCGTGTGGCCGGGACGACATCTTGGCGATGACGATGCGCTCATGCGGCAGTATCCACAGGTTCTGGCCGTGGATGCCACTGCCGAACGCCATCGGCCGGTCACCGCGCTGTACGTACCACTTGTTGCGGTAATGCATGGTGCGGCCGGGATAATAGTCGGCGAAATCGCCCTTCGCCCAGGCAGCCGTGTCGCCGCCAGTGAACAGGTCATCGATCCAGTCAGGCGAGATGACCCGGGTGGTGCCAGCCATGCCGCCATCGACGATCAACTGTCCGGTGCGGGCAAGGTCGCGCACGGTAACGCACATGCCGCCGGCCCCGCGCGGTGCGCCCAGCCTGTCCACCGTGATGTAGGCAGGTGCCTCGGTACCCATCGGCTGCCATAGGTGCCGGGACATCAGGTCGGCAAAGCGGGTGCCGGTGGCGCGCTCGATGATCCAGGCGGCAAGGTCGGTGTTGGGCGAGATGTAGTGGAAGCGGCCTTCGTGCGGGCCGTCCGCCTCAGTCAGCTGGCTGAAGAACGAGCGCAGGTCTGACGGTGTGTCGTCAGCGCCAAGCGGATTCCAGCCGGTCGACTTGCGGTACTCGACAATGGCACCGGACGTGGCTTCGTAGTTTTCGTCGAACAGCACGCCCGTGCGCATGTCGAGCACGTTTTGCACGGTTGCCTTGTTCCAGGCGGTGGAACGCATTTCCGGCACATAGAGCGTAACGGGGGCGGAGAGATCCAGCTTGCCGGCACTGGCGATGATGCCGGCCAGCATGCCGAGCATCGACTTCGAGACCGACATCAGGATGTGCGGGCGCGCAGGCGCGGCGGCGTTGCGATAGACTTCGTGGATCACCGCGCCGTCCTGCAACACCACGAAGCTGTCGGTCCAGGTTGCATCGATGTACTGGTCGAGCGTCAAGCCATCACCGATATCGACGTGGCCGAGGTCCTCCAGCGACGTGCCGAGCGTGCGCACGCCGTCGGGGTCGTGGGCGATGTTGGCGGTGGGCAGAATTTCTCGAACGTGGGAAAATGCCCAGGTGCTGAACGGATGCTGGCGCCAGTTGGCCAGTGTGACCTGGGTTGCCTCGCTTGGCGGGAAGCCGTCCATCATGCCTGTCATCTCTGCGATCCTGTTGATATGGTTTGATGACCAACACAATCAGACCTTTGAGAGGGACACAAGCAGATGCAGCATTACAAGGCCGGTACGCGCGCCAGCAAGAAGGCACCGGACAGCTATTTCACCGGCACCGTATGGCAGGACCCGATCATCGAGGCACCGGAACCGGCTCGCATCCGCGGTTTGCGGGTGACGTTCGAGCCGGGTGCGCGCACCGCATGGCACAGCCACCCGCTGGGCCAGACGCTTGTGGTTCTATCGGGCGTCGGTCGGTTCCAGAGTGAAGGTGAGCCGGTTGTCGAGATCAGGCCCGGCGACGTGATCTGGATACCGCCGCACGAAAGGCACTGGCATGGCGCAGCACCTGACATGCTGATGTGCCACCTGGCCTTCCAGGAAGCCCTCGATGGCAGCCATGCCAACTGGATGGAGCACGTCAGCGATGAGGACTATCTCAAGCAACCCGGCACCTGACCCGATTATTGCAAAAGCCCCGCGCAACTCCCATGTTTCAGGGGAAACCGGCCTGAACAGGGGAGATGCGCGCCCATGACCACGCGAGACAGCACAAGCAAGAAGGCCCAGGCCGTGCAAACGGGCCGCGAGGCCGGTGCACCTGCAGTGCGCGAGGACGTCGATGCGTTCCTGGCCCAGGTCAAGGCGATCCCTCCCGTGGCCAAGGCGGGCAATGGGCGTCTGATATTCGCCATGGATGCCACCATGAGCCGTCAGCCAACATGGGACGCTGCCCTGCAGACCCAGGCCGAGATGTTTTCAGAAGCAGGCCGCGTTGGCGGGCTGGACGTTCAACTGGTCTACTTTCGCGGCTTCGGCGAGTGCCGTTCATCGAAATGGGTATCCAACGCCGATGCGCTGGCACGGCTGATGACCACTGTGGACTGTCGCGGTGGGCACACGCAAATCCTCAAGGTTCTCAAGCACGTCCGCAAGGAAGCTCAAGTGGCGCGGGTGGATGCCGTGGTGTACGTGGGCGACTGCATGGAAGAACACGTTGATCACCTGTGCAACCTGGCCGGCGAACTGGGCCTGCTGGGCGTCAAGATGTTCATGTTCCAGGAAGGCCGCGACGGCGTGGCTGAACGCGCCTTTCGCGAGATCGCCAGACTGACCGGCGGAGCCTACAGCCGGTTCGATGCCTCGTCAGCGCGCCAGTTGCGTGACTTGCTCGGTGCTGTTGCTGCATATGCCGCGGGAGGACGCGCGGCCCTCGAAAACCTGTCGAGGAAGAATGGCGGGGACGTTGCCGGATTGCTGGAGCAATTGCGCTGATGGTCTATGCAATCGGCATAATCCTGGTCTTCCTGCTGGTAACGCTGCTATTGCCCAAACTTGCCACGGTGAACCCAACCATAGCCGCCACCGGTGCGCGGCGCACACTCGGAGGCACGATCATGGCCATGTCTGCATTCACTGCGTTGCGTGGACTTCTGCCCGTGGCCGTTCCGCTGTTCCTGCTCGGTTTGGCGATCTACGGGGCGCAGGGCGCGTTCCGCAAGGCCAACAAGGAGAAGGGCCAGGAGTCATCCGTGCGTACCTCCGTGCTCGACATGACGCTGGACCACGACACCGGTGAAATGCACGGCAGTGTGCTGACCGGCCAGTTCGCCGGACGTGAGCTGGTATCACTGACGATGGCAGAGCTGCAGGTGCTGCTGCGTGACTGCGTTGCCGCCAACGATCGCAGCGAGGCGTTGCTGATGGCCTACATGGACCGTGCGCACCCGGGCTGGCGCGAAACTGCGCAAGGCGCTGGCTCGTCCTCGCAAAGGTCTGGCGCGGGCATGTCGGCGGATGAGGCGCTGGAAATCCTCGGGCTGGAAGAAGACGCCAGCGAGGAGGACATCCAGAAGGCCTACCGCAACCTGATGAAACAGCATCACCCAGACCAGGGTGGGTCAGCGTGGTTTGCCGCGCGCATCAACGAAGCGCGTAACGTGCTGCTGGGCAAGCGGACCTGACCAGTAGCACTGGCATTCATGACTTAAATGAAGAACACCCGCGAGGCGAACCTTGCGGGTGTCTGTGTATTCTGGTGTGGCGTGCCGGCATGCGTCAGCTTGAGGGTGCCAGCGGGAAGCAACCTACACCAGCGCGCTTCAGCTGGCGGCAGGCGTTGCGGGCATCGCGCTGGTTGAGACCGGAGAAGCGGGCGCGATAGATGGTGTCACCATCCTTGTCGACTGCCATCAGGAACGGGGTTGCGCCGCGAAGGGCAGAGACCTTGCTCGACTTCGCCACGTCGATGCGTGACTTTGCACCTTCAGCCGTGGGGAATGCACCGACTTGAATGTTCCAGGATTGCTGATGGGCAGCCAGTTTCTCCTGCACCTGCTGCTGGTTCACGATAACCTTGGTGGCCGCCGGCGCGGGGGCGATTGCGACTTGTTCGATCGGGGCCGAGCCTCGCTGGTCCTGCTGCTCCAGTCGCACTTGCAACTTGCCGAGCGTCTGGGGGCCCGGCGCCATCGCCTGGGCAGCATTTGCCACGATCAGGCTGTCGGTCTTTTGCGTGGCCGAGGGCGCCGTCACGGATTTGAAGGTTACGCCATTGGCGGGCAGGGCGTTGATCGCTGCAGCCACGACCGTTTCAGGCTTTGCTGCAGCCTCTGCTGCAACCTGGGCCAGTTCGTCAGTCGAAACCGGTCGGGTGGCTGGGCCCAGATCTTCCGGCTTCAAGCGGGGCTTGGGTGGGTTTGCAATAGGTGGTTCCGGCTTGGCCAGCGCCACGACTTGTGCTGCGGCAGCCGGGTTGTAACCGGCGGGCTTGCCAGCGACCGCGGCAATCCTGTTGTTGCTGCGCGTCGCCTTGGCGATGTCACGGTTCAGGATCTTGGTCATGAAGGCATTGCGGGACGCACCGGTGCGTCCGCCAAGCACCACGGCCACGATGCGCCGGTTGTTCACTTCCATCGACGACAGCAGGTTGAACCCGGACGCACGGGTGTAGCCGGTCTTGATGCCGTCCACACCCTTGACCTTGCCGAGCAGCCTGTTGTGATTGCCCAGGCGCTGTTTGCCATAGGTGTAGCTGCGGGTTTCGAAAAACTTGTAGTACTCCGGAAAGTCGCGCTGCACGCGCAGGCCCAGGGTGGCCATGTCGCGGGCGGTCGTCACCTGGCGCGAATCGGGCAGGCCGTTCGGGTTGGTAAAGGTGGTGCGGGTCATGCCCAGGCCGCGGGCGGTCGAGGTCATCCGCTCGGCAAAGGCTTCCTGCGAGCCTGAAATGTGCTCGGCGACCACCATGGAGGCATCGTTGGCGGACTTGGTGATCAGCGAGAAGATGGCATCACGTACGGTGAGCGTGCTGCCGGCGCGCAAGCCCAGCTTGGAGGGCTGTTGCTTCGAGGCCTTGGACGAGACCTTCATACGCGTGTCGAAGCGCACCCGGTTGGCCTTCAACTCCTGGAAAAGGATGTAGAGTGTCATCACCTTGGTGAGCGACGCGGGGTAACGCTTCTCGTCAGCGTCGTGGGAATAGATGATCTCGCCGGTGGCGGCATCAACCGTGATGGCGGCGAATTTCGGATTCGCCATGGCGGGACGTTGCAAACCGGAGACCAGATTCAAGGCGAGGAAGATTCCAAGTACAACGCCGAGCGCCCTGGTGAACTGAGGCCAAGCTGCGTTCGATACTGACTGTGATATACCCATTTTCGTCAACTCACTATCCGGTTTGCGGCTCGCGGAGGCGGGAGCAGCATCTGTCAACCTGAGGCAACAGCGATGCTGTAGCCTTGCCGGGAAATATGAGGAAATTTGGGAAAAATGCCGGATGGCGAGTGCCCCCTGGGACCGCGCGTCACAACAGATGACGGGCAATACGCTCACTCACTAACCGGATCGACCTCGTTTCCTGCCTGACCGTGCACCCCAAAGATTCAGCACAGCAAAGCCAATCTCCCGATCCTTGGTTTTCAAATTGTGCAGGAGCGTCCTTACCATTGTGTAAATTTGCGGCGTTCGGGGCGTGATTATCTGAGTAACGCTGGGTTATGGTGCAGTGCACAAAAATATCTTGACAGATTATTGTGCAGTGCATATATACCAGTCATCCGATGAATTCGGGGCCACCGCACGAAAGGAGTACGCACATGTACAAGTCTATGGAAGAGTTTCAGAACGTCGCCAAGCAGGGTTTTGATGCCTACGTCGCAAGCGCCAATGCATTCACCAAGGGTTTCCAGACGATCGCCACGGAAGCTGCTGACTTCACCAAGAAGTCGATGGAAGACAACGTTGCCCTGACCGAGAAGGTCATGGCTTCCAAGTCCATCGAAAAGGCAGTCGAACTGCAGCAGTCGCACCTGACGAAGGCCTATGAAGGCTACATGGCCCAGTTCAACAAGATCAACCAGATCTACATGGACACCGCCAAGGATGCCTTCAAGCCGCTCGAAGCACAGATCGAAAAGGTCATGCCGAAGGCCGCTGCGAAGTAATTCGCGCCAGTCATCGAGACCTTATCGTCCAGTTGCCCCATCACGCCGGGGTAGCCTGACTGCAATCCGCCCGGTACCTTGACGGTATCGGGCGGTTTTTTATTGGGCAGTTGCCCAGCCGGACAGCCGGTTTGTTCAGGCCCAGCAACAATTTCGGTGCAACGATTGCGACAGATGGAAAGCCTTTCCGCCTGCACTCGCAATCAGCCCATTGACGCCTATATGATGTGGCAGTGATGATTGAAGGCGATGGGCGGCAAGTCTCGTACCCGCACAGCACAGGACATCCGGCAGGACTGATGAAGGTTTATCTGGCAGACGACGACAAGGTCCCGGGCAAGAAGGGCGGCAGCGGTCAGACTGGAGTCATCACCCGCACCCAGGCCAAGACCAAGAAGCCCAGCTTGTACAAGGTGCTGTTGCTGAACGACGACTACACCCCAATGGAATTTGTTGTGCATGTGCTAGAGCGCTTTTTCGCAAAAGGGCGGGAAGAAGCCACAGTCATCATGTTGCATGTACATCAGAAAGGCGTCGGGGTGTGTGGTGTCTACACCTACGAGATCGCCGAAACCAAGGTGACACAGGTCATGGACTTTGCCCGGCAGCACTCGCATCCGTTGCAATGCACCATGGAAAAGGAATAGGAGCCCGCCCAAGTGCCAACATTTTCTGGAAGCCTGGAACAGGCATTGCACCGGGCACTGGCGTTGGCCAGCGACCGGAGCCACGAATACGCCACGCTTGAGCACCTGCTGCTGGCGCTGGTGGATGACAAGGACGCCGCATCTGTGATGCGCGCGTGTGGCGTCGATATCGAGCAGCTGCGCGGCAACCTCGAGAATTACGTCGACCACGATCTGGCCAGCCTGATCCTGGCCAGCGGCGAGGACGCAAAGCCGACCGCCGGGTTCCAGCGCGTCATCCAGCGTGCGGTAATTCACGTGCAGTCGTCGGGTCGTGAGGAAGTGACCGGTGCGAACGTGCTGGTAGCGATCTTTGCCGAGCGCGAGAGCCATGCCGCGTACTTCCTGCAGGAGCAGGACATGACCCGCTACGACGCGGTTAACTTCATTTCCCACGGCATCGCGAAGAAGCCCGGCATGTCTGAAAGCCGATCGGTGCAGGGTGCCCAGCCCAGCCAGGACAGTGATCCGGTTGATGAAGGCCCCGATACCGAAAAGGCCGGAGATGCGCTGGACAGTTTCTGCGTCAACCTCAACCAGAAGGCCGCCGACGGCAAGATCGACCCGCTGATCGGCCGTGAGGCAGAGGTCAACCGGACCATCCAGGTGCTGTGCCGCCGTTCCAAGAACAACCCGCTGTTTGTTGGCGACCCCGGCGTCGGCAAGACCGCCATTGCCGAGGGTCTTGCCCGCAAGATCATCAATGGCGAGGTGCCGGAGGTGCTCAAGGACTGCACCATTTTCCAGCTCGACATGGGCGTATTGCTGGCCGGCACGCGCTATCGCGGTGACTTTGAAGAACGCCTCAAGGCAGTAATCAAGGAAATCGAGGAGTATGATGGCGCCATCATGTTCATCGACGAGATACACACGGTGATCGGTGCCGGTGCCACTTCGGGCGGTGCCATGGATGCGTCCAACCTGCTCAAGCCGGCGCTGTCGTCAGGCTCGCTGCGCTGCATCGGCTCGACCACCTACAAGGAATATCGCCAGCATTTTGAAAAGGACCGCGCGCTGGTGCGCCGGTTCCAGAAGATCGATGTCAACGAGCCGTCGGTGCCGGATGCAATCAAGATCCTCACCGGCCTGAAGCCGTACTTCGAGGACTTCCACAAGGTGCGCTACACCAATGACGCCATCAAGTCGGCGGTGGAGCTGTCATCGCGCTACATCAACGACCGCAAGCTGCCGGACAAGGCGATCGACGTGATCGATGAAACCGGTGCCTCGCAGATGCTGTTGCCCGAGAACAAGCGCAAGAAGACCATAGACGTGGCCGATATCGAGGATGTCATCGCCACGATGGCGCGCATCCCGCCCAAGACCGTGTCGAAGAACGACCAGGAATTGCTGCGTGACCTGGACGCGGAGCTCAAGCGCGTGGTGTTTGGCCAGGACCAGGCCATCGGCGCACTCGCATCCGCCATCAAGCTGGCCCGTGCGGGCCTGCGAGAGCCGGACAAGCCGATCGGCTGTTACCTGTTCTCCGGCCCGACCGGCGTTGGCAAGACCGAGGTGGCCAAGCGGCTGGCCGAGGTGCTGGGCGTCGAGATGCTGCGCTTCGACATGTCGGAGTACATGGAGCGGCACTCGGTGTCGCGGCTGATCGGGGCACCGCCCGGCTATGTCGGCTTTGACCAGGGTGGCCTGCTGACCGATGGCGTTGACCAGAACCCGTACAGCGTGCTGCTGCTCGATGAGATCGAGAAGGCGCATCCCGACCTGTTCAACATCCTGCTGCAGGTGATGGACCACGGCAAGCTGACAGACCACAACGGCAAGTCGATCGACTTCCGCAACGTGATCCTGATCATGACCACCAATGCCGGTGCGGCAGACATGGCCAAGGCTGCATTCGGTTTCACCAGGTCGAAGCGGGAGGGTGATGATTCTGAAGCCATCACCAAGCTGTTCACCCCGGAGTTCCGCAACCGTCTCGACTCGATCATTCCGTTCGGCCACCTGCCGCCGGAAGTGGTGCGCATGGTGGTACAGAAGTTCGTGCTGCAGCTTGAGGCGCAGCTTGACGAGCGCCAGATCAACATCGAACTGTCCGACGAGGCAGCCGACTGGCTGGCGCGTGAAGGCTATGATGAGCAGATGGGGGCACGGCCGCTGGCCCGCGTCATCCAGAAGTACGTCAAGCAGCCGCTGGCCGATGAAGTGTTGTTCGGCAAGCTGAAATCAGGCGGTACGGTTCGGGTGCTGCTCGGCAAGGACGATCAGGGTCTCGAGGAACTGAAGTTCACCTACCTGTCGCGCGACGAGGAAAAGGCCCTGCCCAGGCCCGATGCGCGCAAGGCGTTACCTTCTGCCAAGAAATCAGCCGCCAAGAAGCCGAAATCTTCACCCGCCACCAAGGCCGCGGCGAAGAAGAAGCCCGGCGGGCCGAAAGGCAAGAAGGAAAACGTCAAGTAGGCGTAATCAGCCAGAACTGAAAACAGGACGAGGGCCGGGCGCTGGTAAGGTGTCCGGTCTTTTCATGTTCGTGCATGGGCACCATGCGGCAGGCGGGCTTGCCAACGAGGCCGCACAGTCCGTAACACGGCTGTCATGCGTAATCA
>CAYMJJ010000049.1:10967-17805 GCA_964390445.1 uncultured Anderseniella sp.
GGCGGGCTTGCCAACGAGGCCGCACAGTCCGTAACACGGCTGTCATGCGTAATCATTCAAACACCGTGCCTGAAACTCCCGTGACCGGATACGACTGGACCGGCGTCCGGGGCGGCATGCGCGCGGCATTCTCGCTGCCCGGCCTTGTGATGGCATGCTCGTTCATCGGGTTTGGCGCGCTGATCAACGATATCGGTTTTCCGCTGGTGGCGGGCGCACTGACGGTGCCGCTGATCTGGGCACTGCCGGGGCAGGTGCTGTTCGTGACCATGTGGCAGGCCGGGCTGGCGCTGGTGATCATCGCGGCGGCGGTATCGCTGACAGCGGTGCGCCTGCTGCCGATGGTGATCGGGGTGCTGGCACAGGTGCGCATTCCCGGTGCGCCGCGCTGGCCGGAGTATGTGCTGGCCTACTTCACCGCGGTGACCATCTGGGTGCTGTCGGTCACTCATCTGGATGACGTGCCGAAACCGCAACACCTGCCGTGGCTGGTGGGGCTTGGGTCCACGCTGATGGCGCTGATGATGGTCGTGGTGCCAATCGGCTATCATGTATCCGACCTGCTGCCGCCGGTGCTGACGGCGGCCATGGTGTTCTTCACGCCCGCCTTCTTCCTGTTGTCGCTGATGGCGAGCGCGCGCTGGCGGTTCGACTGGGCGGCAATCGTCATCGGTGCCGCGCTGTTGCCGTTGACGCGTTGGCTGGCACCGGACTTCGACCTTCTGATTGCCGGCGTTGGAGGCGGCACGCTGGCGTTCTTCCTGTTAAGGCCGCGCCGCCGGGGGCTGATGCACAGGGCCGATCCGCATGAGTGAGGCGTACTGGATCATCGCAGCCATGCTGCCGGCGGGCCTGCTGACCACCTACCTGTGGCGCTGGCTGGGTGTGGTGGCGGTGGCCCGCATCGACCCGGAAAGCGACATTCTGTTGTGGGTGAGGGCGGTGTCTACCGCATTGGTGGCAGCATTGGTGATGCGCATTGTTGTGGCACCGTCGGGCGTGCTGGGCGACATCAGCCTGGTGTCACGGCTGGGCGCGGTGGCTGTTGGTGTCGCGGTGTTCATGGCGTTCTCGCGCGCGACGCAGGCGGCTACGTTCGCCACGGTCATCGCACTTGCCTTGCTCGCGCTGACACTAGGCTAGAGGGCCGAACGCCACTTTTCGGCCCACGCCTTGAGGTCGTCCTGGTCCGCCATCTCGCCGGTGTGCGGGCGCAGCTTCACGGTTTCATGGCGCGGTATGACGTGAACATGGGTGTGGAACACCACCTGTCCACCGGCGCTTTCATTGAACTGCTGGATGGTGACGCCCTCAGCCCCGAACGCCTCGCCCGCGGCACGGGCCAGCTTCTGCACGGTCGCGTACACCGCCGCAAGGTCTTCCGGCGCGATGTCGAAGATGTTGCGCGAGGCAGCCTTCGGGATCACCAGCGCGTGGCCATCGGCGCGCGGCATGATGTCCATGATGGCGATGGTCTTGTCGTCCTCATAGATCTTGTGGGCAGGCAGATCACCGCGCAGGATCTTCGCGAATACGTTCTGGTCGTCGTAGCTGGTCATGGGTAACCTCGGCTGAAAGAAGAAATTACTCCCTGAGTAACTCAACTGCCGACGTGCGCCAAGGGTTCAGAAATCCCCTGCCATGTCGCGTTCGGCCGCCTGGCGGAATGGTGAGTGGTCGCTGAGGTGCTGGTTGTCGCGCTCGACGGCACGGCGCTCACGCTCAAGGTAATCGGCCACGGCCGCATGCAGCCTGGGCTCGCGAATGTAATGAACTGAGCGGGTTTTCACCGGCAGGTAGCCGCGCGCCAGCTTGTGGGTTCCTTGCGCCCCGGCCTCGACGGTCTTCAGCCCGCGTTCGATGGCAAAATCGATGGCCTGGTAGTAGCAGACCTCGAAGTGCAGGAAGTCATGGTATTCGATGCATCCCCAGTTGCGCCCATAGAGCGTATCCCCGCCAATGAAGTTGATGGCACCGGCAATCCAGCGGCCATTGTTGCGCACCATGACCAGCAGGATGTCGTCCGGCATTGTTTCGCCGACAGCCGAGAAGAACTTGCGGGTGAGGTAGGGCGTGCCCCACTTGCGGCTGCCGGTGTCCATGTAGAAGTGGAAGAAGGCATTCCAGTGTTCTTCGGTAATGTCTGATCCGGTGAGGCGCAGGATTTCCAGCCCCGAAGCGTGAACGGCTTCGCGCTCCTTGCGGATGTTCTTGCGCTTGCGTGAAGAAAGCGCGGCAAGAAACTGATCAAATGAGGAAAATCCGTTGTTGCGCCAGTGGAACTGGGTGTCGTTGCGCTGCAGCCAGCCTTGCGCGCCAAAGTCGTCGTACTCGTCTTCATGCAGGAAGGTCATGTGCACCGAAGATGCGTCAAGCCGTTCGCACACCTGTTGTGCGGCACTGCCCATGGCGGCACGAATGGTCGGCATGGCGGTTGTTTGTGCGCTCAGTACGCGCGGGCCGGAAGCGGGCGTGAAGGGGATCGAGACCTGGAGCTTGGGGTAATAGCTGCCGCCGCCACGATGAATTGCGTCTGCCCAGCCATAGTCGAACACGTACTCGCCCTGGCTGTGATTCTTCAGGTAGCAGGGCATGACGGCCAGCGTTTCGCCGGCCTCGCCGCGCAACTGCAGGTGCTGGCCAAGCCAACCGGTTTCAGCAACCGCAGAGCCAGATTGTTCCAGCGCGCTCAGGAACGCGTGGGCCACGAACGGGTTGTAGGGCCGTGATGGCGGGTTGGCGCAGGCATCCCACTCCGCTGCCGGGATCGCTGACAGGGACTGGTGAACCTCCACAACGTACTGGCTGGCCGGGGGAACTGTCATGAACGGTCGGGGCGATAGCCTTCAAAAGTGATCTGGTCGCACCACCTTAACGCCTCGGACGCCTGTTGGTTGTTACGGATCGTCCACGTAATTATGGGCAATCCGGTTCGCCTGGCTGCGCGGGAAGGCGCACAAGGCAGCCATTCGTGCCATAGCGACAGGAAATCGGGCCGGGTGGCGGCGATATGGGTGAAATGCCGGAGTCCGAGCCGGACGCCCAACGGCAACTCATCGTACTCGGGGTCGGTCGCGCCGTCTGCCACGATGCCACGGGTGATGGCAGGCGCATTGTCTGCCAGCCAGGCGATGGGTGCCGGATCAAACGACATGACCGCCACCGGTCCGGTGTAGGCCGCCAGAAGGTCCGCCACCCGCGCCGCCAGCCTGGTGTCGCCGTCGAAGCGGCTTTTCAGTTCCAGCACGAGACCCGCGTCACCGTCGGTCAGGTCGAGCAGGTGCGACAGGGTGGGAATGTTGCCTCGGCCCTTTGTATAGGCGATCTGTTCAAGTTCAAGTGAGGTGCGTGCGATGACGGGGCCGGTCTCGGCGGTCAGGCGGTCCAGGGTGTGGTCGTGAAACACCATCGCTTCGCCATCTGCGGCCAGTTGCAGGTCGCATTCGATGGAAAAGCCATGGGTGATGGCGGCGGCAAAGGCGTCGAGCGAGTTTTCCTCGCAACCATTGGCCTTGTCATGCAGGCCGCGATGGGCGATCGGACTGGCGGTGAGCCAGTCCAGATGCCTGTTGTGAGGGCGCCACATGGGGGCGTGACCCGTAGAAGCGATGAGGCCGCTTACTCGATCTCGGCGATGGCTTCGATCTCGACCGACAGGTTGATCGGCAGCGAGCCTGCACCAACGGCCGAGCGGGCATGCTTGCCCTTGTCACCGAACACCTCGACCATCAGGTCGGAGGCGCCGTTGATGATGCCGGGCTGGCCGCCGAAGCCGGGAGCGCCGTTGACGAAACCGACCAGCTTGACGATGCGCTTGACCCGGTCGAGGTCGCCGTCACAGGCCTGCTTGAGCTGGGCGATGATGTTGATGGCGCACAGGCGTGCTGCCTTTACCGCATCTTCCTCGGAGCATTGGTCCGGCACGATGCCCTTGTACAGGAACTCGCCATCCTTCAATGGCACCTGGCCTGCGGTGAACACCAGGTTTCCGGTGCGGACAAAGCCCACATAATTGGCGACCGGCGCGGCCGGGGTTGGAATTTCAATGCCGAGTTCTGCCAGGCGCTTGTCGATCTGACCCATGGGATGTCCGTTCCTCGTTTTTGTGCGGGTGAATTGATGTGGGCGCAATCTAGTGCGGTCAGGGCGCGGGCGTCCACCCCTGCCAGGGTGGTGGCTGGTATGTGCCGGTGCTGTTCCGCATCGTGGAGAGGCGTTTCACCACAGTTGCAGCGGTTCTGCAGGCGCGCTAAGCGTGGCCCATACGAAAGTCAAACAAGGGTAGGAGCCGCAATGACCAAGATCGTGTTTCTGGACCGGGGAACATTCGCACCGGAAGTTGACCTGGTACGGCCGACGATAGAGCACGAATGGGTCGAGTACGACAACACGCCGGCGGACAAGATTGTCGAGCGGCTGCAGGGCGCGACCATCGCCATCACCAACAAGGTGCCGATCCGGCGCGAAAGCCTGGAACAGTTGCCCGAGTTGAAAATGGTGTCGGTGGCGGCAACGGGGTTCGACGTAATTGATGTGCCGGCCTGTCGCGACCACGGCGTGGCGGTCTCGAACGTGCGCGGTTACGCAACCCACACGGTGCCGGAACACACCTTCGGACTGATCTTCGCGCTGCGCCGTGGCATTGTTGGCTACCAGCAGGACGTGGCCAACGGCATGTGGCAGAAATCCGGGCAGTTCTGCTTCCATACCCACCCGATCAAGGACCTGGCCGGCTCGACGCTGGGCATCTTCGGCGAAGGCAACCTCGGGCAGGGCGTGGCCGACATTGCCCGGGCCTTCGGCATGAAGCCGCTGTTTGCCGCCCACAAGGGTGTTACTGGGCTTGGACCGCTCTACACGCCATTTGACGAGGTTCTTGAGCGTTCCGACATCATCACGCTGCACTGCCCGCTGATGGACGCAACGCGCAACATGATTGCCATGCCCGAGTTCCGCAAGATGAAGAAGAAGCCTTTCCTCATCAACACCTCCCGCGGCGGACTGGTCAACGAGGCCGACATCGTCACGGCGCTTGATGAGGGCCTGATTGCCGGTATCGGTTTTGATGTGCTGACCAAGGAACCGCCGGCACCGGACCAGCCTCTGCTGAAAGTCATGGACCGGCCCAACGTCATCATCACCCCGCACGTCGCCTGGGCGAGCCTTGAAGCGCAGACCGAGTGCTGGCGCCAGACCGTTGACCATGTAAATGCCTTTTTCGAGGGGCAACCCAAGAATTTGGTAACGTGACAAGGGGCTGAGACCTGTGAAAGCATGGTCTTCTGGCTTCGCATCAGGAGAACGACAGCTTGACCATTACTTCACGCCTTGCAGGGTTTGCGCTGGCAACCGCGCTTGCAGCCACAGTCGTGCAGCCTGCAATGGCAGCAGGCCCTTCGCTGGCAGCGCACCGGGCAATCTACGATATCTCGCTGAAATCGGCGGAGGAGCGTACCGGTATCGACGGCGCACAAGGGCGCATGGTGATCGAGTTCCTGGGGTCGGGCTGTGAAGGCTGGACCATTAACTTCCGCATGATGAACCAGTTCTTCCTGTCGGGTGGCAAGTCGCGCGTGCTCGATAGCCGCTCGTCCATGTGGGAATCAGGCGATAATGACAAACTGCGCTACGTGCAGAGCCAGTATGTCGACTCGCAACTGCAGGAAGAAAAGGAGCTGAAAGCCGAACTGCGCGACGGCAAGGCGGCAGGCACCATGACCAAGCCAAAGGTGGAGGCTTTCACCCTGCCGGATGGCGTGGCGTTTCCGGTGGGTCACCAGTTGAAGCTGGTCGAGGCGGCCATGGCCGGCAAGACCCGCGACGAGACGCTGCTGTATGATGGCTCGGACGGGGCGAACCCGGCGGTTGCCATCACTTTCATCGGCAACAAGCAGCAAGCCGGTTCGCCAACCACTGACGAAAAGCTGAAGGGCGTCAACGGGCTGACCGGCTGGCCGGTGACGATTTCCTACTACAAGCCGCAAAAGCCCGACCAGGAAACGCCTGATTACCAGGTCAACATGATGCTGTACCAGAACGGCGTGTCGGGCGACATGACGCTGAACTACGGCGACTTCGTGCTGGATGCCAGGCTGTCGGACATCCAGATGCTGGCCGCCAGCGAGTGCGACAAGTGATCAGCGGCTGAAGTCCGGTACTTCCAGCTCCGTGTGACGCGATGCAGCGCCGGCAGACCGTGCGGGCAACGGGCGGCCGCCCGGCAGAACGGCGGCACCGAACATGGCCATCTGCAGGCTGGATGCAATGCGGTTTGCCCGCTCCAGGAAGAACGCTGCCGCCTGTGGCGTAGGCGCGGTGTCGTGCAGTGTTTCAGCAAAAATCTTCAGCCATGTCTTGAAGTCACCGGGGCAGGCCGAGTGCAGCTTCAGGTGAGCGGGGACCGGCTTGCCGTCATAGACGCCTGTGCCGAGAGCCACGGACGACCAGAATTGCTTGAGCTTGGCCAGGTGGGCCGGCCAGTGATCGCCGATCACCTCGTCGAACATCGGTCCCATGCGCTGATGCTGGCGGATGCGACCATAGAACGTGTCGACCAGGACAGAAATATAGTCTTCGTCGATGCCGATGGCGGCG
The DNA here is from genome assembly GCA_964390445.1 of uncultured Anderseniella sp. Classification (GTDB taxonomy): domain Bacteria; phylum Pseudomonadota; class Alphaproteobacteria; order Rhizobiales; family Aestuariivirgaceae; genus Anderseniella. The sequence continues at coordinate 17,562 of CAYMJJ010000049.1, forward strand.
GCCTCGCGGCGCATGTCCATGCGGCGTTCGGCAGCGCTGCGTATGCGTTTTTCAGGCACGTCGTGGTGATCTGTTGTCATGGTTGCCATACTAGAGGCCGGTGGGCGGGCTGGCGCGAGGTGGATTGCCGCAATGCGACAGCCTATCCGCCTGGCCGGGGCTTTCGTCCACGGCCCTTTTCAATGGCTTGCGTGCCGAACTTCTCCCGCAGCCGGTCCATGGCAAGCTCGGCGCGGGCCTGGCT
>CAYMJJ010000050.1:0-17573 GCA_964390445.1 uncultured Anderseniella sp.
CAAGGCCGTGAAGGGGAACTGAGGGACATGTCCATTCTCATCGACAAGAATACCAGGGTCCTGGTGCAGGGCCTGACCGGCAAGACCGGTACCTTCCACACTGAGCAGGCGCTGGCCTATCACGGCACCCAGATGGTGGCCGGGATACACCCCAAGAAGGGTGGTGAAACCTGGGAAGGCAAGGGCGGACACAAGCTGCCGATCTACGCAACCGTTGCCGACGCGAAGGATGCAACCGGTGCAAACGCTTCGGTGATCTACGTTCCGCCGGCCGGAGCAGGCGCTGCCATCATCGAGGCTATCGAGGCGGAAGTGCCGCTCATCGTGTGCATCACCGAAGGTGTGCCCGTGATGGACATGGTCAAGGTGAAGGCACGGCTTGAAAAGTCGAAGTCGCGTCTGGTCGGGCCAAACTGCCCCGGTCTGCTGACGCCGAACGAATGCAAGATCGGCATCATGCCCGGCAACATCTTCTCCAAGGGTTCCGTTGGCGTTGTTTCGCGCTCCGGCACGCTGACCTACGAAGCCGTGTTCCAGACCACCAACGCAGGCCTTGGCCAGACCACGGCCGTCGGTATCGGTGGTGACCCGGTGAAGGGCACCGAGTTCATCGACGTGCTGGAGATGTTCCTGGCCGACGATGCCACCCAGTCGATCATCATGATCGGCGAGATCGGGGGCTCGGCTGAGGAAGACGCAGCCCAGTTCATTGCTGATGAGGCAAAGAAGGGCCGCAAGAAACCGATGGCCGGTTTCATTGCAGGCCGTACAGCCCCTCCGGGACGCACCATGGGCCATGCCGGTGCGGTGATCTCCGGCGGCAAGGGTGGCGCCGAAGACAAGATCGAGGCGATGAAGGCGGCGGGTATCGTCGTGGCAGATTCACCGGCCGGTCTTGGCGAAGCAGTTCTGAAAGCCATCAAGGGCTGACCAGCTTCGAATCATGATGCGTTTGCGGCCTGCTGCCGGACTTCGGAAAGTCTGCGGCAGGCCGCAAACCTTGCAAGCTTGCCCCAACGGACGGATAACGCGCCCACATCGCGCAAATGTTAGCCTTTGCGCCATGAATCGGCAGCCAGGCGGTTGAAAGCTTCCGCAATAGGTCTATGTTGCCTTGCAGCACGTTTTTGTCTAAGGCGTGCCCTTCCGAGGCATCTTGAGGATCGCGAGCGGGTTGCTCCTGACGCGAAGGTGACATGGCCAAATCCGACGCCAATGACGTTTTTGAACGGACGTCCTTCCTGTATGGCGGCAACGCCCAGTTTATCGAACAACTTCAAGCAGCTTACGAAAAGGACCCGGGTTCGGTAGATGCCGAATGGAGAGCCTTCTTCGATCAGCTTGGTGACGATGGCGGCGATGTTGCCAGAACTGCTGCGGGGCCGAGTTGGGCCCGCCGCGACTGGCCGCAGCCGGTCAACGGCGAACTGGTGTCGGCGCTCGATGGCAACTGGCCGGCAATCGAAAAGGTCATGGGCGGCAAGATCGCCACGAAGTCCGTTGAAACGGGCAACAAGCTCGATACCGACACCTTGCGCAAGGCGACGCTCGATTCCGTGCGCGCGCTGATGATGATCCGCGCCTACCGCATGCGCGGTCACCTGATTGCCGATCTCGACCCGCTGAACCTGCGCGAAAAGGAACAGCATCCCGAGCTTGACCCGGAAACCTACGGCTTCGGACCTGATGACCTCGACCGGGAAATCTTCATTGATCACGTGCTCGGCCTGGAGCGCGCCAGCGTCCGCCAGATCGTCGACATCCTGAAGGCCACCTACTGCTCGACCATGGCCGTTGAGTTCATGCATATGTCGGATCCGCGCCACAAGGCCTGGATCCAGGAGCGCATCGAGGGGCCGGACAAGTCGATCGAGTTCACGGCTGAAGGCAAGAAGGCCATCCTCAACAAGCTGATCGAGGCGGAAGGCTTTGAGGCTTTTCTCAACGTGAAGTACACCGGCACCAAGCGGTTCGGCCTGGATGGTGGTGAATCGATCGTGCCGGCGCTGGAGCAGATCATCAAGCGTGGCGGCAACATGGGCCTCGCCGAGATCGTGTTCGGCATGGCGCACCGTGGCCGCCTCAACGTGCTCGCCAACGTGATGGGCAAGCCCTATACGGCGATCTTCCACGAGTTCAAGGGTGGATCGTCCACACCTGAAGAAGTCGAAGGGTCAGGCGACGTCAAGTATCACCTGGGTTCGTCGTCGGACCGCGAGTTCGACAACAACAGGGTTCACCTGTCGCTGACCGCCAACCCTTCGCACCTGGAAATCGTCGATCCCGTCGTGTTGGGCAAGGCCCGCGCCAAGCAGGACCAGCTGGGCCGCGACCGTGCCACCGTGCTGCCGCTGTTGATCCACGGCGATGCGGCCTTTGCCGGTCAGGGCGTGGTTGCCGAATGTTTTGGCCTGTCGGGCCTCAAAGGGCACCGCACAGGAGGCTCGCTGCATTTCATCATCAACAACCAGATCGGCTTTACGACCTCCCCCATCTGGTCGCGCTCATCGCCCTACCCGTCGGACGTGGCAAAGATGATCGAGGCACCGATCTTCCACGTCAACGGCGATGATCCGGAAGCGGTGGTCTATGCCGCCAAGATTGCGATCGAGTTCCGCCAGACGTTTGGCCACCCGGTCGTCATCGACATGTTCTGCTACCGCCGCTTCGGCCACAATGAGGCCGACGAGCCGGCCTTCACGCAGCCGATCATGTACCGGCGCATTGCCAAGCATACCCCGGTCGCCGAGCTATATGCCCGCCGCCTGATCGGAGAAGGCACCATCACCGACGCCGACTACAACAAGATGAAGGCCGACTTCCGCGAACGGCTGGAAACCGATTTCGAGGCGTCGGACAACTACAAGCCCAACAAGGCCGACTGGCTGGACGGGCGCTGGTCGGGTCTGAAGGCGACAAAGATCGACGATGATCCACGCCGCGGCAAGACCGGTGTCGAAGTCAAGACGCTCAAGAAGCTGGGCAAACGCATTACCGAGGTGCCGGACGGCTTCAACATCCATCGCACCTTGAAGCGGGTGATGGAGGGCCGTGCCAAGGCCATTGCCGAAGGCGACGACATTGACTGGGCCACGGCCGAGTCGCTGGCCTTCGCCACGCTGCTGGACGAAGGCTGGAACTTGCGGTTGTCCGGTCAGGACGTCGAGCGCGGCACCTTCTCGCAGCGTCATGCGGTCTGGGTCGACCAGGAGACCGAAAAGCGTTATGCGCCGCTCAAGCATTTGTCTGGCCAGAAGACCAACGACTTCGAGTGCATCAACTCGATGCTGTCGGAAGAAGCCGTGCTCGGGTTCGAGTATGGCTATTCGCTGGCAGAACCGCAGACGCTGGTATTGTGGGAAGCCCAGTTTGGCGATTTTGCCAATGGCGCGCAGGTGGTGTTCGACCAGTTCCTGTCATCGGGTGAGCGCAAGTGGCTGCGCATGTCGGGACTGGTTTGCCTGCTGCCGCACGGCTATGAAGGCCAGGGGCCGGAGCACTCGTCGGCACGGCTTGAGCGTTTCCTGCAGATGTGTGCCGAAGACAACATGCAGGTCGCCAACTGCACCACGCCGGCCAACTATTTCCACATCCTGCGCCGCCAGATGCATCGCGATTTCCGCAAGCCGCTGATGCTGATGACGCCGAAGTCGCTGTTGCGCCACAAACGCTGTGTGTCGACGCTGGAGGAAATGGGTACCGAAAGCACCTTCCACCGGGTGTTGTGGGATGATGCGGAATACCTGCCGGGTTCGACCGTCAAGCTGGTCAAGGACGAAAAGATCCGCCGCGTCGTGCTGTGCTCTGGCAAGGTTTACTACGACCTGCTGGAAGAGCGTGAAAAGCGTGGCGTGGACGATATCTACCTGCTGCGCGTTGAACAGCTGTACCCGTTCCCGGCCAAGGCCCTCATCAACGAGCTGATGCGGTTCAAGGACGCCGAGATCATGTGGTGCCAGGAAGAGCCCCAGAACATGGGTGGCTGGACATTCGTGCAGCCGTACCTGGAGTGGGTGCTCAACAAGGTTGAGGCAAAGTACCGCCGTCCGGTCTATGCCGGGCGTGCCGCGTCTGCGTCTACCGCGACCGGGTTGATGAGCCGCCACCAGAAAGAGCTGGCCGCCTTCCTCGAAGCGGCACTCGGCGAGCAGTCGTTGAACTGATTGAGATCATTTGCTGCGTGCGGCGTGGCACGCCGCTTGCGGCATTGCAAACGGAACAAGTGACGGGCCGGACCAGTTGCAGGCACCGGCTTCGACAATGAAGGATCTGGACTGATGGCGAATGAAATCCGAGTGCCCACGCTTGGTGAATCCGTAACCGAAGCCACCATTGGCCAGTGGTTCAAGAAACCCGGTGATCCGGTCAAGGCAGACGAGCCTCTCGTTGAACTGGAAACAGACAAGGTGACGGTTGAAGTGCCGGCCCCGGCCAGCGGCGTGATGGGCGAGATCGTCGCCAGGGAAGGTGACACCGTGGAAGTGGGCGCGCTGCTGGGTACGGTTTCTGAAGGCAGTGGTGATGCATCTTCCTCGAAGTCTTCCAGGTCATCAGGCAACGGCGGGGCGAAGGCTGATGCCAAGCCTGCAAAGTCATCTTCTGCGGCCACGGCGAAGTCCGGCAAGGTTGTCGACGTTGTCGTGCCGTCGGCTGGTGAGTCGGTGACCGAAGCGGGCGTCGGCTCGTGGTTCAAGAAGGCAGGTGATTTCGTCAGGCAGGACGAAGCTCTGGTTGAGCTTGAAACCGACAAGGCTGCCCAGGAAGTGCCGTCACCGGTGACCGGCACCATTGTCGAGATTCTCGCTGGCGAAGGTGATACCGTGCAGGTTGGCGCGGTGCTGGCCCGTATCGAGGAAGGTGACGAGGCTTCCGCCAAGGCGCTCAGCAAGGGCATCGAGCGGGCCGAGGATGAACTGAGCCCGCCCGCTGAACGCCCCGGTGTGCCGGCGTCGCCATCGGCTGCGAAACTGCTGGCCGAGAACAAGATGTCGCCTGACCAGGTCGATGGCTCCGGCAAGCGCGGCCAGGTGCTCAAGGGCGATGTGCTGGAAGCGCTGGAGAAAGGCACCGCGGAGAAGACGGATGCTGTTGCTGCCGCACCCAAGGCAGCTCGCGCACCGTCTTCCGGCGATGACGAAGCCCGTGAGGAGCGGGTGAAGATGACCCGCCTGCGCCAGACCATCGCACGCCGCCTCAAGGATGCCCAGGACACCGCAGCCATGCTGACCACCTTCAACGAGGTGGACATGACGGCGGTAATGGACCTGCGCAAGCGCTACAAGGACCTGTTCGAGAAAAAGCATGGCGTGAAGCTGGGCTTCATGGGCTTCTTCACCAAGGCGATCACCCACGCGCTGAAGGAAATTCCCGCCGTCAACGCCGAGATCGACGGCAACGACATCATCTACAAGAACTATTGCCACATCGGCGTCGCGGTGGGCACCGACAAGGGTCTTGTGGTGCCGGTGGTGCGCGATGCCGACCAGATGACGATTGCCGAGATCGAGAAGGATATCAGCCGGCTCGGGCTGCTGGCGCGCGATGGCCAGCTTTCGCTGTCGGACATGCAGGGCGGCACCTTCACCATCTCCAACGGTGGCGTGTACGGCTCGCTGATGTCGACGCCGATCCTCAACGCGCCACAGTCAGGCATCCTTGGCATGCACAAGATCCAGGACCGGCCGATGGCAGTCGATGGCCAGATCGTGATCCGGCCGATGATGTACCTGGCGCTCAGCTACGATCACCGCATCGTCGATGGCAAGGAAGCCGTGACCTTCCTCGTGCGGGTCAAGGACTCGCTGGAAGACCCGGAGCGCCTGGTGCTGGACCTGTAACGGGAGGCTTTTGCCCATGTATGATCTTGTCGTAATCGGCACCGGCCCCGGCGGCTACGTGGGCGCCATTCGCGCTGCCCAACTGGGCCTCAAGGTGGCCGTTGTGGAAAAGCGCGCGGCACATGGCGGCACCTGCCTCAACGTCGGCTGCATTCCGTCCAAGGCCTTGCTGCATGCCTCCGAACTGTTCGAGGAAGCCGGTCATGCGTTTGAAGGCATGGGTATCAAGGTGGGCACGCCAAAGGTCGACCTCAAGCAGATGCAGAGCTTCAAGCAGGACGCCATCGATGGCAACACCAAGGGCATCGAGTACCTGCTGAAGAAGAACAAGATCGATGCCTTCCATGGCACCGGCACCATCCTGTCTGCAAGCCGGGTTGAAGTGACGCCTGAAGAAGGCGACACGCAGGTGCTGGAAACGAAGAACATCTGCATTGCCACGGGGTCTGACGTGGCGCAGCTGCCGGGCATCGAGATCGACGAGAAGACCGTGGTGTCGTCGACCGGTGCGCTGGAACTTGACAAGGTGCCGGGTCATCTCGTGGTGGTCGGGGCCGGCGTGATCGGACTCGAATTGGGCTCGGTGTGGCGCCGCCTCGGGTCGAAGGTGACGGTCGTCGAATACCTCGACCGCATCCTGCCCGGCATGGACTCAGAGGTGGCCAAAAAATTTCAGTTGATCCTCAAGAAGCAGGGCTTTGATTTCAAGCTCGGCTCGAAGGTCACCGGTGTCGAAAAGACCAAGAAGGGCCTGAAGGTCTCGGTCGAACCGGCCAAGGGCGGCGATGGCGCGACCATCGAGGCGGACGTGGTGCTGGTGGCCATTGGCCGGGTGCCGTTCACCAGGGGGCTTGGCCTTGAAGGCGCAGGCGTCAAGACCGACGAGCGTGGCCGCGTGGTGATCGACGATCACTTCAAGACCAGCGTTGACGGCATCTATGCGATCGGCGACGTGGTGCGCGGTGCCATGCTGGCGCACAAGGCCGAGGAAGAAGGTGTCGCACTGGCTGAAATGCTCGCGGGCCAGGCCGGTCACGTGAACTACGGCATCATCCCCGGCGTGGTCTACACCTACCCCGAGGTTGCCTCCATCGGCAAGACCGAGGACGAACTGAAGGACGCTGGCACCGGCTACAAGGTTGGCAACTTCCCGTTCATGGCCAATGGCCGGGCCAAGGCCAACAAGACCACCGACGGTTTCGTCAAGGTGCTCGCCGATGCGAAAACCGACCAGGTGCTGGGCGTGCACATCGTTGGCCCGCAGGCAGGCGAACTCATCCACGAGTGCGCCGTGCTGATGGAGTTCGGCGGTTCGTCAGAAGACCTGGCGCGCACCTGCCATGCGCATCCGACCCTGTCGGAAGCGGTCAAGGAAGCGGCGCTCGCGGTGGACAAGCGCGCCATCCACAGCTGATCAGATTTCGGTTTCCGGCATCAGCCGCGTACCGTCGATCATGCGTTCGTAGGTGAACGGCGATGGATCGACCACAGGCGTGCGGCCCGTCACAAGGTCGGCCATCAACCGGCCCGCGCCGGGCCCGATGCCAAAGCCGTGGCCGGAAAAGCCGGTGGCCAGGAACAGCCCCGGTACCTGATCGATGGCAGAGATCACCGGAACGGCGTCGGGCGTGACGTCGATCAGTCCGGCCCACTTGTGGGTAATCTGCACGCCCCGGAACGCGGGATGATCGTCCTGCAGCGCCTTCAGGCAGTCATCCAGCACCCACTGCACCGGCTCCGGGTCGAGCACGCGGGTCTTTTCGAACGGTGACACCTCGTCAAGCTTCCAGCGCGCCGACATGATAGCCTCGTTGAAGAACCGCTTGCCGACGCGCAGCCGCAGGTTGGGCCATTCCGATCGCAGTGCAGGGATGAACGCCTTCATGTACTTGAACGAGGCGGGGATGATATCGGCCACCGTGACCTGGTTGTGGGCGATGGTGTAACCGCCGTCAGCGCGCTTGCGCACGGCGTACTTGCCCCCGGCAAACGAGGCCGCATAGGGAGCATCGAGGGCTGCAGTCGCCTGCACCGATGACAGGGTGATGAGCTGCGGCAGGTCCAGCCCGAGGTTGCCGAGGAACCTGCGTGACCATGCGCCACCGGCGTAGACCACGCTGGAACACTTCACCGACCCGCGCTCGGTGACGATGGCCGACACCCGGCCGGCCTGCATCTCGACGCCGCGCACGGCCCAACCGGTAAACACCTGCCCGCCAAGCGATTTGATGTGGTTGGCGATGGCCGGTGCGGCGCGGGTGGGTTCGGCCCGTCCGTCAGATGGAGTGTACAGCCCGCCGGCGAACTGCTTCGAGGCATTGGGCACGATGGCATCAAGCTCGGCTCCGGTGACGATGCGGCTGTCGACCTGCAACGGGCGGGCGCACTTGTCGGCCCAGCGTTCACGCTTTTCGAGCCCCTCCTGCGTGCGTTCCAGGTAGGTGATGCCACAGGTGGTAAAGCCGGTCTCGGTGCCGACGCGCTTGTTCATGCCGCGCCAGGCTTTCAGCGATTCAACGATCAGCGGCATCTCACGGCTGTCACGGCCCATCTGCCGGCACCAGCCCCAGTTGCGGCCCGATTGCTCGCCGGCAATGCGGCCTTTTTCGAACAGTGCCACCTTGAGGCCGCGCTCGGCCAGTTCCATGGCAGTGCATGTGCCAATGATGCCGCCGCCAATGATGGCGACGTCCACTCGTTCGGGCAGGGTGGTGTCGCTGTCGACAATGTCGGGAAGTGGCACGGGCATGGTGGCGCGCAGGATAGGGCCGCGCCGGCTCGCTTGCCAAGCCGCAAACTTGCATCGGAGCAATGAGTCAGGCGCGGGGGTGCGCCTTGTCATACTGGGCGAGCAGATGCTCGCGGTCGACGCCGGTATAGACCTGCGTGGTCGACAGGCTGGCGTGGCCGAGCAGTTCCTGGATGGCGCGCAGGTCAGCGCCGCCACCAAGCAGATGGGTGGCAAAGGAATGGCGCAACGCATGGGGCGTTGCGGTGTCGGGCAGGTTGAGTGCCGAGCGCAGCCGTTGCATCAGCAACTGGATGTTGCGGGCATTCAGCCGCCGTCCTTGCTGGCCGATGAACAGAGGATCATCCGGGCCGAGGCCGGGTACCAGCGCAAGGTAATTCTGCACGGCCTTCACCGCCACCGGCAGCACCGGCACCAGCCGCACCTTGGCACCCTTGCCGATGATGCGCAGCACGTCATCATTGGGCGGCACCGGTGCTTCGCGGCGGTTGAGGTTCAGCGCTTCTGAGATGCGCAGGCCACATCCGTACAGCAACATCAGCACTGCGGTGTCGCGCGCCTCGACCCAGGGTTCGGCATGGCCAGTTGCCGTCATCACCCGCGCGGCGGCGGCGGCAGGCAGCGGCTTGGGGATTGCATGGGGCAACTTGGGCGAGCGCAACGCGGCCACGGCAGGATTGCGCAGGATATTGTTCAGGTCGAGCCAGCGATAGAAGGTTCGGATGGCCGACAGTTGCCGGGCCATGGTGCGGCTCTCGGCACCGGAGCTGCGGCGTGAGGCCATGAAGGCCCGAAAATCCATCGGCTTCAGGGTTTCGAGATCGCGCAGGTTCGCGGGTGCGCCCAGGTGGCCTTTCAGGAAACCGGTGAACTGGCTGACATCACGGATGTAGGCTTCCAGCGTGTGCGCGCTGACCTGCCGCTCAACGCGCAGATGCCCGATCCAGCGGGTGATGGCGCTGGCGGCATCAGGCGCGGTGTTGAACCGGGTCAGGTCGGCGTTGCTCATGCGCGCCAGTCTATCGCGCGCACGGTTAACAGCGGCTGATCAGAGAATCTTCTGGCCGGTCTTGGCCCAGTCGGCCATGAACGATTCAATGCCCTTGTCGGTCAGCGGGTGCTTGACCAGTGCCTTGAGCGTAGCGGGTGGCACGGTGGCGACATCAGCCCCGGCCAGCGCCGACTGCTTGACGTGGTTCACGGTACGGATCGAGGCGGCAAGGATCTCCGTTTCGAAACCGTAGTTGTCATAGATCTCGCGGATTTCCTCGATCAGTTCCATGCCGTCGAGGCCGATGTCGTCCAGCCGGCCGATGAAAGGCGACACGAACGTTGCGCCGGACTTGGCTGCAAGCAGCGCCTGGTTGGCGTTGAAGCACAAGGTGACGTTGACCATGGTGCCTTCGCCGGTAAGCGTCTTGCAGGCCTTCAGGCCGTCCCAGGTCAGCGGAACCTTTACCGCAACGTTTTTGGCGATCTTGGCCAGGTGGCGGCCCTCGGCGATCATGGCGTTGGCCTCCAGCGCGACAACCTCGGCAGAAACCGGCCCGTCGATCATCTTGCAGATTTCGGCGATGGTCTGCTGGAAGTCACCACCGGACTTGGCCACCAGCGACGGGTTGGTGGTGACCCCGTCGAGCAGGCCCATGTCAGCCAGTTCGCGGATTTCGGCAAGGTCGGCGGTGTCGGCAAAGAATTTCATCTGGGGTCACTTCCGGCTAGATTCGCTGGCGGCGAACCTAGCATTGCTGCCTGTGTCAGCCAATGCCTGATGGGCAGTTGATTGCGTACATGCTTTGCGCCAGCTTGACGGTCGACATGACATCCGATTCCACAGTCCAGGTGCTGTTGCCGCTGGCGCTCGACGGGGCGTACACCTACGCCGTGCCGGGCGGCATGACTCTGGCCGAGGGCGACTATGTTCGGGTGCCGCTGGGTCCGCGTCAGATGATCGGCGTGGTGTGGCAGGTCGGCGGTGCTGCGCCCGACGTCGCGCGGTTGCGCCCGGTGTCGGAGCGCTATGATACGCCTGCCATGCCCAGGCTGCACCGCGAGTTCATCGACTGGGTGGCGCGCTATTATCTGGAAAACCCCGGCCAGGTGCTGCGCATGTGCCTGCGTGTGCCAGAAGCGCTGGCCGGTGAGCGCCAGCAGATCGCCTGGCGCGCCAGCGGGCGTGAACCGGACAAGCTGACGGCGCAGCGCGCCCGCGTGCTGGAGATCGCGTCGGACGGCCTGGCCCGGCGCGCGGCCGAGCTGGCAACCGAGGCCGGCGTCAGTGCCGCCGTGGTCAAGGGCCTGCAGGATCATGGCGCGCTGGAACCCGTCACCCTGCCGGCATTGGCACCGTTCGAGGTGCCGCACCCGGGGCACAACCCGGTCACCCTGAACAAGGGCCAGGAAGACGCTGCACGAACCTTGCGGTCGGGCGTGGCGGCGCGTGCCTTTTCGGTCACGCTGCTGGACGGGGTTACCGGGTCCGGCAAGACCGAGGTCTACTTCGAGGCAATGGCGGCAGCCCTTGCGCAAGGCCGGCAGGTGCTGCTGCTGTTGCCGGAAATCGCGCTGACCGGATCGTTCCTGCGCCGCGTCGAGGAGCGCTTCGGTGTGGCACCTGCCGAGTGGCATTCGGCGGTGCGCCCGCGTGAGCGCGAGCGGGTCTGGCGCGGCGTGGCGACGGGTGAAGCCCGCATCGTGGTTGGCGCGCGGTCAGCGCTTTTCCTGCCGTGGGCGCGGCCCGGCTTGTTCGTGGTCGATGAAGAGCACGAGCCTGCCTTCAAGCAGGAAGAAGGCGTCACCTACCATGCCCGCGACATGGCCGTGCTGTACGGTTCGCTGGGCAACTTTCCGGTCATCCTGTCGTCGGCGACGCCATCGCTGGAGTCACTGTGGAACACCTCCCGGGGCCGTTATGGCCATGTGAAGCTGGAGGCGCGCTACGGCAAGGCGGAGCTCCCGGACGTGTCTCTGCTCGACATGCGCCAGCAGAAGATGGCGGGTGGCGAGTGGCTTGCACCGGACCTGGTGCAGGCGGTTGAAACGACGCTCGCCGCTGGCGATCAGGCATTGCTGTTCCTAAACCGGCGTGGCTATGCGCCGTTGACCTTGTGCCGCACGTGCGGGTTCCGGCTGGCGTGCCCCAGTTGCGCCAGCTGGCTGGTGGAGCACCGGTTTCGCGGCAGGCTTGCCTGCCATCATTGCGGCCATGAGGAACCGGTGCCGGATAGCTGCCCGGAATGCGGGGCGGAAGATTCGCTGGTGGCTTGCGGACCCGGTGTCGAGCGGCTGGCGGAAGAAGCCGCCACAAGGTTTCCCGAGGCACGCATCGCCATCCTGTCGTCCGACCTTTCACGCGGTGTGATGCTGGGCGAGACCTTGCGCGATATCGCGAAGGGCGAGTTCAACCTGATCATCGGCACGCAGCTGGTGGCCAAGGGCCATCACTTTCCCGGCCTCACCCTGGCCGGCGTGGTGGATGCGGACCTGGCGCTGGAGACCACCGACCCGCGTGCAGGTGAACGCACATGGCAGATGCTGGCGCAAGTTTCGGGGCGGGCAGGGCGCGGCGACAAGCGCGGACGCGCCATTGTGCAGACCTACATGCCCGACCACCCGCTGATGCAGGCGCTGGCGGCACAAGACCGCGACAAGTTCCTTGAGCACGAAAGCAAGATCCGTGAACGCGCCATGCTGCCGCCGTTCGGGCGCATGGCAGGCATCATCATCTCCGGCGAGGACCGCAACCAGACTGCGCGCTTTGCACAGAGCCTTGCTGCTGGCAGGCCGGATGCATCGGATGTCCAGGTGCTGGGACCGGCACCGGCACCGCTTGCCATGGTGCGCGGGCGCTACCGGTTCAGGTATCTTGTGATGAGCGCGCGCGATGTGGACATCCAGGCCTACCTGCGGGCCTGGCTCAAGGATGTAAAGCCGCGCGGCAACCTGCGGCTCAACATCGATGTGGACCCCTACAGCTTCCTGTAGGGGTCACTTCACCTGGTCAGTAGCGGCTCTTGACCTGGGCCGCATACTTGCGGGCTGCCCTAGGCAGCTTCTTGGCGTGGATGCCGGCGTTGTAGTAGGCGACCGAGCCCCGGTTCAGGGCCTGGCGCAGGTACTTCATGCCGAAACGCAGGTTGGTGTCCGGGTTGTAAAGGGCCGAGCATGAGCCCTTGAAGCCGACACCGCGGGCGGTTTGGCATTTCAACTGCATCAGCCCGATCTCGCCGGCAGCGCCGGTGACATTGGGACGGAAGCCCGATTCCTGCTGGACGATGGACAAGGCCGTTGCCACCGGCACACCGGCGGCGCGGGCGTGGGTCTTTACCTTGGCAACGATTGACGGGTTGCGGCCCTTGGCCACCTGCTTGCGCGCGGTCTTGCTGCGGCTGGCTGTGGTGCGGCGCGGCTTTGCCTTGGTGGATGCGGCCGAGTTGAAGTTGGTGACCGTCGACCGCTGGAAGGCAATTTCAGCCTTGTTTGCGTATGCGGTGGACGATGTGGCGACAGCAGGCAGGCAAATGGCTGCCGACAGCGCAATCGCGCTGGCGATGGATTTCAGGTTCATGTGATTGCAAACTCCGATGATACGGCGGACAAGAACCGGCTATTTCCCCCGCTTGCCCGCGGCTTGACAGGACTGCATGGCAAGGAGGATCCCCGCGCCCTCGTGCGCCTGTCCTGCCGATCGACGGCGGGCTGGCTCGCAAGTGCAGCATTCGTACGACTGTTGCACTAGAGGCGCATCGTGGCGAGAAAGAGATGCCTGAGGGGTAATGTGCGGAGCGATTGTGGCGGCCGTTGCGGCAATCCGCCGCCCTGATGCAGTTGCGCCTTAGATGCCTCTATGCTAGATCGGGCGCGCGGTTGGGGCGGCTTCCTTTGCAGGGGCACAGAAGCCGCCAGAAAATTCCAATTTTGTCAGGCGCTTGCACCCACGCGAGATTGCCTGTACCCGCGCAACAGCCTTAAGCGAGTTGATTGTCACGTGACGGCTCAGGAACATAAGACGACGGGCATGCCGGGGCGCTACGCCACGGCATTGTTCGATTTGGCCGAAGAGACCGGTTCGGTCGACAAGGTTGGCGCTGACCTCGACCGGTTCGCCACCATGATGGACGGCTCGGAAGACCTCACCCGGCTGGTTCGCAGCCCGGTGTTCAGTTCGGCTGAACAGATTGCGGCCCTCGACGACATCTTCGCAGCGGCAGGCATCAAGTCGGTTGCGGCAAACTTCATCAAGCTGGTGGCCCAGAACCGCCGGCTTTTTGCTGTGCGCGACATGATCTCGGCCTACCGCACGCTGGTCGCGCAGGCCAGGGGCCAGGTTGCGGCAGAGGTGGTCTCGGCGGAACAGCTTTCGCCATCGCAAGTTTCCAGGCTCAAGGACGAACTCAAGGCTTCGGTCGGTTCGGACGTGGAGCTTTCCCAGGTTGTTGACCCGTCGATCCTCGGCGGGCTCATTGTCAAGGTCGGCTCACGTATGGTCGACAATTCACTTCGCACGAAGTTGCAGAACCTCAAGGTTGCCATGAAAGGGGTCAGCTGATGGATATCCGCGCTGCCGAGATTTCCTCTATCCTCAAGAAGCAGATCAAGGACTTTGGCAAGGAAGCCGAAGTTGCCGAGATCGGCCAGGTGCTCTCCGTCGGTGACGGTATTGCCCGCGTTTACGGCCTCGACAACGTCCAGGCTGGTGAAATGGTCGAATTTCCGGGTGGCATCATGGGCATGGCCCTGAACCTGGAAGTCGACAATGTCGGTATCGTGATCTTCGGGTCCGACCGCGACATCAAGGAAGGCGACACGGTCAAGCGGACCGGCGCTATCGTGGAAGTGCCCGTCGGCAAGGGCCTGCTGGGCCGCGTGGTCGACCCGCTGGGCAACCCGATCGATGGCAAGGGCCCGATCAAGGCCACCGAGCGCAAGCGCGTGGACGTCAAGGCACCGGGCATCATCCCGCGCAAGTCGGTGCACGAGCCGATGGCAACCGGCCTCAAGGCCGTTGACGCCCTGATCCCGGTTGGCCGTGGCCAGCGCGAACTGATCATCGGTGACCGCCAGACCGGCAAGACCGCCATCATCCTCGACACCATGCTGAACCAGCGTCCGATCCACGAGAACGGTCCTGAGGAAGACAAGCTGTACTGCGTGTACGTGGTGTGCGGCCAGAAGCGTTCGACCGTTGCGCAGTTCGTCAAGGTGCTGGAAGACAACGGTGCGCTGGACTACTCCATCATCGTCGCTGCAACCGCATCCGACCCGGCCCCGCTGCAGTACCTGGCCCCGTTTGCCGGCTGCACCATGGGTGAATATTTCCGTGACAACGGCATGCACGCGCTGATCGGGTATGACGACCTGTCCAAGCAGGCCGTTGCCTACCGCCAGATGTCCCTGCTGCTGCGCCGTCCGCCGGGCCGCGAAGCGTATCCGGGGGACGTGTTCTACCTGCACTCGCGCCTGCTCGAGCGTGCGGCCAAGTTGAACGAGGACAATGGTTCGGGCTCGCTGACGGCACTGCCGGTCATCGAAACCCAGGCCAACGACGTGTCGGCCTACATCCCGACAAACGTGATCTCGATCACCGACGGCCAGATCTTCCTTGAAACCGACCTGTTCTACCAGGGCATCCGCCCGGCGGTGAACGTCGGCCTGTCGGTGAGCCGCGTGGGCTCTGCTGCACAGATCAAGGCGATGAAGCAGGTTGCCGGCAAGATCAAGGGCGAGCTGGCCCAGTACCGCGAAATGGCGGCCTTTGCCCAGTTCGGTTCCGATCTCGATGCCGCCACCCAGCGCCTGCTGAACCGTGGGGCGCGCCTGACCGAGTTGCTCAAGCAGCCGCAGTTCTCGCCGCTCAAGACCGAAGAACAGGTCGTGGTGATCTATGCCGGCGTGAACGGCTACCTCGACTCGATCCCGGTCGCCAAGGTCAGCGAATTCGAACAAGGCCTGCTGCGCCTGGTGCGCGACACCCACAAGGACCTGCTTGAATCCATTCGCACCAAGAAGGAACTGACCAACGAGATCAGCGATCGCCTGAAGTCGGTGGTCGACGGTTACGCCAAGTCGTTTGCCTGAACCTGACTGTCACGTGACGAGAACGAAAAGGTAGGCATCTGACATGGCAAGTCTCAAGGACCTGAGAAACCGCATTGCCTCGGTCAAGTCGACGCAGAAGATCACCAAGGCCATGCAGATGGTTGCGGCGGCAAAGCTGCGCCGGGCACAGGAGGCCGCCGAGGCCGCGCGGCCCTACGCCGAGCGCATGAAGGCGGTGCTTGCAAACCTGTCTGCCAGCATGGCGGGCCGGCCGGATGCGTCTGCCCTGATGGCTGGTACGGGCAAGGACCAGGTTCACCTGCTTATCGTGTGCACTGCCGAGCGCGGCCTGTGTGGCGGCTTCAACGCCAACATCGCCAAGCTGGCCCGGGAGCATGCCGACAAGCTGGTGGCGACGGGTAAGGACGTCAAGATCATCTGCGTCGGCAAGAAGGGCTATGACGTCCTTCGCCGAAAGTACAACCATCTGATCATCGACCGCGTGGACCTGCGCGAAGTGAAAATGGTGGGCTACAACAACGCCCAGGACATTGCCTCGAAGGTACTCGGCATGTTCGAGGCCGGCGAGTATGACGTGGCAACGCTGTTCTACTCCGAGTTCAAGTCGGTGATCAGCCAGATTCCGACTGCGCTGCAGATCATTCCGGCCAATGTTGCCGAAAATGGTGATGGCGCAGACGCTGGCGCTGATCTCGGCGGTGCCGTCTACGACTACGAACCGGAAGAAAGCGAACTTTTGGAAGACCTGCTGCCGCGCAACATCGCAGTGCAGATTTTCCGCGCCTTGCTGGAAAATGCCGCCTCGGAGCAGGGCGCACGGATGTCCGCCATGGACAACGCGACCCGCAACGCCGGTGACATGATCAAGAAGCTGACGATGAGCTACAACCGCCAGCGTCAGGCGCAGATCACCAAGGAACTCATTGAAATCATCTCCGGCGCCGAGGCGCTGTAGACCAACCGACACGCCTGGAAAGGCTCAAGGGAAGGACCCCAAAAATGGCCAAAGCACCTGCCAAGAAAGCTCCTGCCAAGAAGGCGGCCAGCACGACTGCAGCGGCAAAGTCCGCGCCTGCAAAGTCAGCACCTGCCAAGAAGGCTGCCGCAAGCGGCGGAAAGACCGGCAAGGTCGTCCAGGTAACCGGCGCCGTCGTGGACGTGCAGTTCGGCGAACACCTGCCGGAAATTCTCAACGCGCTGGAAACCGACAATGGCGGCAACCGGCTGGTGCTGGAAGTGGCGCAGCACCTGGGTGAAAATACCGTGCGCACCATCGCAATGGACTCCACCGAAGGGTTGCAGCGCGGCCAGGCGGTGACCGACACCGGTGCACCGATCGAGGTGCCGGTTGGCGACGAAACGCTGGGCCGCATCATGAACGTCATCGGCGAGCCGGTTGACGAAGCTGGTCCGCTCAAGACCAAGTCGCGCCGCTCCATCCACCAGGACGCACCGGCCTTCGTCGAGCAGTCGACGGAAGCCGAAATCCTGGTCACCGGCATCAAGGTCGTGGACCTGCTGGCTCCATACGCCAAGGGCGGCAAGATCGGCCTGTTCGGTGGTGCCGGCGTGGGCAAGACCGTGCTGATCATGGAACTGATCAACAACATCGCCAAGGCGCACGGTGGTTACTCGGTGTTCGCCGGCGTGGGTGAACGCACCCGCGAAGGCAACGACCTGTACCATGAAATGATCGAATCCGGCGTGAACAAGCACGGCGGCGGCGAAGGCTCCAAGGCTGCACTGGTGTACGGCCAGATGAACGAGCCTCCGGGAGCGCGTGCGCGCGTCGCCCTGACCGGCCTGACCGTTGCCGAGCATTTCCGCGACCAGGGCCAGGACGTGCTGTTCTTCGTCGACAACATCTTCCGCTTCACCCAGGCAGGCTCCGAAGTGTCGGCTCTGCTGGGCCGCATCCCGTCATCCGT
>CAYMJJ010000051.1:0-17072 GCA_964390445.1 uncultured Anderseniella sp.
CGTACGGTGCGGGCCTATTACCATCCCCTGGTCTGGATGATCTGGCTTGGATCGGTGCTGATGTTCGTCGGGGGCTTCCTCTCCATCGTGGATCGCCGCTACCGCATCGGTGCACCGAAGAAGTCTGCCACACCCGTGGTCCAGCCGGCAGAATAGGGGGCACTTGATGTTGCAGCGTATCCTGGTTGTCCTGATGGTGTTGGCATCGCTTGCGATGCCGGCGCAAGCCGTACAACCTGACGAGGTCCTCAGCGATCCCGCGCTCGAAACCCGGGCCCGGGCGCTGTCGCTCAAGATGCGCTGCCTCGTCTGTCAGAACCAGTCGATAGACGACAGTGACGCGCCGCTTGCAAGGGATTTGCGCGTGCTGATCCGCGAACGGCTGGTAGAGGGCGATACCGACGAGCAGGTCACCAATTACCTCGTGTCGCGCTATGGCGAGTTCGTGCTGCTCAAGCCGCGTCTGACCCTCAACACGCTGTTCCTGTGGGCCGGGCCCTTCATCCTGCTGCTGATTGGAGGTATTGTGGTGTGGCGCAACCGCCGTGTCACAGTTGTTGGCGGGCCGGAAACCGGCCTCGACGAAGAAGAGCGCAAGAAACTGCGGCAAATTCTCAGGGACGGCAGTTGACGCTGCGGTCTGCGCATGTCCAGCAACAGGCCTTGCATGTCAGTCAGATCCAGGAAAGTTGAATTCGCAGGCTCGCTTGGCGCCGTGCTCGCTGCACGGCTCGACTTGCCGGCAGGCCGTCCCCGCGCCTATGCGCTGTTTGCCCATTGCTTCACCTGCTCGAAGGACATCCTCGCGGCCAGCCGTATCGCCTCAGCCCTGGCGGATCACGGCATTGCCACCTTGCGGTTCGACTTTACCGGGTTGGGGGCAAGTGAAGGTGAATTCGCCAACACCGGTTTTTCATCCAATGTTGAGGATCTTGTGGCAGCGGCTGACTGGCTGCGCAAAGAACATCAGGCGCCGATGCTGCTGGTCGGGCACAGCTTGGGTGGCGCGGCAGTGCTGGCTGCTGCCGGCAGCATCGCAGAAGTCAAGGCCGTCGCAACCATCGGCGCTCCTGCTGATGCCGAACATGTCACCCACAATTTTTCAGCCAGCATTGCTGACATCGAGAAATTCGGCGAGGCAAAAGTCTCGCTTGCAGGGCGGACCTTCACCATCCGCAAGTCGTTTCTGGATGACGTCCGTGCCAGCAACCTGAGCGGGCAAATCGCCCATCTGAAACGCGCCCTCATCATTCTTCACGCTCCGATGGATGAAGTTGTTGGCATTGATAATGCCTCGGCCATATTCAGGGCGGCAAGGCATCCGAAAAGTTTCATATCGCTAGACGGGGCAGATCACCTGCTTACCCGGCACGAGGATGCGGTGTTCGTGGCCGATACGCTTGTTGCCTGGGCAAACCGCTACCTCCCCGCAGCCGGCAAGCCGCAACATGGCCCTGATGGCGTGGTGCGGGTGCGCGAAACCGGCAACGGCAAGTTCCAGCAGGATGTACTCATCAACGGCCATCACCTGTTGGCTGATGAACCGGCATCCGTGGGTGGTGACGGGACTGGGCCTTCACCTTATGACCTGCTGTCGGCAGCGCTTGGAACATGCACTTCGATGACGCTGCGAATGTACGCCGGTTACAAGAAACTGGATCTTGGTCGTGTTACGGTGGATGTCAGCCACGGCAAGGTTCACGCCGACGATTGCGCAGACTGTGGTGAAGGCCGCACCGGCAAGATCGACCGCTTCGAGCGCGTGATTTCGGTCGAGGGTGAGGTGGCTCCAGAACTGCAATCGAAGCTGGCTGAAATTGCCGGCAAGTGCCCGGTGCACCGCACGCTCGAGGCCGAGGCCGTCGTCGTCACCCGCATCGCCGGCGAGGAACGCTGAGCTGCACGCTAGACTGGTATCACGTCGGCATAAACGAATCCGTTGCGCTCGACCGTTTCACCAACTTCCACGCTGATGGGAGCGGAAAACATCGGGCCGTCGACCACGCAGGTGTGGAACTCGCCGTTTTCGCCACAAGGGTCGACGCCGCCGGGCAGGTCGTCAAGGAAGGCCTGGTCGAACCAGCGCCCGGCAAATCTGGCCCCCAGCTTCTTCGGGTCGATGCATACCACCACGGCCTTCAGCCTGGCCGATATCATGTCCCGGGCCAGTTGCCTTGTATCCTGCTTCCACAGCGGATAGACAGCCGTCAGGTTAGCCTGCGCCATCTTCTCGTCGCGATAGGCGCGGATGTCTTCCAGGTACAGGTCGCCATAGACCACGTGGCTGACGCCATCGGCCTTCATTGTCTCGCAAGCCGCCATCATCCGTGTGGCGTAGTCTTCGTTGCTGCACGGCCATGGCAACCCGACTTCCAGCACCGGCAACCCCAGTGCCTCGGCCTGCCGGCGCATCAAGTCGTTGCGGGTGCCATGCATTGCCACCCGGTCGACGGACTCATTGGTGGTTGTCAGCAATCCGCAGATGTCGAAGTCACCTGCCTTGCGGGCTTGCCAAAGCGCGAAAGCGCAATCCTTGCCCGAACTCCACGAAACGTAGGTTCTGGGTTTCTGGGTCATGTGCCGATCCAGTCCATTAACAAGATTTAACCGGGCGGAAAGCGCCGTGTAATGTTGCATGCATTATCTGTCTCCTCATCAGATTTCAATGACGGTACGCCCGAGGAGTTCAGTATATGCCGCCGTTTCCTTCCAGTGCTTCTTTCGCCCGCAAATCGGTCACCGCGCTTGCCGTGGTCGGTCTGCTGGGCACCACTGCAGTAGCCACCAATTCTGTCATGTTCACGCCTGCGCCTGCCATTGCCCAGTCGGCACTCGCCGGCGCGCCTGCTGAAGGATTCGCGGACCTTGTTGATCAGGTCATGCCGTCTGTCGTGTCGGTTCAGGTCAGGTACGCATCCGCCAGCGAACCCGGTCAGGTTGACGGCAACCAGTTCCGTTTCGGCTTCCCGCCCGGGTCGCAGATGGAGCGCTTCTTCCGCAACCAGCCTGGTAGCCCGCAGATGCCAATGCCCGGCCCGCAGCGCCGGGGTGCTACATCACAAGGTTCCGGCTTCGTGATCTCGGAAGATGGTTATGTTGTCACCAACAACCACGTGGTGGACAAGGGATCGGAAGTGGACGTGAAGTTCTCGGACGGCCGCGAATACACCGCAAAGGTCATTGGCGTAGACCCAAAGACTGACCTCGCCCTGCTCAAGATCGATTCCGACGATACCTTCCGCCCGCTCAAGTTTGCCGAAACCGCGCCCCGCGTCGGTGACTGGGTGCTGGCGGTAGGCAATCCGTTCGGTCTTGGCGGTACGGTCACCACAGGCATTATATCGGCTTCAGGTCGCGATATTGGCGCAGGACCCTATGATGATTTCCTGCAGATCGACGCACCGATAAACCGTGGCAACTCCGGCGGCCCGGCCTTCAACCTGAAGGGTGAAGTTGTCGGCATCAACACCGCCATCTACTCGCCGTCGGGCGGCAGCGTCGGCATCGGCTTTGCCATTCCGTCGTCTACTGCGAAGGCGATCATCGCTGACCTGGAAGACGATGGCACTGTGACGCGCGGCTGGCTTGGCGTACAGATCCAGCCGGTCAGCGCCGAGATTGCCGACAGTATCGGCCTTGACAAGGCATCAGGCACCATCATCGCCGCCGTCAGCGATGATTCACCTGCCGGAATATCCGGTCTGCGCACTGGTGACACCATCCTTGCCGTCAATGGCGAAGACGTTGCCGGACCGAAGGAACTGTCTCGCAAGGTGGCAGCCATCAAGCCGGGCACCAGTGTCGAGATGACGGTGTTCCGTGATGGCAAGCAACGCACCGTCACTGTCGACATCGGCACCATGCCCGGTGAAGTGACCGCCGCCGCATCTACCGGCGAACAGGATGCCATGCCGGAGGACACACCGCGCCTCGGCCTGGCCCTTGCGCAGAGCCGGGATGGTGAGGGCGTCATGGTTGCCGACGTGCTGGACGGCTCGCCAGCCGCCCTTCAGGGCGTCAGGGCCGGTGATGTCATCCTCGAAATCGAGGGTGCTGCCGTCAATCAGCCTGAGGCCGCCATCCAGGCATTGCGCCAGGCGATGAAGAAGAAAGGCGGCAAGGCAGTTTTGCTGCTGGTAAAAAATGATCGTGGTCAGCGCTTTGTGGCCCTTCAAAAAGCAAAGGGCTGACACCATGTAAAGCTTACGGGCGGCGCGGTTTGCCCCTCTGTACCTGCCGCCGCCTGACTGGGTGCCCCTGTGTGCATAAGCAGTGTTCCGATTCGTTGACCCCCCGCCCCCCCTGCATCAAGGTCACATCGAACACTGGCACGCAGGGGCACCCTACTGTTATGGAGTAGTGTGACTATCGCTTGCCTGGCCGTGGGTCAGAAGGGATGCTTCAATCATGAAGATACTGGTTGTTGAAGATGATCGCGAAGCCGCCAACTGGCTGGTAAAGGGTCTGACCGAAGAAGGTTATGTCGTCGACCATGTTGCCAATGGTCCCGATGGCCTGGCCATGGCCCGCGAGCAATCGCACGACGTCATCGTCATGGACCGCATGTTGCCCGGCATGGACGGTCTGTCCGTGATCTCCCGGATGCGTCACGACAAAATCTCCACACCGGTGTTGATCCTGTCCGCACTTGGTGAAGTGGACGACAAGGTCGTTGGCCTGCGCGCTGGCGGCGATGACTACCTGGCCAAGCCCTATGCCTTCAACGAGCTTCTGGCGCGGGTTGAGACGCTGGCCCGGCGCAAGTCTGCCGAGCCGCACAAGACGCGCCTGCAGGTGGGCGACCTGGAGATCGACCTGCTGGCCCGCACCGCGCGGCGCGCCAACGAGGACATCCTGCTCCAGCCGCGCGAGTTCAAGTTGCTGGAATACCTCATGCGCAATGCCGGCAGCGTCGTTACCCGCACCATGCTGCTGGAGAATGTCTGGAACTATCATTTCGATCCCCAGACCAACGTCATCGACGTGCACATTTCGCGTCTGCGGAGCAAGATCGACAAGGACTTCGACGAACCCTTGCTGCACACGGTTCGCGGCGCGGGATATACGATCCGTGGCACTGAATCCTAAGCTCTTCAGCAGCTCGACCTTCCGGTTGGGCGCTGTCTACCTTACGGTCTTCGCAATTTCCGTGGGCGCCATCCTCGGCTATGTCTACTGGAATACCGCCATCCTGCTCGACCGCCAGGTCGAGGCTACGCTGGAGGCCGAGGTCAAGGGTCTCGCCGAGCAGTACCGCCAGCGCGGCCCCGCCGGCCTCCTTGCCATCATCAACAGCCGCTCGCGGGAGTCCGAGGGTGGCGTGTACCTGCTCACCAACAGCATTGGCCGCCGCGTAGCCGGCAACCTGCCGTCGCTGCCCGCCGAAGCCATCGGCGAACGCGGTCTCATCGACTTCCAGTTTCCGTATGAAACTCCCCGCGGCACCGTGCAGCACACCGCCCGCGCCTTCTTCATCGAACTGGATGGCGGCTTGCGCCTTGTCGTGGGCCGCGACGTTGAAGAGCGCCGCCGCTTCAACCAGATCATTCGCACCTCGCTGCTGTGGGCGCTCGGTCTGACACTGGTGCTGGGTATCGGTGGCGGCATCCTGACAAGCCGCAACTTCCTGCGCCGGGTGGACCGCATCAACGAGGCCAGCCGCACCATCATGGCCGGCAACATGGCCGAACGGATGCCGGTCACCGGATCGGGTGACGAGATCGACCGGCTGTCGGAAAGCCTCAACCGCATGCTCGACCAGATCAGCCAGTTGATGAGCGGCATGAAGGAAGTTTCATCCAACGTGGCCCACGACCTTCGCACACCACTGACCCGGTTGCGGGTCCGCGCGGAAGATGCGCTTCGCTCAAGGTCGCCGCAAGACTACCGGGCCGCGCTGGAGGCCAACATTGCCGAGGCCGACGGTCTGCTCAATACCTTCAACGCGCTGTTGTCCATCGCCCGCGCCGAAGCCGGCCATGCGCGCGAAGGCATGTATCCGACCGATATCGTGCCGCTGGTTGCCGACGTCGCCGAGTTGTACGGACCGATTGCCGAGGACGATGGTGGTCGGCTCGACCTGGCGTTGCCCGAAACCGCAATGGTGCGGGCAGACCGGCAACTGATTGCCCAGGCGCTAACCAACCTGCTCGACAACGCAATGAAGTATGGCCGCGACCAGCAAAGCGGCGCACCATTCATCCGCGTGAGCATCGAACCCCGCGGTGATGGCGGCCAGTGCATCGTCGTATCCGACACAGGCCCCGGTATCGACCATGCAGACTTTGAGCGCGTCAAGCGCCGGTTCGTCCGGCTGGACACAAGCCGCTCCGAGCCCGGCAGCGGGTTGGGTCTGGCGTTGGTGGACAGTGTCATGAAGCTGCACGGTGGCAAGCTCGTTATCGGTGGCTCTGGCAAGGGCCTGACGGCCCGGCTGGAGTTTCCGCCCCCCGGTTCATGAAGCTCTGGCGACGCTGCCATGCGCGCGCTAGGTTGCATCACCATGACGAACCTGCCCCTGTCCGACTGTGATCTCAGCCACCTGCCGGCCTCCAGTGACCTGGCACCGGATGTCATCGACCTTGCCGCAGGCGATGCGTCGCTGGCGGTCCTGGCGGAACGCTCTCCTGCGGTGCGCATCCTGCTGGCGCACGTTCTGGCAGGGTCACACTTTCTCGCCGGTCTTGTGCGCCGCTACCCGGCCTTTGCAGCCGAGGCCCTGTCGCAACCGCCCGGCGAGGTCTCCGAGCAGATTTGCAAACGGGCTGGTGCCTGCGCTGCCGGTGAGAGCGAAGCCGACGTCAAGCGCGATCTGCGCATTGCGCGCAATCACGCAGCACTGCTTATCGGCCTGGCGGACATTGCCGGCGTCTGGGACTGCGTGGCCGTGACCGGTGCCCTCACGCGCCTGGCCGACACCACCTTGCAATCAGCCGTCAGTTTCGTGCTGGCGCAGGCCGCGCACGGACCGAAATTCAACCTGCGCGAGGGCGACGACCCTGCCTCGGGCTACGTCATTCTCGCCATGGGCAAGCACGGCGCTGGCGAACTCAACTACTCGTCCGATATCGATCTTATCGTGCTGTATGACGTTGAACGCGCACCGCTCAAGGACCTCGATACGGCAGCGGAGGTTTACGTTCGTCTCACCCGCCAGATCATGACCGTGATGCAGGACCGCACGGCCGATGGCTACGTGTTTCGCACTGACCTGCGCCTGCGCCCGGACCCGCGCGCCACACAGGTCGCGATTTCCATTTCAGCTGCCGCGAACTACTACGAGTCGATGGGCCAGAACTGGGAGCGCGCCGCCATGATCAAGGCCCGGCCTGCTGCGGGTGACATTGCGCTTGGCACCGAGTTCCTGCACCAGCTGATCCCGTTCGTTTATCGCAAGTACCTCGACTTCGCCGCCATCGCCGACGTGCAGTCGCTCAAGCGCCAGATGCACGCCCACAAGGGTCATGGCAAGATTGCCGTGCTCGGCCACAACATCAAGGTTGGCAGGGGCGGCATTCGCGAAATCGAGTTCTTCGTGCAGACCCAGCAACTCATCGCAGGCGGACGCAACCCGGCACTGCGTGGTGCGCGCACGCTGGATATGCTGGCTGTACTGGTCGAGGAGGGCTGGATAGAGCCGCAGATCCGTGACGAGTTGAGTGAGGCCTATGTCTTCCTGCGTACGGTCGAGCACCGCTTGCAGATGGTCGCTGACGAACAGACCCAGACCCTGCCGGCGGATCCGGATGCCTTTGCCGGGTTTGCGACGTTCTGTGGGTTTGCGTCGGTGGACGAGTTCACCAGCCGCATCCGCCAGACGCTGGAAACGGTGCAGGGCCATTATGCGGGCCTGTTCGAGGATGCTCCCGACCTCGGCAGCGATGCCGGTTCGCTGGTGTTCACCGGCGGCGAGGACGATCCCGACACCTTGCAGACCCTGTCGAGCATGGGCTTCCAGCAACCCGGCGAAGTGTCGGCCTCGATCCGTGGCTGGCACTTTGGCCGCTATGCCGCCACCCGCTCCGGCACGGCGCGCGAGCGGTTGACGGAGCTGATGCCGGCCCTGTTGACGGCCTTGTCGCGCACCGGCCACCCGGACCAGGCGTTCCTGGCATTCGACCGGTTTCTCTCGGGCCTTCCAGCCGGGGTGCAACTGTTTGCAATGCTCAAGGCCAACCCGTTCTTGCTGGAACTGCTGGCCACCGTACTGGGGTCGGCACCTCGCCTGGCGCAAGGGCTGGCGCGGCGTCCCCGCCAGCTAGAGGCGGTGCTGGACCCGGATTTCTTCGGCTCAATGCCGACGCCGGATGAGCTGACAGAGGCGTTCGACCAGGTCATCAGCACGGCTGTTTCGTTTGAAGACATGCTGGATCGCACCCGCGTCGAGGCACGTGAAAAGCTGTTGCGTATCGGTATGCGCGGTCTGTCCGAAACCGTCAGTGTGCGCGAAGCGGGCGTCGCCTATTCCAATCTCGCCGATGCAGTGATCGCTGCCGTGTTGCGGGCAACCTGGGACGACGTGGCCAGCCGTCACGGCCAGGTGTCGCAGGGCCGCATGGTGGTGGTGGCAATGGGCAAGCTCGGAGGCCGCGAAATGACCGCTGCGTCCGATCTCGACCTGATCATGCTGTACGACTTCGAAGCCGGCGCAGAACAGTCCGATGGCGCGCGCGCGCTGGCCCCGTCGATGTATTTCTCCAGGCTGACCCAGCGGTTCATCACGGCGCTCACCTCGCAGACCGCCGAAGGAGATCTCTACGAGGTTGACATGCGGTTGCGACCTTCCGGCAACAAGGGTCCGGTGGCCACGCACGTTGACGGCTTTGACAGCTACCAGCGCCGCGAAGCCTGGACCTGGGAAAAGATGGCGTTGACCCGGGCGCGGGTGGTGGCCGGCAATGACGAGTTGGCCAGCCGCGTCGGCCAGATCATCCGCGAGGTATTGTGTGCCCCGCGCGAAACCGCGGCAACCTTGAACGATGTGGCAGACATGCGCCGGCGCATGCTGCAAGCCAACCCCGGGGCCGGTCTGTGGGAAATCAAGCAGGTGCGTGGTGGCCTGGTCGAGGTTGAATTCATCGCGCAAGGCCTGCAGCTGGTGTACGCCCACGAGCACCCCGGCATCCTGTCGCCCAACACCTTCGAGGCACTCGCCAACCTGCGCGAGGCCGGGCTGCTTTCGCCCGCCGATCAAGATGCTCTGCACCAGGCGGCAACGCTTTATCATGCCCTGACCCAGATACTGAGGTTGTGTACCACCGGGCCGTTCACCGCTGCCGAAGCACCGCCCGGCCTCATGCTCCTGTTGCTGCGTGCTGCTGCGGCACCTGACCTTGCGACCGTCGAGGCCATGCTGGCGTCTGCCAACCGTGATGTGGCAGCCATCTTCGACCACCTGATCGGCAGCCCGGAAGCCTGAAATTTATTTTCGCCTGCCGCGACGGAATCATGCCGCCGTTCCCGTCTTGTTCATGTGCGTTGGCCAACGGCACATCAACAACCACCGCGCCCTTGGGGGCGTCATGGACCATCGCGCCCTCCGTGGGCGCCAGACAGAGGGAACTACAGAGATGAACATCCGAACCCTGATCGTGACACCGTTGGCCTGCCTTGCAGTCTTGTCGTTTGTGGCAGGCGCCGCGCAGGCCCGTGAACCGGGCATGCCACGCAGTGAGCGCACCTTTGAACGCCTCGACAGGAACAACAATGGCGAGCTTGAGCGTCAGGAGCTTGGCGCGCGGTCCGAACGCCGGTTCATGCGCCTGGACACCGACAAGGATGGCCGGGTTACGCGTGGCGAAATCGAAGCCTGGGTCAATGCAATGGCACAGCGCCGCGTTGACCGGATCATGTCGCTCATGGATGCCAACAATGATGGCGTCATAGCGCAGTCCGAAGTCGAGGACTATGTCTCCAGCCTGTTCCTCGCAGCAGACACCGACACGTCTGGCGGGGTGACATTGACAGAGGCACGTGCCTATCATGAGGCGAAACGCAAATCACGGGCGGAGGCCCGCAAGCGTGCCAGCGCCTCTCCGCAGCAGTGAGGCTGGATGAGCTGGTCACTTGCGCGCCCTTCATGGCACATGGGCACAGCGGCGGATCGCCAACCTGACAACGCAGCCACCGGGGACCTGTCCCCGGTGGCTGACGCCGTGTTGCTGGGCGCAGCGGCAGCAGGTGACGAGGCTTCGTTCGGCCAGCTTGTCGAACGCCACTACGGGGTGGTGTTCCGGGTGGCCAGCCGTGTGCTGGCAAATGCCGCCGATGCCGAGGACGTTGTGCAGGAAACCTTTGTACGGTTGTGGCGAGATCCCGGCGTGATCAACAACGCGGCAGCCCTCAAGGGCTGGCTCGCGCAGGTGGCCCGCAACATGGCCATCGACCGGCTCAGGCGGCTGAAGCCATCAACCGGTGACGGCTTTGATGATCTGGCCGACCAGGCAACCGCACCCGATGGCGCCTTGCGCCATAGCCAGGCAGCCAATCTGGTTTCGGAAGCACTGGCAGCTTTGCCCGAGCGCCAGCGAATGGCTCTGCAGTTGACGTACTTTGAAGGTTTGGGCAATCAGGAAACGGCACAGGCCATGCAGGTCACCGTTGAAGCCGTGGAATCACTTTTGTCGCGCGGGCGCCGAAGCCTTCGCGACACCCTGTCGTCCGTCTGGGGCGACCTCATCGAGGAACTGGAACAACTCAAATGACCGCACCATCCAAAGGTCACACAGTCATACCCGCCGGAGACGAGGCACGCCTTGAAGCGTTGCTGCAAGCCTATGGCCGCAATCCGCTGCGCTGGCCCGACGCGGACCGGACACGATTTGCCCATCTGGTTCGCGCTCCGCACTTGCTGCCGCAGTCTGCCGCCGGTGAGGCGCACCACATCGACCGGATGCTTGATCTCGCGGGCGCTGCCGCAACCGATGAGCCGGCCGGCGCGCGCGCGCGGTTGATGCAACGCATTTCCCGCGAGCCCCAGGCCGTTGATGATGTGACCGCGCCGCCCCCTTTCACCGGGGTGCGCGCCTTGCTGGCTGCCGGCATGATGGCTGCAAGTATCGCCATTGGCACCTTTGTCGGCCTCGGCACCGAAGCTGTGCCTGCGTTGGCCGATGCACTGCAGGTGCCGGTGGCCGGTGACGATGTGCTGGATGTGGTGCTGGCGGTCCAGGCCGAATACGACGGCGGTGTGCTTTGACGACGCCGGGTCAGCCAACGGCGCGCCGTCGGCGCTGGTCCTGGGTATGGATCCTGCTGGGCATATCACTTGCCCTCAACCTCGCCGTTGTTGCTGCCGTCATCAGTTACCAGTTCTTTGGCCAGCACCGGCCGGGTCATCGCATCACCGGACCCGGCTACACCCAGGTATTGCCGCGCGCCTTCTTCCGCCAGCTTGACCAGACCCGCCGCGAGGAGCTTGTGTCGGGCCTTCGCGTCCATCGCAGGGAGTTTCGTGGCCTGCGCGCGGATCTGCGTGAGAAGGCACGGGGAATCGCCGTTGCGCTGCGGGCCGAACCGTTTGACCAGGCCGCTCTTGAGCAGGCCATGAGCTCCTATGAGCAGGCCTCGGGTACCATGGTTGCGCGCGGTGGCGAGCTGGCCCGCGAGCTGTTTGCCAAGCTGACACCCGCCGAGCGCCGGTTGATGGCCGACGAGATCGAACGCAAGAGCACGAGCCGGCGCAAGCGGCGCATGGACCGCGATGGCGACAGCAACAGCGCGAGCGAATGACCAGGGTCTGCCGGGTCAGGCGTTGATGCTGGTTGAAATCGGTTCGATGACCGCATCGGACTCGACGATCCGCTTGTCCGGTTGGCCCTTGGGCGCAATCGGCAGCGTTACGGTGACGGTAGTGCCCTTGCCCTCCTCGCTGGCAATGTGAAGGTCGCCTTCGTTCAGCCGGATCAGCGAATTGGAGATGGCAAGGCCCAGCCCCGAGCCGGACCTGGTCTTGGTGAGCTGGTTTTCCACCTGCTCGAACGGCCGGCCCAGCTTGGAGATCTGGTTGGCTGGAATGCCGATGCCGCTGTCGGCAATCACGATTTCCGCCTTGCGTCCGGACCGGCGCGCCGAAATCGTGACGGTGCCGCCCGCCGGGGTAAACTTGACGCCATTGGCCAGAACGTTGATCAGCACCTGCTTCACCGAACGAATGTCTGCCATGGCATGCAGTGTGTCCGGCAGGTCCTTTCGCAGGCTCACCTTGCCCTCCTGCGCCCGGCCGGAAATGATGCGCAGCGCTTCCTCGATCACCAATGTCACGTCGCACTTCTCGATTTCCAGCGTCACCCGGCCGGCCTCGATCTTCGACATGTCGAGAATGTCGTTGATCACGTCCAGCAGGTACTGGCCGGATGAATGAATGTCGTGCGCGTAATCCAGATACTTTGGCACCTGCACCTTGCCGAACAGCTCCTGCTCGATGACCTCCGAAAACCCGATGATGGCATTGAGCGGCGTGCGCAGCTCGTGGCTCATGTTGGCCAGGAACTCCGATTTCGACCGGTTCGCGGATTCGGCGCGAGCCTTTTCGCGGGCGTACTTCTCCGCCAGGTCCGCCAGCCGCTGTGACTGCTGTTCCAGCTCCATCCGTGATTTCTGCAGGTCGCGCACCGTGTTCATCAGTTCGCGCTCGGACTCGAGCAGCTTTTCTTCCTGCAGCTTGAGGTTGGAAATATCGGTGCCGACCGACACGAAACCGCCGTCCTTGGTGCGCCGTTCATTGATCTGCAGCCAGCGCCCGTCGTTGAGCTGGACCTCGAACGTGTTGCCATCAGCCCCGTCCGGCAGGCTCGGCCCGGTGATGTCGGCTGATACGGGCGAGCGCCGCCGGATGACCGGCTCGCGGGCCACCTGCATCACGTCTTCGTAGCGCGAACCGGGCCGGCACACGCTGGCCGGCAGGTTGTTGAGCTGCTGGTACTTGGTGTTGCACATCACCAGGGTGTTGTCGGAGTCCCAAAGCACGAACGCCTCCGACACGTTCTCGATCGCATCGCGCAGCCGCAACTCGGCTTCCTGGTTCAGCTTGTCGAGGCGCTTTTGCTCGGTGATGTCGATGGCAATGCCGACGAGGTTTGGCGCGTCCTGGCCCGGTGCCTGTGACAGCTCGGCCCGCGCCCTCAGCCACACCCAGTGACCATCCTTGTGCCTCATGCGGAATTCCTGGTCGATGGCAGGCCGGCCACCTCTCAGCATGATGTCGACCAGCCGGTCCAGCGGATCATCATCCACATGCAGCCGTTCTGCCACCTCGCCATAGGACAGGAACTCGCCCTTCGCCTCCAGGCCCAGGATATCGTACATCGACTTCGACCAGAAAATCCGGCCACGGGCGATGTCCCAGTCCCACAGCCCGCAGTGGCCGCGGTCCAGCGCCTTGTCCATCCGCTCCGTTGCGATGCTCAGCGTCTGGTCAGCCTCTGCCGCCCGTGCCGCCTGCCAGTGAAACGCCGTGCCCAGCAGCACCAGAACGCCGAGCGTCACCACGAACAACGTGGCAATCTGGGTCACCGCCGAACGCCAGTCGGCGAGGACCCGCGATTTGGAGTGCACCACGGCGATCTGGCCGGGGAAGGGTGCCAGTGAACGGGTGGCGATATAGACCTGTTCGCCCGCGGGCGTAACCGCCAGTTCCGGCTGGCCCAGCGCTTGCGCTGCCAGCACCACTGCATCCTGGCCAAACAGCGTGGACAGGTTCAACCCCTTCATCACCGGGTCTTCCGGGTAGCTCGTCTGCACGAAACCGTTGGCATCGGCAATCACGAACAGCCGTCCGCGCTGGCCCATGTCTTCAGGCAGCACTTCCTTCAGGTCTGCAGGCGACAATTCGCGCGGAGACTGGTCCTCGCCCAGCCCGATGCCAAGCGCAGCACTCAGGTCGCCGGCGGCGGCCCGCAGCACCAGTGACGTGTGCTTGTTCGACAGGTCGATGGAGCGGTCCCGGCTGGCGGACAACTGCAGGAACATTGCCGTTGCCAGGGTGATCAGGAACAGCACGATCAGGCCGGTGATCAGGTTGCGCAGGATGCGTTCGGAAATCGCGATGGATGGCACGCGCCGGGAACCGACGCTTACCTTCAGCGATCGTTCCTTGAAAAACAGTTCGGCAAGCTTGGCCTTGGACACGCAGAATTCCCTCTCGCGAACGCCGCAGAAACACCAGTTGATGTGATCATGCGCCGGACAGCCCCTGTCCGCCTCACGTCACTGGCGCTCTGCCGTCCAGGCAACATCCGTCAATCTTGGTGATGGTCTGCAGCCCCGAAGACGCCACTCAAAGACCGGAACGACCCTGTTCCGTCCTCCCTCACGCGACCGAATCACTGACACCCCATTGATTCGAAGTCAGGGTGATTTGGCAAGGTTGAATGCCGGTTTTGGCGTCATTCCGAGGTAAAATTCAGGCCGGCCACTGCTGGCCGGCGGACGCTCACGAGAGCATCCGGGACACCATTTCCAGCGTGTCGCCCGACAACCCGTCCCGGGCCTTGATGCGGGCAAGCGCCTGTCGCGCCTTGTCCTGGCGGGCCTGCTCCATGATCTGGTAGCTGCGGAAGCTTCCTGCCATGCGCGCGGCAATCTGCGGGTTGCGGCTGTCCAGTTGCATGATGATGTCCGCGACAAGGTCATATCCTTCGCCGCTGGCCGCATTGAACCCGGTCTGGTTCATGCCGGCAAATGCGCCGACCAGCGCGCGTACCCGGTTGGGCCGGTCAAGGTTGAAGTCCTTGTGCTGCGTCAGTGCCTTGACGTGCTGCGGCGCATCGGCGTCCGGCCGTATGGCATGCAGGGTAAACCACTTGTCGACCAGCAAATGGTCTTGCGCGTAACGCTCGTGGAACTCGCCAAGTGCCGCTGCACGCTGTGGCACATCCAGCATGGACAGCACGCCCAGCGGCCCGAGGATGCCGCTCATGTGGCTTGCAGTGCTAAACTGTGTGTGGGCAAGCGCGGCTGCCTCGCCGGGTGCCGCGGCAGACCACAGCGACAGCGCACCATAGGCCAGCGATCTCCGGCCGGTGCTGTCCGGGTCAGGCGAGTAGGGGCCTTCCGGCCGATCCTCGGCAAGCTGCTGCAACTTGTCATGCAGCCTTGTTGCGGTGGCACGGCGCACCACGTCGCGCGCCTTCTGCACCTGGTCTGGATCAACATTGCGTGCCAGCATGTTGGCGATGTCAGCCTCGCCGGGCAGCGCCAGCATCTGCGCCTTGAACGCCGGTTCAAGAGCCTCGTCCTCGAGCGTGTGCGCCAGCGCATCGGCAAACCCGTCAACGGTCGGCGCCGGCATCGCATCGGCCAGCGACTGGATGGTCGACAAGATCAACGACCGTGCCAGCGTCTGGGCCGCTTCCCAGCGGTTGAAGGTGTCGCAATCATGCGCCATCAGGAAGGTCAGTTCATCGTCCTGAAGGGTGCTGGTGATGGTCACCGGTGCCGAGAAGCCGCGGTTGATCGACAGCACCGGCCGCGCCGTGATGCCGGTAAAGGTCCAGCCTTGCCGCTCTTCGCGCAGTTCCACCATGCCGTCGGCCAGTTCCCTGCCGTCATCCAGGCGCAACGCCATGTCCTGGCCATCCGGCCCGATCAGACCCAATGCCAGCGGCATGTGAAGGGCCGGCTTGTCCTGCTGGCCCGGCGTGGGGCGCAGCGTCTGCGACAGTTCGAGCCGGGCCAAGGACGCCGCTTCGTCCCAGGTCAGCTTTGCAGTCACCGACGGCGTGCCCGCCTGGTTGTACCAGTGGAAGAACTGTGTCAGGTCGCGGCCCGAGGCGTCTTCCATGCAGGCCACGAAATCCTCCACCGTTGCCGCATCGCCATCATGCCGGTCGAAGTAGATGTCAAGCGCGTCGGCAAACCTCTCCGGCCCCAGCAGGGTCTTCATCATGCGCACGACCTCGGCACCCTTCTCGTACACGGTCGCAGTATAGAAGTTGTTGATTTCCATGTAGGATTGCGGCCGCACCGGGTGTGCCAGCGGCCCCGCATCCTCGGGAAACTGGTGCGAGCGCAGCGTGCGCACGTCCTGGATTCGCTTGACCGCCCGTGAGCGCAGGTCCGAGGTGAACTCCTGGTCGCGGAATACCGTCAGCCCTTCCTTCAGGCACAACTGGAACCAGTCGCGGCAGGTGATCCGGTTGCCGGTCCAGTTGTGGAAGTACTCGTGCGCGATGATCGCCTCGATGTGCACGTAGTCCTGGTCCGTGGCGGTGTCGGGCCGGGCCAGGATGTACTTGTCATTGAAGACGTTGAGGCCCTTGTTCTCCATGGCGCCCATGTTGAAGTCGGACACTGCGACGATCATGAAAATGTCCAGGTCGTACTCGCGCCCGAACGCGTCCTCGTCCCACTTCATCGATGCCTTGAGGCTTTGCATGGCCCATTCGCAACGGTCCTGTTTGCCCTGCTCGACGTAGATGCGAAGCTCGACCTCGCGCCCCGACATGGTGGTGAAGCTGTCGCTCACGCAGGCCAGGTCACCGCCCACCAGCGCGAACAGGTAGCTCGGCTTGCGCCACGGGTCATGCCAGGTGGCGTAGTGACGTCCGTCCGGCAGGTCACCGTGTTCGACCGGGTTGCCGTTCGACAGCAGCACCGGGCACGACGCCTTGTCCGCCTCGATGCGCACGTCATAGGTGGCCATGACGTCGGGCCGGTCGATGAAGTACGTGATGCGCCTGAAGCCTTCTGCCTCGCACTGCGTACAGAAGATGCCGTTGGACCGGTAAAGACCCGATAGCGCCGTGTTGGCTTGCGGGTTGCAGGTGGTCTCTATGGTCAGTTCGAACGGCCCGCCGGGCACATTGTCGATGACCATCTTCTCGCCCTCGATCCGGTAGCGGTTGCCGCCGATCTCCTCGCCATTGATGGCAATCCGCTTCACCTCCAGCCCCTCGCCGTCCAGCTCCAGCGTGCGGGCGCTGGACTTCGCCGCCGGGTTGGGCCTCACCTGCGAAGTCGCGACCACACGTGTTCGGGTGGCGTCCAATGACACGTCAAGCGACACGTGCTCGATGAGGTGGCTCGACGGTGCGTAGTCCTTCAGGTGGATGGTGGGCGGTGTCTCGGTGCGC
>CAYMJJ010000052.1:0-16151 GCA_964390445.1 uncultured Anderseniella sp.
GCATCATCCTCGTCTTCATTCCCATGCTTGGCATGTTCCTGGTGCCGGACCTGCTCGGCGGCACAAACGCCATCATGATCGGCAACGTCATCACCGACCAGTTCAAGGCCGCCAATGACTGGCCGTTCGGCGCAGCACTGTCGTTCCTGCTGATGTACATCACGTTCGCAGCCCTTGCCGTGCGCGCCTTTATCGGTGCGCGGTCAAGAGGCGGGGTAGGGGTATAGCGATGGCACGCTCGTCAGGCAGAGGACCACTGGACTACGGCAAGTCACCGTGGCTGATCGGTTTCGGTGTGATCGTTTTCATCCTGCTTTATGCGCCTATCGCCCAGTTGATCGCCTTCAGCTTCAACGACTCCAAGCGCAATATTGTCTGGCAGGGGTTCACCACGAAGTATTACCTGGAAGCGTGGAACAATGTGGCGCTGTTCGAGGCGTTCATGAATTCCATCACCATCGCCCTCATGTGCATGGTGGTTGCAACCATCATCGGCACTGCAGTGGCCATGTGGCTCTGGCGTTTCCGGTTTCCGTTCAAGGCAGGTGCTGAAGGCGTGATGGCGCTGCCCATCGTTATCCCTGAAATCTGCATGGGCGTTGCCGTACTTGTGATGTTCGCTCGCGTCGGCGGCTGGATGCGTTCATTCGACAGCGGCCCGATTGCCTGGTGGAACGACCTGTTCTCGATCTGGCCGCTCAACCTGGCGGCCATAACGGCGGCCCATATCGCGTTCAGTTTCCCGTTCGTGGCGGTCGTGGTGCGCGCGCGCCTTGCAGGATTCAACCGCGAACTGGAAGAAGCCTCCAAGGACCTCGGGGCCAGCGAATGGCAGACCTTTGTCAACGTGGTGCTGCCGTTCATGCGGCCCGGCGTGATCGCTGGTGCACTGCTGGCCTTCACCCTGTCGCTCGATGATTTCGTCATCACCTTCTTCACGGCCGGGCCGGACACCAACACCTTCCCGGTCAAGGTCTACTCGCTGGTGCGCCGGGGCGTCTCACCCGATATCAACGCAGCCTCCACCGCGCTTATCGTCATCACGCTTGTGGCCACCGTGCTCGCCATGCGAATGCAGGCGCCCAGCAAGTCCGAACACTAGGGACGGTTCTTCATGCAACCCATTGTGTCCATCAGGAATGTCGTAAAGCGCTACCCCGGCGTCGTCGCGGTCGATAATGTCTCGTTCGACATCAAGCCGAACGAGTTCTTTGCGCTGCTGGGGCCGTCGGGTTGCGGCAAGACCACCTTGCTGCGCATGATCGCCGGGCTTGAAACCAAGGGCGAAGGCGAAATCCTCATCGACGGGCAGCCAATGGATGGCGTGCCGGCCAACCGGCGACCGGTCAACATGGTGTTCCAGTCCTATGCCGTTTTCCCGCACATGAGCGTGCGCGACAACGTCGCCTACGGCCTGAAGGTCACCGGCACCCCTGCCGCCGAGATCGGCCCGCGCGTGGAAGAAGCGCTGGAAATGGTGCAGATGGGCCCAATGGCCGACCGCAGGCCCGACCAGCTTTCAGGCGGGCAACGCCAGCGCGTGGCGCTTGCGCGCGCACTGGTCAAGCGTCCCAAGGTGCTGCTGCTCGATGAACCCCTTTCGGCGCTGGACGCCAAGCTTCGCGAGCACATGCAACTTGAACTCGCCCGCTTGCAGCAGGCCATCGGCATCACTTTCATCATCGTCACTCACGACCAGGATGAAGCCCTGTCCATGGCAGACCGCATCGCCGTGATGGAAAAGGGCGCGGTGAGGCAGATCGCCGGGCCGGAGGAGCTCTACGAGAAGCCAACATCCCGTTTCGTGGCCGACTTCATCGGCAAGATCAACCTGATCGAGGCCGATGTTGCCGGTGCTGCGAAGGACGGCGTCACCTGTTCGGCCAAGGGGTTGGGCAAGGTCACTGTGCCGTTCGACGGCAAGGCGTCGGGCAAGGTCTCGCTGGCAGTTCGGCCGGAGAAGCTTGAGATCAGCGCCACCAGGCCGCGCCGGGCCGGCGACATCACGGTGCAGGGCGAGATCCGCGATTTCGCCTACTACGGCGATGTGTCCAACGTGTTCGTGACCTGTACCGACGGGCTTGAACTGGCGGTCAACGTACAGAATGACCGCGCCATCGACGGCTTGCTCGAAAAGGGCCGGAAAGTCTGGCTGAGCTGGCATCCGGACGACACGCTTGTTCTGACACAGTAAGGATATCTCCGTCATGGTTTCTCCCAAGGCAACCCTTGGTGATGCTGCGTTCCGGCGCAAGGACCTCATGGGCTCGTCCATGGAAGCAAGCTATGCCGGGGCGCTGTCGTTCATGCGCCGAAAGTACAGCCGCAACCTCAAGGGCGTTGATGTTGCCGTCACCGGCATTCCGTTCGACCAGGCGGTGACCAATCGCCCGGGCACCCGTTTCGGCCCGCAGGCAATCCGCGCCGCTTCGGCCCAGCATTCGTGGGGCCTCGTATGGCCTTGGCGGTTCGATCCGTTCGAGACGCTGGCAGTGGTGGATTATGGCGACTGCTTCTTTGACTGGGGCCGCAAGCAGGACGTGCCGAAGGTCATCGAGAAGCACATCGCAGGCATTGTCGCGAAAGGCGTGTGCCCACTCACCTTCGGCGGCGACCATTACATCACCTATCCGGTGCTGAAGGCCGTTGCGAAGGTGCACGGGCCTGTGGGCATCGTGCAGTTCGACGCCCACCGCGACGTAGAGCCAAACGCCACGCCCGCCCGCATTGATCACGGCAGCATGTTCTCGCTGGCCCTGCAGGAAGGCCTCGTCGATCCGGCCCGCTCTCTTCAGGTCGGTATCCGCACCTGCTTCAAGGGCGAGGATTCAATGGGCATGCAGGTGTTGTTTGCCGACCAGGTTCACGCCATGAGCGCGGCAGAAGTCGCGGCTGCCATCCGCAAACGGCTGGGCGCTGGCCCGTCCTACCTCACTTTCGACATCGATTTCCTCGACCCCGCGACCGCTCCCGGCACCGGCACGCCCGTGCCCGGCGGATTCACCAGCTACCAGGCGCTGTCCATCCTGCGCGAGCTGAAGGGCGTGGACTTCTGTGGCATGGACGTGGTCGAGGTTTCGCCGCCTTATGACCATGCGGAGCTGACGGCCAATGCCGCGGCCACCATTGCCGGTGAACTGCTCTGCCTGAAGGCCTGGGTGCGCGGTGCCCGCCCGCACGAGATGAGCAGTTGAGCCCAGACCACCTGTTTCTCGGCTTCTCCTGGTCGCACGTCGCACTGGTCATGCTCGCCATGCTGCTCGGCGGCATCTGCAAGGGCGTGGTTGGCATCGCCTTGCCGCTGGTCGGCCTGTCCGTCATGCTTCTGGCATTGGAGCCAAAACTTGCCGTCGCCCTTATGGTTATTCCGATTGTAGTGACCAACGTCCAGATGGCGTTTTCTTCGGGCCTGGCCGGGGCCAGCAAGGCTCTCAGCCGATTCTGGCTGCTGATCGTCGTGTCGATCATCAGCATCTTCTCGATGTCACTGTTTGCGGCCGCTATCCCGTCGGATGCACTGCTCGTGGTGCTGGGACTGGTGGTGATGGTGTTCGTGCTGCTGAGCGTCAGCCGCTGGAAACCGCACATTCCTCCACATCGCGAGCGTGTAGCCAGCGTGGTTGCGGGTGTCGCGTCAGGCCTGGTCGGTGGACCGACCTCGGTGTACGGCCCGCCGCTGACCATGTTCCTGATCGCGGCAGGCGTCGCCAAGGATATCTGGAGCGTCAGTGTGGGAGTGGTGTTCGGCCTGTCGGGCATTCCGCTGATTGCAGGCTATATCCTGAACGGCATGTTGACGCCAACCATTGCCGGGTTGTCGATACTGTCGTGTGTACCGGCCTATGCCGGCATGTGGCTTGGAATGAAGTTGCAGGGCGCCATGCACCCGGACACCTTCCGCAAGGTGCTGATGGCTGCTTTGTCCCTGATGGCGCTGAACCTGTTGCGCCGCGGAATATTCTGACCGGTTGCTGCCTGGACGTTACTGGACTGCGGTTTCCAGAGCATCGGAAACAGATTGCATGTTCGCACCCACTTCGTCGTTCAGGCCCGGCATCACGGCAACAAGGGCCATGCCGGTGGCGGCAGCAATCAGCCCGTATTCGATGGCGGTTGCACCGGACTCGTCGCGGAGCAGGGCATTGAAGACTTTCAGCATTTCACTCTCCCGGAGCATTTCAAATCCATCTGGCTGAAACGCGACTTCACTACCCAGTCCAGACCCCGTGGAAGCGGCTTCGAGGGCCATAATCCGTCATAGGTATGAACCAGATGTTAATTCCAGTGGCGCAACTCCGGGCACGGGGCGCAATGGTCAAGAATGTGTTTAAATTGTTTGTTGTCAGAGGCTTCGCTCATGACAGGAGGTCGCGCAGCCGGTAATACAACATGCCTGCCGTAAGGGCCGGCCGGCGAAGCATGCCGCCCGGGAAGGCCATGTGCCGGATGCGCGAAAACACGTCGAAGCGAGCCTGGTCGCCCATGACCGCATCAGCCAGTATCTTTCCAAGGCTGCCGGACAGCACCACGCCCTGGCCTGAAAATCCGTGCGCATAATAGATGGCGGTTCCTTTCCGGCCAACATCGGGCAGCCGGTTGTAGGTAATGCCAATGTGGCCACCCCAGGCATAGTCGGCCTTTACCCCGGTCAACTGCGGAAAGATTCGGGTCAGTCGCGGCAGCATGCTGGCTGCAAGGTCGCGCGGGTGAATGCCGGAATAGCTGCATCGGCCGCCAAACAGCAGGCGGTGGTCTGGCGTGCGGCGGAAGTAGTCGACCACGAAGTTGCTGTCGCTGACCGCCTCGTCATCGCGGATCAGCGTGGTGGCTCTTTCCTCACCCAGCACTTCGGTGGTGATGACATAGCTCGCTACTGGCATGACGCGGTGGTTCAACCCGGGTATCAGGGCGCCGAGATAGGCGTTGCAAGCCACGATGACCTGCGTACACGTAATGCTCCGCCCGTTGGCCAGGTGAACGGTGGCCGGATTGCCATCATCGACTGATCGTACCGCCATGTTCTCGAATACCAGCCCGCCGTGGCGGGTCACGGCGTCGGCCAGCCCGAGCACATAGTTCAGCGTGTGCAGGTGGCCTGCATGCTGTTCCCGCAGTCCACCATGATAGCTATCGCTTGCCAGCTTCTCGCGCAGTTGTTCTCGCGTCAGCATGGTGAGCCCGTTCACGCCATAGCGTTCGAGCTCATCCTTGTACCCGGCAAGCCCGGCCATGTGGCTGGACCGGGCGGCGGCGTGGATGTAGCCCCAGGTGAGGCCGCACTCGATGGCGTACTCCCTGATGCGGCCGGTGATCAGCCGCTTGCCTTCCTCCGCCACGTCGAAGCACAACCTGGCGTCATCCTTGCCAAGCTGCTTCTCGAAGCCGTCCATGCCCGGCGAGAACCCGGTGCATACCTGCCCGCCATTGCGCCCCGACGCACCCCAGCCCACGGGTCCTGAATCACATACGGCAACGCTGCGCCCGGCCTTCGCCAATTCAAGCGCGGCTGACAGCCCGGTCAGGCCCGCCCCGATCACGCATACGTCCACCCGGTCAGGCAGTGCCCCGGCAGCGCTCGCCGCAAACGCGCGGTTGGCTGTCGCCCGGTACCATGTCGTTGCATCGAGGATGCTGTTGGTCATGCGGTTCTCAGGTACCACTCGAAATCGAGCGGATGAATGGTGAAGT
Organism: uncultured Anderseniella sp.; assembly: GCA_964390445.1. Lineage (GTDB taxonomy): Bacteria > Pseudomonadota > Alphaproteobacteria > Rhizobiales > Aestuariivirgaceae > Anderseniella. Next base: position 5,689 of record CAYMJJ010000052.1, read on the forward strand.
GATGCCGCTCGGCTTCGAATTGCCGGGCCGACAGGAATGCATCGCACCATGCCTCGCCCAGGTAGTCATCGAGAAAGTTGCTCTCGTCGAATGCCGCCAGCGCAACCGGCCAGCGGATCGGCAACTCGATGCCATGGTCGCTCGAATAGCCGTCGCCGCTGACTGGCGGTGGCGGTATAAGCTCGTTGGTAATGCCGTAATGCATGCCGGCCAGAACGGTGGCCATGACGAGATAGGGATTGGCATCGGCGCCAGCCACCCGGTGTTCGATGCGGACAGCCTTCTCGCTGCCGCCGGGTATGCGCAGTGGCACGGTGCGGTTGTCGCCACCCCATAAGCCCCGCACCGGCGCGTAGGACCCCGGCCGCAGGCGCCGGTAGGAGTTTGCGTTCGGCGCAAAGATCGCCATGCCCTCGCGCATGGTTTGCAGCAGGCCACCCATGGCATGGCGCATGGTGTCCGATATTGGCCGCTTCACCGTTTCATCCATTGGCCCGGTCAGCACGTTGTTGCCATGCTCGTCGAGCAGGCTGCAATGGATGTGCAACCCGCATCCGGCCTGGTCGCTGAACGGCTTGGCCATGAAGCTCGCGATCACCCCGTGCTTGCGCGCCACCGACTTGATGCAGCGCTCCAGCATGATCGCCTGGTCACAGGCCTTCAGCGCATTACTGGAATGGTGCAGGTTGATCTCGTACTGGCCGGCTGCATATTCCTTGACGAAGGTTTCAGCCGGCAGCCCCTGTTCCGCACACACCTGCTGGATCTCGTCCAGCATCGCCTCGAAATCATACAGTTCGTCGATGCTGTACACGCTGTTGGTGCTTGCCCGCCAACCGGTCTCGCGCCCGCGCGCAGGCTTGATCTCGCCGTTCGACGCGGCTTCCTGGTCAATCAGATAGAACTCGTACTCGATGGCCACCACCGGCGTCAGGCCGAGTTCGTCGAACCGCTTCAACACCCTGGACAGGATGTAGCGCGGGTCGGCGAAGTGCGGCTTGCCGTCTGCATCTTCCATTGAGGCGATCACTTGCGCCGACGGCCGCAATGCCCAGTCGATGCGCTTCAGCGTGCCTTCGACGGGAAAGCACATGAAGTCCGGATCGCCATCCGATGTGCCGTATGTCAGCGTGTCGATGTTCTGGCCGGTCCAGTCCAGCAGGTAGTTGGAACCCGGCATGCGCACGCCTTCGGTATAGAGCCGGGGCAGGTACTCGCGGTTGATCTGCTTGCCCCGCAGTACCCCGTTCATGTCGGGGATCAGCATGTCGATGGTCACCACATCGGGGTTCTTTGCAAGGAACTCGTGTGCCTCGCGGTCAGACTTCAAGGATGGTGTCATGATAGCCTTCGGAGAAAAAGCCGGGCGGGATGGCAATGCCTGTTTCAGCGGTTGCACGTGCCAGAGGAAACGTATCTTCGTTCATGGCTTTTTTTTCGTCAAGCAATCGGCGTATAGTGTGCGCACAGGCGGCTGCTGCAGGCGCAAGGGGCACATTCCTTCGTTGTCAGCGGATCTGACTCACCGAGGTCTCATCGAGGCCGGTCAGACCGCCCCCCGCAACGATGGTGATTCATGACAGCTGAGTTCTTTGCCAACTGGTGTGCAGAGCGCAACATTGATGAAATCGAATGCCTTGTACCCGACATGGCCGGCACACCTCGAGGCAAGATCCTGCCGGTGAAGAAGTTCATCAACGGGGTCAACAACACCTCGCTGCGGTTGCCCGAAGACGTCTTCATTCTCACGGTCACGGGCAAGTACTCGTGGCAGGATTCGCCGGTGTCGGATGCGTCGGGCGATGTCTACCTGACGCCCGACCCGTCCACGCTCAAGCCGGTGCCGTGGCACGTCAACCCGACGGCGCAGGTGGTGTGCGACGCGTTCTACCTGGATGGTGAGCCGGTTGATATCGCGCCGCGCTTCGTGCTCAAGCGCATCCTTGAGCTGTACGCCGAGCAGGGCTGGAAGCCTGTGGTGGCGCCGGAGCTGGAGTTCTACCTCGTCAAGAAGAACATTGATGCCGACTATCCGCTCGAAGCCCCCATTGGGTCCAGCGGACGCGCCGAGAAGGTCGGCCAGGCCTATGGCATCGACGCCGCCAACGACTTCGATCCCGTCGTCGAGGACATCTACGATTATTGCGAGGCCGCCGACCTGGACGTGGACACCATCAGCCACGAGAGCGGTCCGGCCCAGCTCGAGATCAACTTCAACCATGGTGACCCGCTGGACCTGGCTGACCAGGTGTTCCTGTTCAAGCGCATCGTGCGTCAGGCTGCGTTGAAGCACGACGTCTACGCCACCTTCATGGCCAAGCCGCACCAGGACGAGGCCGGCTCCGCGATGCACCTGCACCAGTCGGTGCTCGACATCAAGACTGGCCGCAACATCTTCCGTGGCCGAGGCAACAAGCCGTCGCGCCAGTTCCTTGCCCACGTTGGCGGGTTGCAGCGCTACATGGCGGCAGCGACCGCGTTCTGCGCGCCGAACGTCAATTCCTACCGCCGGCTGGTGCCGGGCGCCGATGCCCCCACCAACACCCACTGGGGCATCGACAACCGTACGGCACCGTTGCGCATGCCGCGGTCAGACCCCGACAACACCCGGATCGAGAACCGCGTACCCGGTGCCGATGCAAACCCCTATCTGTGCTTTGCGGCATCGCTGGCGTGCGGCTACCTTGGCATGATGGAGCAGTCCAAGGCATCTGCGCCCATTGAGGGGTCTGCCTACCGCTATGCGCATTCGCTGCCGATCAACCTGGATGACGCCATCTCCAAGCTGAACTACTCGCGCCCGCTCAAGCAGGTGCTGGGCCAGCGTTTCGTCGAGGCGTTCATGGCGGTCAAGGAAGAAGAACAGGTCCAGTACCGCAAGGTGATCTCGTCATGGGAGCGCGAGTTCCTGTTGCTCAACGTCTGAAATCGCCGCCGGGCCGGCCGGCAGGGCGCGTCAGGCCGCAGCAGAACGCGCGGCAATGGCCTGCTCGACTGCGCTGATCTGTGCGCTGATATCAATGGCGACTTGCGACGTCACTTCCAGTTCACGGTCTTCGTATATATCGATGCCGGGGTTCTGGTGTGCCCAACGGCTCATTGTCCGGTCTCGCGCGCGAAGCAATTCCTCGATCTGCGGGCGAAACAGCACGAACATGGCCGTGAGGGCGCGGTTCGTCGCCAGGCACGGATAGCTCAGGTCGAGCTTGAACCGGTCCAGCAGCGGGATCACGTCTTCGGCTGCATAGAACGTTTCGTCCGTTACCCAGCGGTTGGTGGTGAACAACCCGATTGGTGTGCCGGGACGGTCCATTGATATGGCGACGAAATGCGTCAGGGCATCCTTGCCCATCGGTCGGCGGATCGAACTCTGGTAGGCGACAGGTTCGAGCCCTGCTGGCATGCCGGCAGCGCGCAGGAATGTATGGAAGTGCCCGTGCTCGGCAACATCGGGGCGGTGGGCATGATAGTAGTACTGCGAATGCGTCTCACTGTCATAGACATCGCCCTTGGGATAGTGGTCGAGTTCGTAGAAGGTACCCTGGTTGGCCAGGCACTGGCCCACCATGTTCTGGCCCGACTTCTTCAAGATGCGCATCATCTCGCGCACAATCGCGCCGGCCTCCGCCATCTCCTGGAGCTGGCGCAAGGCAAGGCCCTGCAAGGCGGATCCAGCATCGAATGGTATGTCGGCGTTGCGGTGCATCAAGGCAGAGTACCGCATTTTGAAGTCATCCAGAATGGTGCAATTGGTGAGCGATGAACCAAACATTCTGTCACTAGTCAGAATTGTTGACCGAAACGTAATTTGAACTCCGGGGGTGTGCTGTTTACACTACGGAAAGAATGATCTGAATCGTCGTAGTAACTTCGCGGTTCGGCACTCTGGAGGGGGAACAAAAGCATGAGCTTCAACATGAACCGGCGCACCTTTACACGCGCCAGCCTGGCAACTGCAGCTCTGGCGGCAACCGCTTCGAGCCTGTCGGTCCCGGTCCTCGCCGCTAAGGGAAATGCCGCGCCGGACGCATCCTCCACCCGCGATGCCATTGTGCGCATCCTCAATCACAAGGACCGGTTGCCGCTTCAGCTTGAGCGTGTCCGCGAGGTATTGAGGCACCATTACCTCGACAATGCCGGTGACATTTTCTGGGTCGGCACCGGTCGCATGACGCCACTGGTCCAGCGGCTCGAGTTCGCCGAGGATGATGGTCTTCAGCCTGGCGACTATCCGGTGGATTACCTCGTCTCCCTGCGCGACCAGATCGACCCGTCGAATGCACTGGCTGCAGGCTATACCGAACTTGCCTACTCAGCCTTCTTCCTGGGCTATGCAAGGGACCTGGCCACCGGCCGTGTCATCCTGAGCAAGATCGACCGGGACCACTTCCAGAAGCCCCGCGAGATCGACCTGCTCGCACTGCTGCAAGGTGTGGGTTTGGCAGAAAATCCGTCGAATTACCTCGACACTGTCGAGCCGCAGAACGCGCACTACAGGGCGCTCAAGTCGTTGCTGCGCCAGTACCGCGTGATCGCCGCCAACGGCGGGTGGGGCACCATGGACCGCGGCGAAGTGCTAAAACCCGGCATGAGCGACCCGCGCGTGCAGCAGTTGCGTGCGAGACTTGAAAAGGCCGGCGATATCTCGCCCCGCAGCCCGGCTGATCCGAACCTCTATGGCGATGACCTTGTGCTGGCGTTCGAGCAATTTCAGAAGCGCAACGGCCTTGACCCCGATGGCGTCATCGGCCCGAACTCGCTGTCGATGCTCAATGTCACGGCGCAGGAGCGCGTTCGCCAGATCATCGTCAACATGGAGCGCTGGCGGCACATGCCCCGCGACATGGGCGACAAGCACCTGATGGTCAACATCGCGGCGTTCGAGCTTTACCGCTACGAGTATGGCCAGCTCAAGGAAGTCCGCCCGGTGATGGTCGGCAAGGACAGGCACCAGACCCCGATCTTCTCCGACGAGCTGGAGTACGTCGACATAAATCCAACCTGGACGGTGCCGTACTCCATTGCCACCAGGGAAATGCTGCCCAAGCTGCAGGCCAACCCGACCTACCTGGGCGATGACTTCCAGTTGCTGGCGGGTGGCAAGGAAATTCCGTTCTCGTCAGTCAACTTCAACCAGTATTCGCGCGGTGACTTTCCGTTCACGATCCGGCAGAAGCCTGGCCCCAAGAACGCCTTGGGCATCATCAAGTTCATGTTGCCCAACCGGCATGCCATATACCTGCATGACACCCCGTCGCGCGCGCTATTCGCCAAGACGCAACGCGCCTTCAGCCATGGCTGCATCCGCGTGTACAAGCCGCTCGAGTTCGGTGTGACCATCCTGCGCGACGTACCGGGCTGGACGCTGGAACGGCTTGAACAGGTTGTCGAGACCCGCAAGACGACCCGTGTGACGCTGCCAAACAAGATACCCGTCCACATCGTCTATGCCACCGCGTGGCGCGGCGAGGGCGGCTCGGTCGAGTTCCGCACCGACATCTATGGCCGCGACAAGAAGCTCTACAACGCGCTGTTCGGCAAGCAGACATCATGACGGAAAGGCCCCGGCGCGCGTGGCGCCGGGGCCTGCCCACCCCTGCAAAAGGTGATTGGCTGTCAGTCTGTCTGGACGCCTGGCAACGCGTTGAAGTCAACTGGAGTCGCAAGCAACGCATCAAGGGTGCTGCCAGCCTGTGCGGTGCGCGACGCCTCGACCGGCGGTGCCAGCGCATCTGAGGCATCTGCATTCTCGATTGGCAGCCGCTTGTAGATCAGCTTGCGGCCACCATCTGCAGGCGCGCCCTCGCGGGCGTCCGGCCCGAGCAATGCAGCCGCACTGCCGCCACTGCCGCCCGCCATGCTGGCCTGCAGCGAACCATTGCCGGCGTCGAATCCACCGGGAGCAGCGCTGGTCAGTCTCACATAGGCATCCTGGATTGCGCTGCCGGTAGCCGCGACGCGGTCTTCGACGTGGTAGCGCAAGTCGCCGCCATACAGCCCCAGCGAGACGCCTGCCGCGATCAGGCAGACGCTGGCCAGGCTCATCACCGTGACCTTGGTGGCCATGCTGGAGGCGTGGTGTGTGCCGGCAGGCGTGCGCATCCGCCTGGCCCGTATCGCGGCCACCGAAAAGTCCGCGTTGTCGCTGCCGCTCCAGCTATCGGAGCGGCCTTCGTACCACTCGGGCGGCCGGTCGAAGTGGTAATCGCGGGTTGCAGGCATGTCAGGTTTGAACTCTTCAGGCAACCCGGCCGGGATCTGTGCGGCGAACAGGCGTGGCGTGCAAAGCTGGGGGCTGCGGCCCGGACCATGCTCGTGGCGGCGCGTGTGCATCACTGGATGGTCTGGCGTCATGCGCCGGATCATCGGCGCATCTTCGTCGTCCAGTTCATCATCGAAATTGCCGGGAGAGCGCTGTCTGAACCGCAGTGGTGGCAGCTGGCGTTCAAGCGTGTCGACATCCGGCTCGCGCGTGGTGATGTTGTCAGTCTTGTCACAGTCGGGCACGGCGTCGCCCGCCAGTACCGGCGTTTTCTCTGCAGCGGTGGAGCGTTCCGCCATTCCTTTTTTCGCGTCAGGGCCGAGGAGGGGGAATTCGGCGCTGTTGGTCATGATGAGGGTTCCCTGCGAAGGTGAGCCGTCCCTCTGAGCTTGCCACTGTTGCCAGCGAACGCGACCTCAATGTGATGGGTATGGGGCATTATTCGGGCGAATTTCTTAACACCTGGAACGGCTTGCAGGTGGAAATCACCTGTTGCGCTGGTTGCTGCATTGCACAAGACTGGTGCTAGCAAAGCCTTCACGGCAGCCGCTTAAACTGGCGTTCAGTTCACGTTTTGCCTCACAATCTGTCTCGGGGATTAAAGCTCTTGCATGCCATTGTTCAACCGTTCGCCGCCCGTGCCAGCGCGCGCAACGGCGCGATTGTGTTTCCGGAAGGAACCGACCCGCGCATCCTGCTGGCGGCCGCGCAACTGGTAAGTCTGGCCATCGCCCGACCCATCCTGCTGGGTCACGAGGACGCGATCAGGACCGCTGCCGGCGTGGTGGGTGCCAGCCTTGAAGGCTGCCAGTTCGTTGACCCGGCCACATCTGACCTGCGCATCTCCGCGCGTGCGTTACTGCTTGAGCGCAAACCCAACCTCGACCCGGCACGGCTAGATGAACTGGCCGCCGACCCGCTGATCTTTGGTGGCGCGATGGTGCACAGTGGCCACGCAGATGCGATGATCGCCGGTGCTGTAGCCCAAACCGCAAAGGTCATCTCGGCCGGGCTGCGCACCGTGGGCCTTGCCCCGCACACCGGGCGGCTGTCGAGTTATTTCCTGATGTCCGTCCCCAATCATCGCGGGCAGGGCCGCAAGGATTTCATCTTCGCCGATTGTGCCGTCAACATCGACCCGACGCCAGAAGACCTGGCCGACATCGCCATCGCCACCATGGCCACCGCAGACAGGCTGCTGGATGAAACGGCCAAGGGGGCAATGCTGTCGTTCTCGACCAGGGGCAGCGCCTCGCACGCCTCGGTGACCAGGGTGACGGACGCGCTGGCCCTTGTGAAGCAGCGTGCACCTTCACTGATGATCGATGGTGAGCTTCAGGTCGATGCAGCGCTTGTGCCGGCCGTGGCCGAACGCAAGGTGCCCGGCGGTGCAGCAGTGGCAGGCGATGCCAACGTGCTGATCTTTCCGGACCTGAACTCGGGCAACATCGGCTACAAGCTGGTCCAGTACATGGCCAACGCCGATGCGATCGGTCCGTTCTTCCAGGGGTTCAGCAAGCCCGTTTGCGATCTGTCGCGTGGCTGCAGCGTCGAGGATGTGATCTCCGCCTGCGTCATACTGATGGCGACGGCAGACTGAGTAAAACCGTGACGGTCAGATGATCAGGGTGGCAGCCGTGCCAAGCGCGATGGTGGCCGCGACCGCAGCGATGATCATGGTTGCAAGCGATGTCCGATCCATCGCCTCGCCAGCCGAAACAGCTTGCAGCACCGTATTGAAATCCTTCTGTGACTTCGTCATGGCATCTCTCCTTGCACATACAACTCACCAGTCAGGGGCTGGTTGCGAGTATGGATGTCGCATGCTGACGAAGGGTTAATCAGTGATGACCATCACATCACGGACTTGACCAGCCCGAGCAGCGCAAGCAATGCGAGCAGCGAAATTGCCATGCGGCGGAAGTTTTCCGGCGATGTGGACACGAACCGCTTGCCGCCCAACCACACGCCGAGCGCGAGCATTGGCAGGCAGGCTGCCGCTGCAATCCATGTATCGAGGGTGATCAGGCCGTTCAGGCCGAGCATGGGCAGGGCAACAAGGTCGATGGCGCACAGGTAGAAAATCATCGTTGCGCGGAACACGATGGCCGGGATGTTCTGCGCGGCCAGGAACAGCGCTACCGGCAGCCCCCCTACTGCCGCACCATTGGCCAGCCCCGACACCATGCCGGCAACAAGATATCCCGGCGCCCCGACCTGTCTTTTGAACGACCAGCCGGTCAACAGCAGGCCGCACATCGCCAGCACCCACAACGAGATCACCAGCCGCAGCATGTCGATGTCGAGGCTGGCAAGCCCCCACACGGACAACGGCATGATCAGGCAGGCCCCGGCCAGCATCAACCCAAGCAGTTTCCTGTTGGCATTGGGCCAGGCCGCGGGCGCCTGACCCACGGTCGCCACCACCTCCAGCAGCATGACCACCGGCACGAAGTAGAGAGGGTTGGTGACGAGCGCCGAGGCCGACACGACCAGGGCCGAGAAGCCGAAGCCGGAGTAGCCACGGATGTACGCCGCCACCAGCACGCAAAAGGCCAGGAACATTGCTGCTCCTGGCCCCAGTCCGAACGGAAAGCCGAACGCGATGATGTAATATGTATCGCTCAAGATGCGGCTAGACCGCACCCGCCTGCGGGCGCATGTCGCTGGCGTCAATGCCTGCCACCGCCACCGGCGCCTTCATGGCATCGCGGCGGAACGGCTCGCCCAGTTCCTGGTTGATCATCGCCTCGATGAAGGTGGTTATGCCCTTCTTCTGGTCCTCGATGGCCTTGTCAAGCAAGGTTGTCAGTTCTTCCATGGTCTTTGCCTGGACACCCTTGAGGCCGCAGGCTTCGGCGATCCTGGCGTAGGACACGTCCTCATCCAGTTCGGTGCCGACGAAATTGTCCTGGTACCACAGCGTCGTGTTGCGCTTTTCCGCGCCCCACTGGTAGTTGCGGAACACCACCATGGTGATGGCCGGCCATTCCTTGCGGCCGATGGCGGTCATCTCGTTCATGGAAATGCCGAACGCACCATCACCTGCAAAGCCCACGACGGGCGTGTCGGGGTTGCCGATCTTGGCACCGGTAATGGCCGGGAAGCCATAGCCGCACGGGCCAAACAGGCCGGGCGCGAGGTATTTGCGCCCCGCTTCGAAGGTCGGATAGGCGTTGCCGATGGCACAGTTGTTGCCGATGTCGGAGGAGATGATCGCATCCTTTGGCAGCGCGGCCTGGATGGCGCGCCACGCCATGCGCGGGCTCATCCATTCGGGCTTGGCCTTGCGCGCACGCTCGTTCCAGGTGGTGCCCGGATCATCGTCCTCGTGGTCCATCGACGACAGCGTCTGCAACCATGCCGAACGGGTCTGGTGGATCAGCGCTTCACGCTCCTTACGGCCCTTGTTCCCGGCGGACGGCGACAGCCTGGCCATGATCTGCTCGGCGACCTGCCTTGCGTCACCCTGGATGCCGACGGCCACTTTCTTGGTCAGCCCGATGCGGTCGGAGTTGATGTCGACCTGGATCAGCTTGGCGTTTTTCGGCCAGTAGTCGATGCCGTAGCCGGGCAGGGTGGAAAACGGGTTGAGCCGGGTGCCGAGCGCCAGCACCACATCAGCCTTGGAGATCAGTTCCATCGCGGCCTTGGAGCCGTTGTAGCCGAGCGGGCCGGCAAACAGGGGGTGCGAGCCGGGGAAGGCGTCATTGTGCTGGTAGTTGCAGCACACTGGTGCCGACAGCTTTTCAGCCAGTGCAGCGGCAGCCGGAATGGCACCGGACAGCACCACGCCAGCGCCGTTCAGGATGACCGGAAATTCCGCTTCCGAGAGGATCCTTGCAGCTTCGTCGATGGCGCTTGAGCCACCCGGCGAACGCTCCAGCCGCACGATCTGCGGCAGTTCGATGTCGATTACCTGGGTCCAGTAATCGCGCGGCACGTTGATCTGGGCAGGTGCCGAGCCACGCCAGGCCTTTTCGATGACTCGGTTCAGAACTTCTGCAATGCGCGACGGGTCACGCACTTCTTCCTGGTAGCAGACCATGTCGGCAAACAGGCGCATCTGTTCGATTTCCTGGAAGCCGCCCTGGCCGATGGTCTTGTTGGCGGCCTGCGGCGTGACCAGCAGCAGCGGCGTGTGGTTCCAGTAGGCTGTCTTGACGGGCGTGACGAAGTTGGTGATGCCGGGGCCGTTCTG
>CAYMJJ010000053.1:0-16016 GCA_964390445.1 uncultured Anderseniella sp.
TTGCCTGCCGCGTGATCAAGACCGCCCGGCGCATGGGCATCGCCACGGTGGCCGTGTTTTCCGACGCGGATGCGCGCGCCCTGCATGTGGAAATGGCAGACGAGGCGGTCAACATCGGCCCCGCACCGGCATCTGAAAGCTACCTGGTGATCGACAAGATCATTGACGCGTGCAAGCGGACCGGCGCCGAGGCCGTTCATCCCGGCTATGGCTTCCTGTCTGAAAACGCGAAGTTCGCCCACGCCCTGAAAGATGCCGGCATCGTGTTCATCGGGCCAAACCCGCGCGCCATCGAGGCGATGGGCGACAAGATCGAGTCGAAGAAGTTCGCCAATGCAGCCAACGTCAACACCGTGCCGGGCTACCTGGGTGAGATCACCGACCCCAAGGAAGCGGTGAAGATTGCCGGCGAGATCGGCTATCCGGTGATGATCAAGGCATCGGCTGGCGGTGGCGGCAAGGGCATGCGCATTGCGCACTCTGCCGGTGAGGTCGAGGAAGGCTTCAAGTCCGCCAGGTCGGAAGCCAAGTCGTCGTTCGGTGACGACCGGGTGTTCATCGAGAAGTTCATCGTCAACCCCCGCCACATCGAAATCCAGGTGCTGGGCGACAAGCATGGCAACGTCATTCACCTCGGCGAGCGCGAATGCTCGATCCAGCGCCGCAACCAGAAGGTCATCGAGGAAGCACCATCCCCGCTGCTCGACGAAAAGACCCGCGCCGAGATGGGCGCGCAGGCCATCGCACTGGCGAAGGCCGTGGATTACGACACGGCAGGCACGGTCGAGTTCGTGGCGGGACAGGACAAGTCGTTTTACTTCCTCGAGATGAATACCCGGCTGCAGGTGGAACACCCTGTAACGGAACTGATTACCGGCATCGACCTGGTCGAGCAGATGATCCGCTCGGCCTACGGCGAGAAGCTGTCCATCGCACAGGATGACGTGAAGCTGAACGGCTGGGCCATTGAAAGCCGCGTCTATGCCGAGGACCCGTACCGCAACTTCCTGCCATCCACGGGCCGCTTGACGCGCTATCGCCCGCCAGCGGAAAAGAAGGATCGCGAGACCGGCGTCACCGTGCGCAACGATACTGGCGTCTATGAAGGTGGTGAAATCTCGATCTACTACGATCCGATGATCGCCAAGCTCTGCACCCACGCCGCCGACCGTGCCACGGCAATCGAGGCCATGTCGCGCGCGCTCGACGAGTTCTACATCGACGGCATCCAGCACAACATTCCGTTCGTCGCTGCCATCATGGATCATGCGCGCTGGAAATCGGGCGCCCTGTCGACCAGTTTCATCGCCGACGAGTTTCCCGAAGGCTTCCAGGGCGCTGAACTGGCAGGCGAGGCACGCCTGACAATGGCGACGGTGGCGCTGGTTTGTGACCACGTGCTCAACCTCCGCAAGCGTGAGATTTCCGGGCAGATGGGCGGGCGCGCCGTAAAGTTCGGAACCGTGCGCGTGGTCCGGCTGGGCGATGAATGGATCGACGCGGAAATGCAGGGCTGCGAGGGCCGGCTGTTCCGCGCCGTAGTTGACGGCAACGAGGTTGTGGTGGAAAGCCGCTGGGCGCCCGGTGAACTGGTCTGGAACGGTCAGGTCAACGGCCGGGCAGTCTCGGTGCAGGTTCGCCCGGTCATGAACGGCTTCAGGCTCAGCCACGCGGGCTGCGAAGCCAATGCCACGGTCTATACCGGGCGTGAAGCCGATTTGGCCAAGCTGATGCCGGTCAAGCTGCCGCCGGACACCTCAAGGCAGTTGCTGTGCCCGATGCCGGGCCTTGTAGTGTCCATCGAGGTGACAGAGGGGCAGGAGATCAAGGCTGGTGAGAAGCTGGCAGTGGTCGAGGCGATGAAGATGGAGAACATCCTGCGCGCCGAACGCGACGCCACCGTGGTCAAGATCCACGCCGAGGCCGGGGCAAACCTGGCCGTGGACGCGATCATCATGGAATTTGAGTAATCACGCTGGCGGCAACGCGGCCTTTCGTACGTCACACCAACTGCAGCGCAGGCCGATCGATCCGCTGACCGGGTCGCACTGCGCGGTTGATGTCACCGAGTTGAGATTGGCTGCCAGCCGGTTACCCACGATGTTGGGCGCATCGGCTTGCGTGCTGACGGCCCATCCGTGCTGGGCGAACACGGTGTCCGGCGCAAGGCCGGCGATGATTTTGGCGCGTGCAATGAAGTTGCCATCGCGGGTGGTGATCTCCAGCCAGTCGCCTGCCGCTATGCCTCGCTCCGCAGCGGTTTCCTGTGCAATTTCCAGCACAGGGTCGGGCATCAGCCTGCGCAGGCTCTCGATGTTGCGGCCCTGACTGTGGCAATAGATGACGGTTTTCGCACTGCCCAACCGCAGCGGATACCCAGGTGCCGGGCTTGCTGGCAAGGCGCCATCGCGCAACACCGGCACCGGGTCGATGCCGATGTCCAGCAGTTGCTCCGAGTAGATTTCCAGCCGCCTGGTCGGTGTTGCGAACCCTGCCTGCTCGTAAGCCCTCAACGCAACGCTAGTTTCGACCACGACGCCTTCCGGGTTGGCTCTCAATGTCTCAAGGTCAATGCCGGAAGGTGCCAGAATGTGGGCGTGGCCGGCGTCCACGCTGCCGTTGAACATGTCTGCGTTCAGTCCCAGCCGGGCGGCGAGTGCCATGGCAATATCGGTATCGCTGCGGGCCTCGCCCTGCGCTGCCACCACGGCCGGGCGCAACTGCACCTTGCGCATGCCGTCCAGGCTGGCGTCGAAGCCCGTGCGCAAGCCCTCGCGCTCCCATGAGGTGCTGACCGGCAGCACGATGTCGGCATGTTCGGCTGTGGCATTCAGGAAGAAGTCCGCATGAACGTGAAAATCCAGCGCCGACAGGGCTTGTCTTGCACGGGCGGTGTCGGGCTGGGCTGCCAGCAGGTTGCCCCCGAAGGAAAACAGGGCGCGAACCGGGTAAGGCTTTTGGTCGAGGATGGCCGCGTAGACATCGCGCGCCGTCACCCAGCCTTGCCGCCCCGGCCCGAGCGGGCGCTCGTCCAGCCCAAGCGCCTTTGCACGCTGTTGCTCGCTCAGCAGGTCATGGCCCGCGATGTCGTTGAACCGCGCGGCCCCGCCGGGCACGTTGCCGCCACGAGCGCCATAATGGCCGGTGAGCCCATACAGGATCGAGATTGCACGATCCGTCTGCGTTGCAGTGATGCTCTGTCCGACGCCATTCCAGGCGTAATACGCGACCGGGCCACTGCTGGCGATCAGATCAGCCGCGGCGTGCAGCGCCTCGCCGGGAACGCCGGTCAGGTCGCAAACCCGGTCGGCAGGATACGCGGCGGCGGCGTCCGCAAACACCTGCAACGCGCTCTTGCAGGCAACCGGTCCGTCCAGCCCCTTTACATCGCGGCTGGCGAAAAGGTCTGCGCGGACCGGATCGTCTTGCCATTCACCCGACGACGAGTCGTAGCGCAACAGGCTTTCGCCGGTGGCCTGCGCCGCCAGCAACACGTCTGCCCTGCCGCCAGCGGACACGTCTGCCTCGCGCAGGAACCGTCCGGTGTCCTGGCGCACCAGCAGGGCCGCATTCGTCCATTGGCGCACGAAACCTTCGTCGAAGCTGCCAGATGCAAGCAGCAGGTTGGCAATACCGAGCGCCAGGGCCTGGTCGGTGCCGGGACGCACCTGCAACCAGCAGTCTGCGCGCCGCGCATAAAGGGTAGGGCGCGGGTCCACAACGATCAGCTTGGCGCCGCGCTTGATTGCCTTCTGGATTTCGACCGAGCGCGCAAGCCAGGTTGCAGCCGGGTTGTTGCCCCATAGCAGGATGCATCCCGAGTTGGCGAAGTCGGGGGTACCGATGTCACTGCCGTAGGTGAAGCGCGCCGCTACATCCTTGTGCCAGTTGCAGATTTCAGTGCTGTAGATGGTGTTGGGGCTGCCAAACGCGCGGATGAAGCGCTCGACCCACGAGATGCCGTCGGACATGTGTGTGCCGCTTGGCGTGGTGACCGAGAACGCCACCTGTTCCGGTCCGTGCTCGTCGCGGATGCTGCCCAGCCGTTCGCTGATTTCATCGAGCGCCTCATCCCAGCTCATCGGCTCCCACGTGGGCTGGGCCGCGCCCTTAGGTGAGGTGCGGCGCAGGGGCGTGGTGAGCCGGTCAGGGTGGTAGACAAGCTCCGGTGCAGCCTTGCCCTTCGGACACAGTTTCGCCCCGCTGGGGTGGGCTGGGTCCGGTTCGATCGAGGTCAGGATGCCGTTTTCGACGATGGCGATGCAACCGCACCGGGACCGGCACTGGGTGCAGAATGCGGCGGTCTTGACTTGCTGGCTCATGCTGTGGGTCCAAACACCTGTTCAAATGTGGTGCGCAAGGCAACGTCTGCATCCATCATGGTAACCGGCAGGCCAAGGTCAACCAGGCTGGTCACGCCATGCTGGCTGACGCCGCACGGCACGATGCCGGTGAAGTGTTCAAGGTCCGGCTCGACGTTGAGGCTTAGCCCGTGAAACGTTATCCACTTTCGCACGCGGATGCCGATGGCGGCAATCTTGTCTTCGGTACCGGCGAGTTTCTCCGGGCGGCGCACCCATACACCGACGCGGTCCTCGCGGCGTTCGCCCCTGACGTTGAACTGATCAAGTGCCGCGATCAGCCAGTCTTCCAGGCCGGCCACAAAGGCGCGCACGTCCTGGCCGCGCCGGGCCAGGTCCAGCATCACGTATGCCACGCGCTGACCGGGGCCATGGTAGGTGTATTGCCCGCCCCGACCTGTCCGGAACACCGGAAAGCGGTCCGGCATGACCAGGTCTTGCGCAGTGGCTGATGTGCCGGCTGTGTAAAGGGAAGGGTGCTCCACCAGCCAGACAAGTTCGCCCGCCTCACCTGCCGCAATTGCTGCCACCCGCGCCTCCATGAAGGCGACTGCATCCTCGTATGGAGTCAGTCCGGTTGTCACCTGCCACTCCACCGGTTCGGATCGGTACAGGCGCTCGGTCATGGTCATCAAGGTGTTGCGAGTGAGGCTCATGCACACCTGTTTAGTCACTTGTTGCGGCACAACCAAGGGCGGCGTTGATGGGGCTTGATTTGAGGCAGGCGCGCTGTTACACGCACGTCTCGTTCCTACCGAGCTTGTGGACCTGTGCGGCCGTGGCGGAATTGGTAGACGCGCAGCGTTGAGGTCGCTGTGGGGTAACTCCCGTGGAAGTTCGAGTCTTCTCGGCCGCACCATTTGCTATCGTACAGTTGAGCTAGTTCCGCTCCTGTAGACTGGCCCGAACGCCTGGACCCGCTTCTGCCATTTCGCCAAGACGTTGCCGGGTGGCGTCTGCTTCAGCTTTCAGCCAGTCGACAAACCTTGCCACCTGCGGGCGGTTTTCAGACTCCGGCCGGATGGACAGCCGGTACGGGTGCGGGGCCAAAATGTGTTGCTCGGCGGAAAACGGCAGAACGATGCTACCTTTCGAAAGATCCTCCAGCACGAGGGACAAACCACACACAAGGAAGCCGACATTGGCACGGACTGCTTCCAGGGCCAGCCTGGTGTTCTTGTAGTGAACGCCGCGTTCAGGGCCTTTCTTGCGCTGGCCATACATCGTGAACCACTCCAGCCAGCCAGGTTGCCCCATTTCCGACTGATGCGCGGCGAGGTGCAGCAATGGCATGCCTTCCATTGGCATGGCCTCGTCCCAGTCGGCGATGCGGCGCGGATTGTCCGGACCGGTCACGGCAACGAACAGGTCCCTGAACAACGGCTCGCCGGGGCCGTCGTCACAGCTGATGCGTATGTCGGGCATGCCGATCCTGATCGGAATGTCGCCGATGCCATTTATGCAGAACATTGTGTTGGGGTAGGCTTGCTGGAACGCAGCGAGCCGGGGCATGAGCCATAGCTCGCTCAAGTCAGGTTCGGCGACAATGTGAATCTCGCTCATGCCCTGGAAATTCAGCACCTCGGTAACCCGCTCCAGTGCCTCGAATGCCGCGCGCAGGTCGGCTTGCGCGGGTGCCAGGTCTGGCGTTGGCCTAAGGCCCGAACGGCCGCGCGACAGCAGGTCCTTTCCCAGGTAGCTCTCAAGCGTCTTGATCCGCTGACCCACCGCGGCAGGCGTCACGCCCAACCGCTCGGCGGCGGCCTTGAGTGAACCCTCCCGCAGCGCCAGTTCCAGGGCCTGAAGAGACTTCAAATGGCTGACGGTGTTCATTGTCAAAAACCTTTATCGACACCAAAGTTTCATTCGATGCTAAAGGTAGCCTTTCTCCAGCTCAAGAAAATTGAGTTTGGCTCCCGCCGCTTCAGGGCGCATTCTTGGGATGCCCGGGTCATTCATCAACATAAGGAGCAATTCAATGAAACGCTTTATGATCGAACGTGACATTCCTGGCGTCGGCGAGTTTTCGCTCACCGAATTGTGCGGCGCATCCCGAGCGTCAAACCAGGCACTGGCCACCATAGGACCATCCATCCAGTGGCAGCATTCCTATGTGGCCGGCGACAAGACCTTCTGTGTTTACCTTGCTGAAAGCGAGGCCGAGATCAGGAAGCACGCTGAGCTTAGCGGCATACCGGCGACAACGATCACTGAAATTCCACAGATCATCGATCCGCTGACGGCAAACAACTGATCAGCAACTGCCCGCCTTGCCCTCGGCCCATGCGCCATCTGGGCAGGACGGGCAAGTCGGTGCTTCGGCTGCAGGGCTTGAAACGTTGACGTGCAGCATTGCCGTAAGCCCTATACCGCCTCGACAAACCCGTGTTTATACCTGAATAATTGCACCCAACCGGTGTCGCGTTCCTGCCGGGATGATGGCACGTAACGAATGAACGACCCGGCAGATTACACAGCACAACTCGTCAGGGATTGGTTATCGGGCGACGCAGCCGCAGGTTTGCACAAGGTGGCCGACCTGCAACGCCTGCGCAATACTCGTGCACGGGCACACCGGAACAGTGTCTCATCTGCCCAGATTTCTGAGCACCCGGCCACATCGCACTTTCTGCTGCCGGGGCGTGACAGGTCGAAACCACTTTGCCTGAAAGTCTTTGACGTATCCCATCCCGATCATGCGGCGTTCTTCCGTCGCGAGGTCCACATGCTGCGCAAGCTGGGCAAGGCTTCGAAGGACCGCATAACGCCGCTTGCGCCCAGGGTGCTGCTGGCCGACGATCATACTGGCATTGTCGTGATGGAGTGGGTGCAAGGGCGCAGCATGAAGTCGGAGCTGATGTGGCGCTACGTACTGCAACGCGACATGTCCTCCTTGCTGAATGACTGCGGCTCATGGTTGCGGCAGTTCCACCAGGCAAATGGCATTGCCGAGCAGCCCGCGCCGGCGATCGAAATGATGGACGAGACAGATCGGTCCATCGCTGCCCTGCAGGACCAGGCAAGGCCTTCAGTGTTGCACTCAGCAGGTCTTCTGCGCGCACTCGACTTGCTGCGCAACCAGGCGCCCGGACTGGACGGCATGCCGGTTGACTGGAGCCTGAACCATCGCGACTTCACGCCCAGCAACCTCATTCGCGAGACATCCAGCGGCGCGCTTATGGGGATCGACTTCGGCTACGCTGTCGGAAGGTCGCCAGTCCCGGCAGACCTTGCATCATTCATGCTCAGGACAAGCGACCTGACTGCCGGCAGTTTGAGGCCGAGAAGCAGGATCAATGAAAACTTCGTATACCTGGCGCGTGGTTACAACCCCGATGCCAGTCCGGACCAATTGAGGTGGTTGCAATGGTGTGTACTGCATGCGGCGGTGGCAAGGTTGGTGCGACGCGAGACTGCTGATGCGCTCAACACTCCAAGCCTGACTGGCAGGGTACGGCGCGCAATCGCCAAGCGGTTTGCAGCGCGTGCGGTCAAACACCATTATTTGCAGGCGGAAACGGACTGACCGCGGCCGTAGCCGTTCTGCGGGCGGGTGGCACTTCGGCGGTTTCCCGTTATCGGCAACGGCGCGTGCTGCACAGCAACCAACTGGTCCTTTTCTGGAATGTGCTGCATGTTAGCGGCAGGGTGATTCACAACCGCGCAACGCCAACGGAAAGAGGCATGCGGCGATGGCCGACGTTCTCGAGTTCGACACCATTCACGATGAAGACGGGGCCCTCAGCTCTGCCTTCGTGCGGGCTGTCGGCGATGCGCTGCAAAAGGAAGATGCCCGCGACCTGCGCCGGCTGGTGCGCGACCTGCACGAAGCCGACGTCGCGGACCTGATCGAGTTCCTGCCATCCGAAGCCCGTGTCGAATTCATCCTCAAGCTGGGCCGTTCGTTCGATGTCGAGGCGCTGCCTGAGCTTGACGAGGCGGTGCGCGATGAACTGATGGAGGCGCTGCCCAACCAGTTCATTTCGTCCGCCGTGCGCAGGCTCGACACCGATGACGCGCTATACCTCATCGAGGACATGGATGCTGCCGACCAGCAGGAAATCCTGTCCAAGGTATCAAAGGCTGACCGCACCGCGCTGACCCGCGGCCTTGAGTATCCTGAATACTCGGCCGGGCGCCTGATGCAGACCATCTTCGTGGCGGTGCCGGCGTTCTGGTCGGTCGGCCAGACCATCGACTACATGCGCAACGAGGAAGATCTGCCGGAGGATTTCATCGAGATCTACGTTGTGGATCCATCCTTCCACACGGTCGGATTCGTGCCGGTCAGCCTGGTGTTGCGCCATCCGCGTTCGCAGCAGATTTCGGAGATCATGCGCGAGCACGAGGTGGTGTTCAACGTGCTCGATGAGCAGGACGACGTTGCCTACAAGTTCGAGCAGTATCACCTGGGCTCCGCTGCCGTTGTGGACGAGAACCAGCGGCTGGTCGGCTCGATCACCGTCGACGACATCGTCAACGTCATCCAGGAAGAAGCCAGCGAAGACATCCTGCGCCTTGGTGGTGTGGGCGATGAAGAGATCACCGACACGGTCCTGTCCACCACGCGGTCGCGATTTGGCTGGCTGCTGGTCAACCTGATAACGGCGGTACTGGCGTCGGGCGTCATCGCGCTGTTTGATGCCACCATCGAGGAGATGGTGGCGCTGGCCGTGCTGATGCCCATCGTGGCATCGATGGGCGGCAACGCCGGAACCCAGACCATGACGGTGGCCGTGCGCGCCCTGGCGCAACGCAACCTGTCTGCAGTCAACGCGGTCCGGGTGGTGTGGCGTGAGAGTGCGGTGGGTTTGCTCAACGGCATCGCGTTTGCCATCATCATGGGGCTGTTCGCCTGGTGGTGGTTCGGCTCGGACCAGCTTGGCCTGATCATCGGGGCGGCGATGATCATCAACATGCTGGCCGCAGCGCTGGCCGGTATCCTGATCCCGCTGGGGCTGGATCATTTTGAAATCGACCCGGCCATTGCTTCGGGTGTTTTCGTGACCACCGTGACCGACGTGGTCGGCTTCTTCGCGTTCCTCGGGCTGGCCGCGCTGTTCCTGATCTAGCTCAGATCACGCCCCAGCGCCTGACCCTGCTGGCATAGTCGTCCCACGCACTGCCAAACTTGGCGCGCAGGTGCGCCTCCTCGCGCACAACGGCCAGTTTATGGGTGAAAAGCGCAGCAGCGACTGCCGCAACAAGCAGCCAGCCGTTTTGCAGCGCCATTCCAAGGCCCGCCACCGCGACGGTGTTGCCCACGTAGATCGGGTTGCGGGTCCAGGCAAACGGCCCATACGTGACCAGCGTGCCGGCGGCACGGTGGGGCAGGATGTTGGTGCGCGCCCTATACATCGTCCACATGGCCCAGACATCCAGCGCCAGCCCGCCGCAGAGCAGTGCAAAGCCGGGCCATGTCACTGCTGCAGGCAAAGTCACTGGTACAACCGCCTGGCACACCAGCGCCACCACCACGACGGTGGCATAGATGATCGGGGGCCAGGGCAACGTGTTGGGCGTATCAGCGTTCATTGGACAATCACCATGCGTGAGGGCTATCAGTCATATATCACGGCACACCAGCCCGAGGCTAATCACTGACCGGGCCCTGCGAGATGTAAAGGTTCCCATATGAAAACTGTCAACGCTCAAGAGGTTATGGTCCCCGCAATCGGACTTGGCACCTGGGAACTGCGCGGCGACACCTGCCGCGACATCGTCGAAACCGCGTTGAAACTTGGCTATCGCCATGTCGATACGGCGCAGATGTACCAGAACGAGCGCGAAGTGGGCGAGGGGATGCGCGCTTCAGGGGTGGCGCGGAACAAGATATTCCTGACCACCAAGATCTGGCCCGATTGCCACGCCGCAGACAAGTTTGCCCGCGCTGTCGATGAACGCCTTGAACTGCTGGACTGTGGCCCGGTCGACCTGTTGCTGCTGCACTGGCCCTCGCGCACGGTGCCGCTGAAGGAAACCATCACCGCCCTGAACAAGGCCCGCGATGCAGGCCTTGCGCGCCAAATCGGGATATCGAACTTCACTGTGAAGCAGGTCAACGAAGCGGTTGCGCTGTCGCGGCATGCGCTGTTGTGCAACCAGATCGAGTATCACCCGCTGATCAACCAGGACAAGGTGCTGGCGGCGTGCCGCACAAATGGACTGGCGATTACGGCCTATTGCCCGATAGCGCGCAACCAGGTGGCTGATGAACCGGTGATGCAGCAGATTGCACGAAGGCACGGCGTCAGCCCGGCAGAGATTGCGCTGGCGTGGCTGGTTGGCCAGGGCGACGTAATGGCAATTCCGCGCACCACCAGTCATGAGCGGTTGAAGAGCAACCTCGCGGCAGCCGAAGTCCAACTGAGCGAGGATGATCGTATCGCGATCGACAGCCTGAAACGCAAGCACCTGCGGCTGGTGCCAGCCGCCGGCATTGCACCGGACTGGGACTAGCCGTCAGGCCGCATGGCCCTGCGCGAGGCCCCAGCCCTTCGAAATGCCACCCAGCTTGCCGGCCCAGTCTGCCATGAGGGTTTCAACTTCGTGGATGTGCTGTGGAACCGGCTGCATGGACAATGTCACGATCACGTTCCACTTGTTGTCCGCGGCAGGCATCAGGTTCGCGTCCATGCAGTTCGTTGCCCGCCGTGACACGTTGACGATCTCTTCGGCCGATTGTTGAAGTGGCACTTCAGCCATGAACTGGATGCCGACCGGAACAATCTGCCCGCCGGCAATCTGCCCGCCGGCAATCTGCCCGCCGGCAGTGCCGGGCATGGCCTCGCCAGCCATGAAGCCCATGTCTACCCGGGGTGCCGGGCTGAAACCGGAAAAATCCTGCTGGCCTGCTGGTGCAGCAGGTGTCGCCGCGCCCGCCAGGCCGATGCGGGACAGGTTCGCCGATGAACTTGGCTGGCTTGCGGGCACGGCAATGCTCGACTTCTTTTCCCGCGACAGCACGCCCTTCAACTGGCCAAAGAGGCTCTTGCCCATACCCAACACACCTTTCGTACACACGCCCTTGTCAAGGCAACATGGCTGCATTCTAGCCCGGGATGCCTAATGAAACGTTGAACGGGTTCCAACGGCGTAGACTGCAGCCAATCGTGCAACGCTCAACTGCCATGCAGTTTCGCTCTTCTATGCCGGTCATTTCTGGCGTAACGGAGAAATGACTGGTGTCCCGCAAGCTCGTGCGCTCGCGCGCCCGCACATTTCTGGCCCGCACACGGAACGCGCGAAATGGCATTTTCTGCCCGATACCCGATCTGGCTTACCGGTGCGCCAAAGCCGACGGCGGGCGCATTCACACTGCTGTTCATGGTGGAGAGCTTCGCGCGGGCGCTGGTAGCCACTGTGATCTCGTTGCAAGCCTATGAACTGCTGGGATCGGGTCAGAAGGTTTCCCAGATCTACATGCTTGTGGCGTGCGGTTCGCTGATCACCACGCTGCTCATTCCCACCATCATCGCCTACACCGCGCGCCGGTTCGTCTACACGTTCGGTGCCGTCGCGCTGATCCTGGGTGCTGCCGCGCTGGCGATGCACACGATCCCGGGGCAGGGAATTGGAATGTTCCTGCGGGTGTTCGGGGCCTCGTGCCTCAACATCGCAACCAGCCTTTACATCCTCGACCACATCCGCAAGCAGGAATACGTGAAGGTCGAGCCGCTGAAGATGACCTTTGCCACCATCTCGTGGACAATTGGCCCCTCGCTTGGCGTGTGGTTGTACACGACCTATGGCTACTGGGCACCACATGCGCTTACTGCGGTCTGCTCGGTGGTGTTGCTTTGTCTGTTCTGGTACTTGCGCATGTCCGACAACAGCGCCATTCGACCGGCCAAGACCAAGCCGCGCAATGCCTTGTCGGGGTTGCGCCGGTTCATGGCGCAACCGCGATTGCGGCTGGCCTGGCTGATTGCGTTTGGCCGATCATGCTTCTGGGTGATCTTCTTCGTCTATTCGCCCATCCTCATGGTGCAGAGCGGGCAGGGCCAGCAGGCGGCCGGTTTCCTGGTGTCTGCGGGGAACCTGTTGCTGGTGCTTGCGTTTCCGTTCGGCAAGCTGGCCCAGCGCGTCGGCGTCAGGAAGGTCATTGCCGCTGCATTCAGCCTGATGGCGTTATGCAGCCTGGGTGCAGGCTTTGCCGCTGCGGAAAACTTTCCGTTGCTTGCAGCGCTGGCCTTGCTGGGTGCCGCAGTAGGCGCGGTTGCCGTTGATGGGGTTGGTGCCATTCCGTTCATGCGCGCGGTCCATCCACACGAGCGCGCCGAGATGACCGGCGTGTACCGGACCTACCTGGATCTGTCCGAGCTGGTTCCGACCCTCGGATTTTCCATACTGCTGCTGTATGCGCCGCTGTACTCGGTGTTCATCGTGCTCGGCATCTGGAGTTTCGTGTGCGGCTGGGTGGTATGGCGTCATCTGCCAGGCCGGATGTAGGCCGATCGCTGTGATGCGCTAAATAATCATACGTCAACTTCGTGATTTTTCTGTTATCTTTGAGCCACATTGAAGGGATTCGTAATGCCACAATCAATCACCACCAGTGTTAGCGATCTGGTCCGTCAGGCCAAGTCCGAGATCGAGGAGGTTGATGTTGAGGGTGCCCGTGACCTGATCGACAACAAGGGCGCAGTGCTGGTTGACATTCGCGACATTCGGGAGTTGTGGCGCGATGGCAAGGTGCCGGGCTCGCGGCATGTGCCGCGCGGCATGTTGGAATTCTGGATCGACCCGGAAAGCCCCTACTACAAGGATTTCTTTGCTGGAGACGGGCCATACATCTTCATGTGTGCGGGCGGGTTCAGGTCAGCACTTGCAACCCAGGTTGCTCAGCGAATGGGCTTGAAGCCCGTTTACAACATGATTGGCGGGTTTGGTGCCTGGAGCAAGTCCGGGGCACCGGTCGAGCCGCACGAGAAGAGTTGACGCTGGCCGGGCAAGAGGCTGGCCGGTAGTTGTGTGATTTTGCTGACAGGGGGTCTGGAGCAAACAATCAAGCCGGGAGTGGCCAACTTGAGTCAGGACTATCGTACCTTGATGCAGCCTGTGCTGAACCGTCTCGAGCAGGCAGGCGGCGAACTTCAATTCGCCGAGTTGCTCAAACAGGTTGCTGAAACGCTGAATCCTGCCGGCCAGATGCAGGATGAGCCATTGCCCAGTGGCCGTGAATCGGCATTGGCCAACAGCCTGCGCTGGGCGCTGTCGTATCTTGGGGCAGAAGGCCGCCTCAGCACCTCTGCTGACGGTTCGAGGGTGTTCTTGCGTGCAGACCGCGGTTTCAATGAGTCTGCCATGCCTTTCTCGCCGGCGCCGCCGATGGATTATGGCCCCGGCGACGCGGATGACGGGAGCGGCGACTACGCGCTGGCCGTGCAGTTCGGGCGCGCCAACCGGCAGTTGCGCCATGACCTGCTTAGCCGGATATACGCGCAGCAGCCGGTATTCTTCGAAAAGTTGATCATCCATCTGCTGGTTGCGATGGGCTATGGCAGGGATTCGGGCCGGATGGCGAGGCGGCTGGGAGGCCGCGGCGACGGCGGCGTGGATGGTGTGATCCACCAGGACGAACTCGGGCTCGATTACCTGTACATCCAGGCCAAGCGCTACAAGCCCTCCACCACGGTGCCAATTGCCGCCGTCAGGGATTTTGCCGGCTCGCTAGAGGCGCACAAGGCACCCAAGGGCGTGTTCGTGACCACGGCTTGTTTTCCCGACTCGGCCCGCAGTTTCGTTGGCGCCATACCCCGGCGCATCGCGCTTGTCGATGGCAGCGAACTCGCCGAATTGATGGTACGGCACAATATCGGCGTGCGACCGGAGCCGCGCTACACGCTGAAGCAGCTTGATTCGGGTTATTTCACCAGTTGAGCCGCCGGTGATTGTGCCAAAGCTGTGCAAACCCGGGCGCGCGGCCATTGCAACCCGGGGCGTGGCTGGTGGATTGTGGGGGCATGACCCTGAACATTCTGAAATTGTGCGTCGGCACGACCGACATGCAGGACCTGGCGGATTGGCAGGAGATGCGGCTGCGCAGTGTCGGCAGCATCTACCACACCACGCGGATGATCCCGAAACGGGCTGACGAAATCGTGGGCAAGGGCTCGCTGTACTGGGTGATCAGGGGCATGGTGAGTTGCCGCCAGAAGATCATTTCCATCGACGCGTTCGAAGACACTGACGGTATCACTCGCTGCAACCTGGTGCTGGACCACGAACTGGTGCCCGTGAGGCCGCAACCACGCCGGCCGTTCCAGGGGTGGCGCTATCTCAAGCAGGAGGATGCACCGCAGGACCTGTCGAAGGAGGCGATCAACGCCGACATGCCCGAGCGGATGCGCAACGAACTGGCCGAACTTGGGCTTCTCTAGACTGCAGTTCCGGTCACTTGCCGAACAGGAACCGCCACGAGGCAAGCCCCCAGCCCAGCCAGATTGCAGCGAAAATGCCGAACGCCAGCGGACTTTCCAGCAGAAGCCCGGGTTTCATCAGGGTCATCGCGCTGAAGGTGTCGGCGATGCCGTGACCGCCGACGAGGAAGACCAGCATGAATGTCAGCAGTGCGTAGGATATGACCCGCATGACAAGCCAGATAATGACCAGGGAGTTCATCTGCGAAGTCTCCTTCTAGACCGCAATGTTGTCGATCAGCCGGGTGTTGCCAAGCCAGGCGGCAGCCAGCAGCCTGACCTGTGTCAGGCCAGCCTTCTTGACGGGTTCGAGGCGTTCCGCCGAGCGGGCCTCAACGTAGTCGGGTTTGAATCCGGCTGCCGAGAGTTGCTTGCGCGCTGTTGTGCATGATCTTGCAATGTTCTTTCCATCACGAATATTTGTGGCCAGTTCTTGAAGTGTTTTGTGAAGAACCGGTGCGATTTCGCGTTCTTCCTTGCTCAGATAGGCGTTGCGCGAGGACATGGCCAGCCCGGAGGCTTCTCGCACCGTCGGCACGCCGACCACCGTAATGGGAATGGACAGGTCGCGCGACATCGCCGTGACCACCTTGAGTTGCTGGTAGTCCTTCTCGCCGAACATCGCATAGTCGCAGCCCGCTGCCAGGAACAACTTGGCGACGATGGTTGCCACGCCATCGAAGAAGTGCGGCCGGAAAGCATCTTCCAGCCCGGCCTTGGCGGGCCCGCCCATGCTCACCTTGGCGGAAAAGCCTTCCGGATACATTTCCAGCCTGCTTGGAGCGAACACCAAGTGTGCGCCGGCGGCACGCAACTTGTCGATGTCGGATTTCTCAGTGCGCGGGTAGGCGTCAAGGTCTTCGCCTGGGGCAAACTGGGTCGGGTTGATGAAGATGGTCACAACCACCCGTTCGGCAATGCGCAGGCCCTGTTCGACCAGCCGCAGGTGGCCGTCATGCAGCGCACCCATGGTGGGCACAAGGGCT
Organism: uncultured Anderseniella sp.; assembly: GCA_964390445.1. Taxonomy (GTDB): domain Bacteria; phylum Pseudomonadota; class Alphaproteobacteria; order Rhizobiales; family Aestuariivirgaceae; genus Anderseniella. Next base: position 15,769 of record CAYMJJ010000053.1, read on the forward strand.
GTACGCATGTTCTGACGCCTCCAGCCGTTGACGCTGGCGCGCAGGGTATCGATGGTTCGGACGGTTTTGAGCCTTTGGGCCATGAGAATCGTTTGAGGGTTTGTACCAGTGCGCAAGCTATCACCTTTTGCCGGTGCTTCGCACCGGCTTCAAGGGTAACGGCCCGATGTCTTTGACCTCTTCCATCACGAAATATGAATGCGTGCCCTGAACCATCGGCAACGATCCGATCTCACTGCCCAGAAGTG
>CAYMJJ010000054.1:0-1301 GCA_964390445.1 uncultured Anderseniella sp.
TGACGATCATTTTGGCAGGCCATGCAAGCATCCAAACTTGACCTTGCGCGTTGGCATGGCTGCCTCGCGCCTTGGTGATGGCTGCAATGCTGCAACGCACCTTGCGTTTTTGGTGCGATGCATCATACCAATCATCTTCCGCTGACTATCAGGCTTAACACATGAAAAAGCGTATCTTCGGCACGCTCGCAGTTATTGTTGCCCTCGCCCTGTGCGGTGGAGTGATCTGGTTCAACTTCTTCAGGCAGGAGATGATCGGCCAGTTCTTTGCCAACCAGAAACCGCCGGCCCAGGTAGTATCCACCATCGCCGTTGAGCCGGTGGCATGGACGCCAGGCATCACCGCCATCGGCACGGCAGTGGCTGCGCAAGGCGTGCAGCTTGCAGTTCAGGTCAATGGCCTGGTGACCAGGATCGGCTTCCGAGCCAACGACAAGGTCGAGGCAGGACAGGTCCTTGTGCAACTGGATGACGCAATCGAACGCGCTGACCTGCTTGATGCCGAGACGGCCGTTCGTACCGCAGAAGCTGCCGCAGAGCGATCGACCAGACTCAAGCGGTCGGGCTTCGATTCCCAGGCCGCGCTTGACAAGGCCACCAGTGATCTTGATGCAGCCCGCTCGAAACTGGCCCGGACCACGGCTGCCATCGAACAGAAGGCCCTCAAGGCACCTTTCACCGGCACAATCGGCATCCCGCGCATCGACCTTGGCCAGTACGTGTCGGCTGGCACGGTTGTCGCGACCTTGCAGGACCTCGACAACATGAGCGTCGACTTCGCCGTGCCCGAGCAGTTCATCACCCTGCTGTCCATCGGCCAGAACGTGCAACTGGGATTCACCGAGAACAAGCTCGACCTCTCCGGCAAGATTTTCGGCATTGACCCGCGCGGCGATCCGCAGACCCGCCTGGTCAATGTGCGCGCCAGCATCATTGAGCAGCAGGGGGAGAAGATCATCCCCGGCCGTTTCCTGCACGTGCGCGTAGAGTTGCCAAGGGAAGATGGCATCATCGCCGTTCCGCAGACCGCCGTTGTCACGTCGCTGTACGGCGACTACGCCTACAAGGTTGTCGACGGCGAAGGCGAGGCAAAGACGTTGCTGCAGGTGTTCGTCAAGACCGGCCGCCGCGAAGGCCGCCTGATCGAGATCACCGACGGGCTGGCGTCAGGCGACATGATCGTAACCTCTGGCCAGAACAAGTTGCAGCCCGGTGGCACCGTCACGGTAGACAACACCATGGACATCACCAGGGCCGAGGCCACGATGCAGGGCAAGGCACCGGAGTGAGCGCGCGATGAG
>CAYMJJ010000054.1:1401-15917 GCA_964390445.1 uncultured Anderseniella sp.
ACCACCACGCCCACGGCGAACCCGCTCGACGTGGCAAAGCTGGTACATGCCGAAGTCGACAATATGCAGCAGTCGCTGCCGGAGGGCATGACCGCAGAGGTTGTCTATGATGCCTCCAGTTTCATCGAGGCGTCGATCGAGGAAGTCTTCAAGACCATCGCTGAAGCCGTGGTCATCGTGGTGCTGGTCATCCTGCTGTTCCTCGGCTCATTCCGCTCGGTGATCATTCCGGTGGTCACCATTCCGCTGTCGCTGATCGGGGTGTGCGTATTCCTGTTTGCGCTGGGGTTTTCGCTCAACCTGCTGACTCTGCTGGCCATGGTGCTGGCCATCGGGCTGGTGGTCGATGACGCCATCGTGGTGGTGGAGAACATCCACCGCCACATCGAGGAGGGCTATACGCCAACCGATGCGGCCATCGTCGGCATGCGCGAGATATTCGGACCCATCGTGTCGATGACCATCACGCTTGCCGCCGTATATGCGCCCATCGGCTTTGCAAGCGGGCTGACAGGCGCGCTGTTTCGTGAGTTTGCGTTCACGCTTGCGGGCGCTGTCATCATTTCTGGCGTGGTCGCAGTCACCCTGTCGCCAATGATGGCATCGAAGCTGCTGAAGCCCCACACCGAAGGTGGCCCGACCGGTTTTGCCGGGTTTGTTGATCGCACCTTCGAACGCGTTGAGCGCCGCTACCGACGTATGCTGAGTGCTACCTTGAACGTGCGCTGGGCAACCCTGATCATGGTCGCCGCGCTTCTTGGCACCACCGGGTTCATGTTCCTCAACACCTCCTCGGAACTGGCACCGGAAGAAGACCAGGGCGTGTTCCTCGGCATCGTCAATGCGCCGAAGTACGCCAACTCCGACTACACCAATTTCTACGTGCGTGAGTTCCACAAGCTGCGGGAACAGATCCCGGAGGTGCAGGACACCTTCTCCATCGTCGGGACCGACGGGGCCGGTGGTGCCTTCATGGGCTTCAAGCTCAAGACATGGGCCGACCGGACCGGCATACCGGCTGCCGAGACCAAGCAGAAGATCCAGAGCGCGCTGGACAAGAGCCCTGGCGTGCAAGCTTTCATCTTCTCGCGTCCGTCCCTGCCTGGTACCGGCGGCGGCCTGCCGGTGCAGATGGTCATCCGCTCGCTGGGCAGCCCCGAACAGGTGTTCGAGATCGGCGATGAAATCCGCAAGAAGGCCCAGGCCAGCGGCAAGTTCATCGTGGTGCAGAACTCCATGTCGTTCGAGACGCCGCAAGCGCGCATCATCATCGATCGTGACCGCGCCGCTTCACTTGGTGTGCCGGTCAGCGATATCGGGTCCACGCTCGGGGCGCTTGTCGGCAATGCACAAGTATCTAAGTTTGATCGCGAAAACCGCAGCTATGATGTGATCACGCAGGTCGCGCAGCAGGACCGTCTCAATCCCGAACTGCTGGGCAAGTACTATGTGCGATCGGCGTCAGGATCGATGATCCCGCTGTCCGCCCTCGTCAGCTTCGAGGCCCGCGCGGCGCCGGCTGCAATCGAACAGTTCAACCAGCTCAATTCTGCGACCATTGCCGCCGTGCCGTTGCCCACGGTCACAAGCGCCGATGGTCTTGCCGCCATCGAGCAGATCGCGCGCGAGACCATGCCACAAGGCTTCTTCCTCGATTATATCGGCCAGTCACGCCAGGAAAAGATTGCCGGCAACACCCTGTTGGTCGCGTTCGGCCTTGCCGTGCTGATCATCTACCTCGTGCTGGCTGCGCAGTTCGAGAGCTTCCGCGATCCGTTCATCATCTTGATGTCGGTGCCATTGTCGCTGTTCGGCGCCATGCTGTTCCTCAACATGGGGCTGGCGACTTTGAACATCTACACCCAGGTCGGGTTGATCACGCTGATCGGCCTGATCACCAAGCACGGCATCCTGATGGTGGAGTTTGCCAACGAGCAACGCCGCGAAAAGGGCCTTGGCCGACGCGATGCGATTGTGCGCGCCGCCGAGGTTCGCCTGCGCCCGATCCTGATGACCACGGCCGCCATGGTGCTGGGCGTGGCGCCGCTGCTGCTGGCATCGGGGGCAGGGGCTGCAGCGCGGTTCTCGATGGGGCTGGTAATCTGTTCCGGCATGGCGATAGGCACCATCTTCACGCTGTTCGTCGTGCCGATGTTCTATACGCTGATTTCCCGTCGCGAGATCAACAGGATCGAAGCCGCGTCGCCAGAACTGGCACCCAGCCGGGCACCTTCCAGTCACTGACCTGGCCGGCCTGATCCTATTTTGCGTTCTTGTACGAGATGATCGACAGGTAGCGGGCCGGCAGCTTGCGCAGGTATTCCGGCCCATGTGGCGCATCGGCATCGAAGAACAGCGTGTCGCCGGGCTTGAGCTGATAGATGTCCTTGCCGTGCCGGTAGTCCACCTCTCCCTCCAGCATGTAGATCGTCTCGATGCCTTCGTGCTGGAAGGTTGGAAACACGTCCGAATCCGAGTTCAGCGTGATCAGGTACGGTTCGACGACAACGCCGCTGGCGTTCTGACCCAGGTGACCCAGCAGCTTGTACTGGTGGCCCGCCCGGGTGCCGCGCCGTTCCATCTCGACGCCTTCGCCAGCCTTGGTATGTACAGCATTGTGGACATCCTCGAAGCGCCGGAAGAATGACGTCACCGGCACGTTGAGCGCATGTGACAGCGTCTGCAGGGTGGTGAGCGACGGCGAGGTGTTGCCGTTCTCGATCTTCGAAAGCATGCCGATGGACAGGCCTGTGCGTCTTGACAGTTCGGCAACCGTCATGCCGGCCAGGGTGCGGAACGTGCGCACTTCGCGGCCAATGGCGACCTCGAGAACGTTCTCGCGCTCGTCGCTGACCCGGTGAGGATCTTGCACATATACCGGCGCAGACATGAGATCTCCCGTCACGAAACATCACCCGTGGCATTATTCGATCCACGATTATTTTCCTGACAGTAAAGATGTGTAGCCGAAAATTCAACTTGGCAGTCGCCCTGTCAGCGCCACTCGCAGACCAGTGTTCCGGACAGCTTGACGGGTGGGTACGTGTTTTTCCGCAATATTAGTTTAGGGGGTAAACCAGCAGTGTGAAGATTACCGCAATCCGACGTTAGATCGAGACGCGAATGGAGAGGAACGAACAGAGGGCCAAGGGGCAGGTTGCCCGGGGCGCGCAGGCCGACGAGACCGGAAGCACGGCGCTGTCCGACTTCATGCTTAGCCCGCCTGCGCCATTGCAACCCGATCGTTTGCGCGCTGTCCTCAGCCAGGTGCTGCGGGCCGATATCGTTCCCCAGCTCCTCCTGGCTGACAAGTCCGTGTTGAACGGCGGTTCCGGCAACGATCCGGCGCGCAGCGTGCTCGACAAGTCGCAACCTACCCGCACTGAACGCGAGCAGTTCGAGGTGGTGGTGCTGTATCGCGATACCTTTGAGTGCTTCTCGTTCGTGGACGCCTTGCGCCAGCGCGGTGTGTCGCTGCGCGATATTTACCTCGGCCTGTTCCAGCCCGTCGCGCGCGAGCTTGGCCGCCGGTGGAGCGAAGACAGCCTGACCTTCATGGAAGTCACCAAGGCGGTCGGCCAGATCCAGACCATGATCCGCGCCATGGGGCCGGGCGATGCCAAGCCGGGCCTGATCGACGATGCGCACCGAATCGTGCTGGCGTGCCCTGCCAGTGAGCAACACTCCCTGGGCATGCTGGTCGTGTCGCAACTGTTCGAGATGGAAGGCTGGGACGTGCAGGGTGGCGCCCAGCTGTCGACCGGCCAGCCACTGAACGATGTTGTGCATGACGGCTGGTATGGCGTGGTCGGCCTGTCTGCGAGTTGCGAAGAATCTGCGCGGGAGCTGAAATCCGCCATAGATCAGTTGCGCAAGGCCTCGCTGAACCGGTCCGTATCGGTCATCGTGGGCGGCAACGGTTTCATCGAACACCCTGAAATTTCGATCGAGATCGGGGCGGACGACGTTGCAACCGATGCACGTGATGCGATCAACAAGGCCGAAGATCTTCTGGTCAACCGCAACAACCCTGCCTCAGACCGCTGACCGTTTCCTCATGGCTTGTACATCCGCTCACCGACACCTTAGGATCGGGCGCAGCAACTCGGAGTTTGCCATGCCCATCTTTCAGACGCGGACGCCTCAGTGCCATATCAAGTGACCGGTCCGGTCGACCTCAACTCCTGTGACCGCGAACCGATCCACATCATCGGGCATGTGCAACCCTATGGTGCGCTTGTTGCGGCCGCCCGTTCGACCCTGCTGATCTCCCATGTCAGTGCCAACATCGACAGTTATACCGGCGTTGCTGCCGCCGACCTGCTGGGCACCAGCGTCTCGGATCTTTTCGGCCACGACGCCATCGAGGAACTGCTCAGGCGTGACCTGCGACCGCAGCCGCCAATGGTGCTGCAACCCTGGTTCACCAACCTGACGGCAGCCTCCGGTGCGCCGGTGCGGTACGAGTGCCTGCCGCATGTCAATGACGGCACGCTGATCATCGAGATACTGCAACCCGACGAAGGCCCGGCCGACGCCTGGCGCCGCGAGGGTATGCGCCAGCGTATCATTTCCGAATTGATGCTGCCGCGAACGGTGGATGAACTGGGTCAGCTCGCCGCAGATTTCGTCCGTGAAGTCACCGGCTTCGACCGGGTCATGATCTACCGCTTCGCTGAAGACAAGCACGGCCAGGTGATTGCTGAAAGCACCAACCGGCCCGACAGCTTCATGGACATGCATTACCCAGCGTCCGACATTCCCGAACCTGCGCGCCGGCACTTCCTGCTCAACCTGATCCGCTCGATTTCCGACATCAAGGCCCGCCCCGTTGCGGTACTCGCGCAAGGCGGCGAAGTTGCTGGACCGTCATCCGCCAACCCGCTCGACCTGACCTATTCCAAGCTGCGCGGCGTGGCGCCGGTGCATGTCGAGTACCTCAGCAACATGGGTGTCGGGGCCAGCATGTCGATCTCGCTGGTCTCCAACGACCGGCTGTGGGGTCTGGTGGCCTGCCATCACTACGGGCCGCTGCACCTGCAATCCAGTTGCCTGCGGTTTTGCGAAATGCTGGGTGCAACCGTCTCTGCACTTTTGCAGAACCTCGAGAATACCGGCCTTCTTGAAGTCCGCATCGACGCCGAACGGGCGGCCCACGCGATGGAGCTTGCCGCCCGCGATCGCATCGACCTGCATGCCGTGGTCGAGCAACAGCACAAGCGCCTGCTGGCATTGGCAGGCTGCGGCGGCCTGGTACTGAGCGTCGGCGGACAGACCAGCCGGTTCGGCCGCTTGCCCCACCATGATGCCGACTGGTCCGTGCTGCAACCCCTGATGCTCGATGGACTTGCCGCACATGACCGGCTTGGTGACCTGGTGCAGCTTGATCGCGAGCAGGTTCGGCTGGCTTCAGGCGCCTGCATGATCGAGCTGTCGGAAGACGGCACCGATTATCTGGTGCTGGTGCGCGAAGAGCACGAGCACACCATCCGCTGGGCCGGCAAGCCCGACAAGGTCGAGACCATCGGCGAGGACGGCGTGGCACGGCTGTCCCCGCGCGGTTCGTTCGCGGTCTGGCGCCAGGAACGGCAAGGCAGCAGCAAGCGGTTCACCGAGTCTGATCGCGAAGTCCTGCGGATTGTCCGCCGCACCCTGTTTGCCCTCAACAGCCTCAACCGAGAGCGCGCCGCCGTACAGGCCCAGAAGCAGGCAGAAAGAGAGCAGGCCCGCCTGCACCTGGTGCTGCTCGATGCCGCCCGGCGCAGCTCCATGGGCGAGCTTGCCGGTGCACTGGCGCACGAATTGAACCAGCCACTCGCGGCGGTAACAAATTATGTCAACGCCTGCCGTCAGGAGTTGCGCAATTATGGCACCGACGTGCCCGATGGGTTGTCAGACATGATGGAACGCGCCGTCCAGGAAAGCTCGCGCGCGGCCAGTCTGGTGCGGCGCCTGCGCAACCTCTTCGCCACCGGTGAACTGATGCGGGACAGGATAGACCTGGGCTCGATCATCAGGCAGGCCGTGGATGTGGCGAAAGTGTCAGCTGGCGGCAAGGCATCGGCAACGGTCAGCGTCGATATCGACGAGGATGCGCAGACGGTCTTCGTCGACAATGTCCAGCTTGGCCTCGTCGTTTTGAATCTGGTGCGCAATTCCATTGCGGCAATGCAAGGCCTGAACACCCGATCCATCGTCATTTCTGCCCGCCGTACCAGCGATGCCCTGGTCGAAGTGTCCATTCATGATACCGGCCCCGGCATAGATCCTTCTCTGGAAGAGGACCTTTTCGAGGTGTTTCACTCCTCTACCACCGGTGGCCTCGGAATTGGGTTGTCGTTGTGCCGGTCTATTGTCGAAGCACACGGTGGCAGGATATGGTTTTCTCCTGTGAGAAGCGGTGCAGACGTGAGGTTCACGATTCCAGCAGGTCCGGGTTGAACATATGGCCAAGTACGCGGCAAATTCCATGCTGATCCATGTAGTCGACGATGACGATTCCGTGCGTCACTCGATCTGTGTGCTGCTTGGGGCGCATGGCTATGAAACCTGCAGCCATTCCAGCGCAGACGAATTCCTGACCAACTGGAACCCTGACATTCCCTCTTGCGTGCTGGTTGACATCAAGATGCCGCGGATGGACGGCATCGAACTGCACGAAGAAATCAATCGTCGCCGCATGCGCTGTCCGGTCATCATGCTTACCGGCCACGGTGACGTGCCGGCGGCAGTGAGATCGATGAAGGCAGGTGCGGTCGATTTCATCGAGAAGCCGGCCGATGTCGCTGACCTGCTGGCGGCCATCGACCAGGCGGCATTGCTGATTTCCGGCAAGATGGCAACTGCACTGCCTCGTGAAGAGGTGGTGAGGCGGCTTTCCCTGCTCACTGGCCGCGAACGCGAAGTCCTCGATCATCTTGTGCTCGGCAAGATCAACAAGCAGATCGCCGAAGAACTCGGCATAAGCCAGCGCACAGTTGAAGTGCATCGCTCCAGGGTGCGCGAGAAGCTGGAAGCCAAGGGCCTGGCCGACATGGTCCGGATGATGAGCACCCCGCTGGGCAACCCCCACTAGGCTATACGCAGAGTTACGTACGAAGTTTCCACAAGTGGATTTGCCGGCGTACGGGCTTAACCTCGTAGGTGGAGGAACGACATTCAGGGAGGCAGCGCCGCCTTGCGCAGGGCATGGCGCGGTCAAACATGGCAAACCGGCCAAACAACATGATTGGCAATCCGGCACAGCAGGACGAGAAAGCCCGTGTGTCGAGGATTGTGAGCATCGAACTGGCAGGCGTTGACCTGGCGGCGGTCGAGGCGTGGCGTCACGCCAACCGTGCCCCATCGCTCGAAGCTGCTGTTGAAGAATTGCTGCGACGCGCCTTGATGGACGAGATCAGTGGTATCGAAGACCTGCTGCGACAGGTCCGGACCCGTCTCGGGCTGGACAACGCGAACAATGAGTCCGGTGCCTGACTGTCAATGTGAGCGCAAGATACAATGTGTCAATTTTTATTGACACATGACGCATGAAGGCTCCATCCTGCCACGACAAGGTCCATTGCCGGTTTGGCGTTTGCCGGGGGTCGCGGAAGTCGCCCGGAATTCTGGTGCCGGCAGCACAAGAACCAGGCGAGCACCATGTCCAGTTTTCGACCACCCTTTCCATTCTCGGCGATCGTCGGCCAGGAGCAGGTCATCCGCTCGCTGCTGGCTGCTGCGGTTGACCCGCTGATCGGCGGCATCCTGATTTTTGGCAACCGGGGTACTGGCAAGTCCACAGCAGTTCGTGCGCTGGCAAGGCTTTTGCCGCCCATGAAGGCGGTGGCGGGATGCGCCTATCATTGCGATCCCGACGGGGCGGTGCTGTGCGAGTCTTGCGCCGGCCAGAAGGCAAGATTCAAGACCATCACCACCACCGTGCCGGTTGTCGATCTGCCGCTCGGCGCAACGGAAGACCGGGTTGTCGGTGCGCTGGACCTTGAAAGCGCTCTCACGCGCGGCGAGAAAGTGCTGGAAACCGGCCTGCTGGCCAAGGCCAATCGTGGCTTCCTGTACATTGATGAAGTCAACCTGCTGGAAGATCATATCGTCGACCTGCTGCTCGACGTGGCAGCCTCCGGCGAGAACGTCATCGAGCGCGAAGGCTTGAGTGTTCGCCATCCGGCGCGGTTCGTGCTGATTGGCAGCGGCAACCCCGAAGAGGGCGAACTGCGACCGCAACTGCTTGACAGGTTCGGCTTGTCGGTGGACGTCACCACGCCCGGCGACCTGGCCACCCGCGTCGAGATCGTCAAGCGCCGCGAAGCCTATGAACGCGACCCGGCAGGGTTCTCTGCGCAATGGCATGGCAAGGACATGGCGCTTCGCCGCAAGGTGCAGCGTGCGCGCAAACTGCTCGGCCAGATGACCACGCCGGATGAAGTGCTGGAGCTGATTTCGCGGTTGTGCATCGCACTTGGCACTGATGGCCTGCGCGGTGAACTGACCCTTGCCCGTACCTCGCGCGCGTTTGCGGCACTTGCAGGCCACGCCGAGGTCACGGCCACTGATGTTCGCGCTGCCGTCATTCCATCCTTGCGGCACCGGTTGCGCCGCGACCCGCTCGACGATACCGGCTCCGACGTGCGCATCGAACGCGCGGTTGAAGAGGTCATGGCCGCATGACCAGCCCCGCCAGCCCCGGCCAGTCTGCCTGGGCGGATGCCTGCCTTGCGGCAGCGCTTGTGGCACTGTCTCCGCTGGTAAGCGGTGGCGTTGTGGTCAGCGCACAGGCAGGTCCCGTGCGTGACCGCTGGATACGATACCTCAGATCGCTGTGTCCGGCGGACATGCCGATGCGCCGCCTGCCGCTCAATGCAGCCCCGCAACGTGTGCTCGGCGGGTTGGACCTCACGGCAACCCTCAATGCCGGGCACCCTGTCATGCAGCGCGGCATCCTGTGCGAGGCGGACGGCGGGCTGGTGATTGCTGCGATGGCTGAACGGCTTGAACCTGTCATCGCAGCCCAGATTGCCGGTACGCTGGAAACCCGCCAACTTGTTGCCGAGCGTGAGGGCCTGCAGATCAGGGCCATTACCCGCTTCGGCGTGGTCGCGCTGGATGAATCGCTGGAGGATGAACCCGGCGTTCCGCAGACACTCACCGAGCAACTGGCCTTCAAGGTGCAACTGGACGCCATCAGCCTGCGCGACAGTGCGGATGAGCTCCACGATGAACGGACCATTGCGGCTGCGCGCAAACGGTTGCCGAAAGTCCGGCTGGATGACGAGGTCTGCACAAGCTTGTGTGCAGCAGCCCTGACGCTGGGTGTCGACTCGGTGCGCGCAAGCATTCTGGCAGGCCGGGTGGCACGGCTGCATGCCGCCTTGCATGGCCGCAATGTCACAACCGCTGAAGATGCCGAAGCCGCGCTTAGGCTGGTGCTGGTTCCGCGCGCAACCAGGTTGCCGGAGCTTGAACAGGACCAGCCGGACGAGCCCACCCCTCAAGACCCGCCACAGGACAACGCCGGCAATGACGGGGATGACCGGGCCAGCCAACCATTGACGGCAGACCAGCTTACCGACTTGCTGGTGCAGGCAGCGCGCGCCATCCTGCCGCCGGACCTGCTGGCGAAACTGGAAGCCGCCAGACTGAAGGCCGGGCGCGGTGGCGAGGCGGGCAGGGCAGGCGCAAAGCGCAAGTCCCTTTCGCGCGGGCGCCCCGTCGGCACCCGCACTGGCGAGCTTCGCCCCGGCAGCAAGCTCAACATCGTCGAGACATTGCGCGCCGCAGCGCCCTGGCAGCCGTTGCGCCGCCGCCAGCGCAACCGCGAGGGCCATGCAGCCTCTGCCGCCATGATCGAGGTGCGCAAGGAAGACTTCCGCCTCAGCCGGTTCGACCAGCCAGCTGAATCAACCGCCATCTTCATTGTCGATGCGTCCGGTTCGTCGGCCATGAACCGGCTGGCCGAGGCCAAGGGCGCGGTCGAGTTGTTGCTGGCTGATTGCTACGTGCGCCGCGACCAGGTTGCGCTGATCTCGTTCCGCGACGACCGTGCCGACCTGTTGCTGCCCCCGACCCGCTCGCTGGTCAGGGCCAAGGGAGCGCTGACCGGTCTCGCCGGTGGCGGTGGCACACCGCTGGCCAACGCGCTGGATGCCGGTGTCCTGCTGGCAGATGCCGAGCGCCGCCGGGGCCGCACCCCTGTGCTGGTGCTGCTGACCGACGGACAGGCCAATGTCAGCCGCGATGGCACGCGCGGCCGCGCCGCCGCGCGCGAGGATGCAGCAGACGCGGCACGGCGGGTCCGGCAGTCCGGCGTGCGCACGCTGCTGCTCGACATATCGCCCCGGCCCAGCCGCCCGGCCGCCGATCTCGCCGCCGCCATGGGTGGCACGCACGTGCCGTTGCCCTTCGCTGATGCACAGGCTGTCTCCACCATCGTGCGCGCGCATGTAGATGCGGGCGCCGAACTGGCCAGTGCCGGCTGACCGGGGGGCTGCTATATGGTCTTCAGCCTTGATGAACTCGACTGGAACCGCGACGGGCTGGACTGGCCCAACCGCGATCACAGCCGCTTCGTGCTGGCACAGCGGGTGCGCTTCCACGTCCAGGTAGCAGGCACCGGCCCGGTGTGCCTGTTACTGCACGGCGTAGGGGCGTCGGCACATTCATGGCGCGACCTCGTGCCGGAACTCTCTCGCCACTTTACGTTGGTGAGACCCGACCTGCCGGGCCACGGGTTCTCCTCCATGCCATCAGCCGACCGTGTATCGCGCGCCTCCTATGCCGGTCTGGTCGCGTCGCTGCTGGAGGAACTTGCGCTCAAACCTGACCTGGTCGTGGGTCATTCTGCCGGTGCCGCCATCGCCACAGAAATGGTGCTGCAGGGCCTGGTTGATCCCGCCGCGATCGTCAGTTTCAACGGCGCCTTCGTGCCGATGGGCGGCATTGGAGACCGCTTCTTCTCGCCGCTTGCAAGGGTATTGAGCTTCAACCCGCTGATGCCGCGCCTGTTCGCATGGCGTGCCACCTCGCACGGCACGGTCGAGGGGCTGCTCACCGGCACCGGCTCGACGCTGACGCACGAGGGCGTTGAATGGTATCGCCGCCTGATGAGTTCGCCCGGCCATTGCTCGGCAGCACTGCAGATGATGGCGCGCTGGAGCCTGGAAGACATGCCGGACGCCATCCGCTCGCTCCACCATCCGCTACTGCTGGTGCATGGCGAAAACGACAAGGCCATCCCCTTGCGCGATACCGAACTGATCGCCCGCAATGCCCGGGACGCCCGGCTGGAGATCATGGCCGGCACGGGCCATCTGGCCCACGAGGAACAGCCGGATCACTCGGCAGGCATCATCGTTCAGGCCTGGCAGCAGCACCGCAGGCAGTCCGCCACACCACGCCAGACAAGGGAAGCCGCCACATGCTGATGCGCTCGATGGACAAGGGCGGCGGTCACAATGCACCCCACGCAATCATTATCGGTTGCGGTGTCGGCGGCCTTGCTGCCGGGGCGCGGCTCGCTGCAAAGGGCTATCGCGTTACCATGCTCGACAAGCTCGATGGTCCCGGCGGGCGCGCCTACACCTACCGCCAGGACGGTTTCACCTTTGATGCCGGCCCGACTATCATCACCGCGCCCTACGTGTTCGAAGAGCTGTGGGCCGAGTGCGGGAGGCAGCTGGCTGATGACGTTGAACTGAAACCCTGCGATCCGTTCTACAAGATCCGCTTCGATGATGGCTCGGTGTTCAACTACAGCGCTGACAAGCAGAAGATGCGCGCCGAGGTTGCCCGCTTCAGTCCGGCCGATGTGTCCGGTTACGACCGTTTCATGGAAGCCAGTGGCCGCATCTTCGAAGTCGCGTTCAAGCAATTGGCGGACAAGCCGTTCCACTCGCTCGCCTTCACCATGCGCACCATGGCCGATCTGGTCCGGCTGGGCGGGTATCGCTCGGTCTACTCGAAAGTGTGTGACTACTTTACCGACCCGCGCCTGCGGGTTGCCTTCAGCTTCCATCCGCTGCTGATCGGCGGCAATCCGTTCACTACCACAAGCTACTACTGCCTGATCGCCCACCTCGAAAGCCGTTATGGCGTGCACTACGCCGTGGGCGGCACCGGTGCGCTGGTCAAGGGTATGGCATCGCTGGTGACCGGGCAGGGCGGCACCATCCGCTACAACGCCGAAGTCGTCCGAATCATGGCAGACAAGGGACGCGCGACGGGTGTGGAACTGGCATCGGGTGAACGCATCCACGCTGACATTGTCGTATCCAACGCCGACCCGGCGTGGACTTATGGCAAGCTGCTGGCAAGCCACCGCCGCAAACGCTGGAGCGACCGCAAGCTCGCCCGTGCCGATTACTCGATGAGCCTGTTCGTCTGGTACTTCGGCACCAACCGCAAGTTTGACGACGTCTACCATCACACCATGGTGCTGGGTCCGCGGTATCGTCACTTGCTTGATGACATCTTCCGCAACCACACCCTGGCAGAGGACGCGAGCCTCTACCTGCACCGGCCCACCTCCAGTGACCCGTCGCTGGCACCTGAAGGTTGCGATGCTTTCTACGTGCTGGCACCCGTGCCGCATCTTGCCAGTGGCACCGACTGGCCGGCCATTGCCGAGCAGTATCGCGCCGGTATCGAGAAACGGCTGGAAGACACGCTGATGCCCGGCCTGGGAGACAGCATCGTCACCTCGCGCATGCTCACCCCGCAGGACTTTCGTGACCGGTTGCTGTCGTGGCAGGGCGCAGCGTTTGCCATGGAGCCGAACCTGTTCCAGTCAGCCTGGTTCAGGCCGCACAACAAGAGCGAGGAACTCGACAACCTCTATCTCGTCGGTGCGGGAACACACCCCGGCGCAGGACTTCCCGGTGTGGTGTCGTCGGCCAAGATTGTTGCCGACCTGGTGCCGCATGCAAGCGCCTGGGTTCAGCGCGAGCGCAACTGACGCGCCTTGTCCGCGATCAGCCGTGCCGCCGCAAGCCGCCCGGACATCACCGCCATCGGTACACCCGGACCCGGGTGCACCGACCCGCCGGCGAGGTAGAGGCCCGGCAACTTGCTGGCCGCACCGGGGCGCGCAAAACTTGCCATCATGCCGTGGCTGGCCCGGCCATAAAGCGCACCACCTGATGCGGGAAACAGCTCGTTGAACTGGTCTGGCGTGGTCATCACGCCGCCGGCTGCATCTGCCCGGTCGATTGCCAGCCCGCAACTTTCCAGCAGGGCAAGGGTGTTGGCCTCGATGCGGGCAAGCCTGCTGGCGCTGATGCTGCCGGCATCACCATCGGCCGGCGCATTGACCAGCATCAGCAGCCGCTCCGGCCCGTCAAGGGCATCGCCGGTGACGCGGTCCTCGGCGCAGATATAGACCGTGGGCATATCGCACACCGTGCGATCACGAAATACCGCGTCGAACTCGCGCTGGTAATCCTGCGCGAAGAACACCGAGTGATAGTGCAGCGGAAAGCCCGACGTACGGGCCTTCAGGCACCAGGTGATTGCAGACAGTGAACGGTCGGCTGTCCTTACCGGCTTGGCCGCACGTTGGGCGGGTGCGCCCAGCAGCCCGGTGCCCAGCGCCGACACATCGCCGTTGAACACCACCGCATCGGCGTCCAGCACCTCGCCACTGTCCAGTGCAACGCCAGCCGCGCGCCCGTTACGCACGGTGATGGTGTTGACGTGGGCGTTGAACCGGAACCGCGCACCGGCGTCCTCGCCAAGCTGCATCACGGCATCGGCCACCGCGCGCATGCCGCCGTCCACCATCCAGACGCCCTCCTGCTCGACATGGGCTACCAGCATCAAGGTGGCCGGCGTCTTCCACGGCGATGAGCCCACGTAGGTTGCATAGCGGCCAAACAGTTGCCGCAGGCGCGGATCCGCAAAGTGATCGCCCAGCGCCTGCCACAAGGTGTTGAATGGCGAGGTCTGCAGCATCGGTCCCAGCCCCGCCAGGCCGACCCGCGTGACCAGGCTGGCAGGGGAGGGCTGTTGTGCGGCAATGAAACTGTCCTTCAGCGTGCCGTAGATGGCCCGTGCCCGGTCACAGAACTCCCGGTAGCCTTGCGCGTCTGCGGGACCTGCGAAATCGGCGATGGCATCGGCGGACCGGTCCACATCTGCGAAAAGGTCCAGCCGCCCGCCCTGCCGCCACGCATGCCGCGCCAGTGTGCTGGCAGGCGTGAGGGTCAGTGCCTCACCGAGTGATTTCCCCGCATCGTCGAACAGTTGCTCGAAGATCCAGCGCATGGTGAACACGGTCGGCCCTGCGGCCACCGCAGCACCATCTACCGCCACGTGGCGCGCCTTGCCGCCCGGCGTTGCAGCCCGCTCCAGCACGGTCACGTCAAAGCCTTGCCGTGACAGGTCGGCGGCACAGGCGAGCCCGCCCATGCCTGCCCCGACAATGATGACCTTGGCCGGCTTGCTCACTCGGCAGCCACCTGCCGCACCACCCGGCGCGACACCGACCTCTGGTGCCAGATGATCAGCGCAATCCCGGTAACCAG